>JAQTYA010000034.1 GCA_028688525.1 Methylococcus sp. | reverse complement strand
AAGTTTACGCGCACGAAACCGCATGTGAATGTGGGAACGATAGGTCACGTGGATCATGGGAAGACGACGCTGACGGCGGCCCTGACCAAGTGCATGGCGGCAAAGTTCGGTGGTGAATTCAAGGCGTACGACCAGATCGACGCGGCCCCGGAAGAGCGCGCTCGCGGTATTACCATTGCTACCGCGCATGTTGAATACGAATCGCCCGGCCGTCACTACGCGCATGTCGACTGCCCCGGGCACGCCGACTACGTCAAGAACATGATCACCGGCGCTGCCCAGATGGACGGCGCGATCCTGGTCTGCTCCGCCGCCGATGGCCCGATGCCGCAGACCCGCGAACACATTCTGCTGGCGCGCCAGGTCGGCGTACCTTACATCGTCGTGTTCCTGAACAAGGCCGACATGGTTGACGATCCTGAACTGGTGGAACTGGTCGAAATGGAGCTGCGCGAACTGCTCTCCAAATACGACTTCCCCGGCGACGACATCCCGATCATCAAAGGCTCCGCCCTGAAAGCCTTGGAAGGAGACACCAGCGAAATCGGCGTACCCGCCGTTGAAGCTCTGGTGCAAGCGCTGGATGACTACATTCCGGAGCCCGAGCGCGCCATCGACCGGCCCTTCCTCATGCCGATCGAAGACGTCTTCTCGATTTCCGGACGCGGCACGGTCGTTACCGGACGCGTCGAGCGCGGCATCATCAAGGTTGGCGAGGAAATTGAAATCGTCGGCATCAAGCCCACGGTCAAGACCACCTGTACCGGCGTGGAAATGTTCCGCAAGCTGCTGGACCAAGGGCAGGCTGGAGACAATGTCGGCGTCCTGCTGCGCGGCACCAAGCGTGAAGACGTCGAGCGCGGCCAAGTGCTGGCCAAGCCGGGCTCCATCACCCCGCACACGCACTTCGAAGCCGAGATTTACGTCCTGTCGAAAGACGAAGGCGGTCGTCACACCCCGTTTTTCAATGGCTACCGTCCGCAGTTCTATTTCCGGACCACCGACGTGACCGGAGCGGTCACGTTGCCGGAAGGCGTAGAGATGGTGATGCCGGGCGACAACGTGAAAGTGGTCGTCAAGCTGATTGCCCCGATTGCCATGGACGAAGGCTTGCGATTTGCAGTGCGCGAAGGCGGCCGCACCGTGGGTGCGGGCGTTGTCTCCAAGATTATCGAGTAACGGCGGTTGAGCGGCATTGTCCGCTCGCCTGCGATTTAGGTCAGTAGCTCAATTGGTAGAGCAGCGGTCTCCAAAACCGCAGGTTGGGGGTTCGAGCCCCTCCTGGCCTGCCACAACATGATGTGGGCGCCCTGTAAGGGCGCCCTGTCTTATTTTTCAGTAGTCCGGCGCATGTCTATTCAAACTACTTCCGAATCCAGTGCTTCTGGTTTAGATACCGCCAAGCTTGTTCTTGCGCTGGTATTTCTGGTTGCCGGTGTGGTCGGCTACTACTACTTCAGCGACTTTTCCGTCGTCTATCGCGCTCTCGGAGTGGTGGGGCTTGGCGTATTGGCGGCAGCGCTGGCATCTACGACGGCTCCGGGTCAGGTATTGCTCGGATTTTTCCGGGAGTCTCGCATCGAAGTGCGCAAGGTGGTATGGCCAACGCGGCAGGAGGCTGTGCAGGCCACACTGATGGTGGTCGCTCTGGTATTTTTCGTTGGAGTGTTTCTCTGGTTGCTCGATATGCTCCTGTTTTGGGCAATCACCTCGATTACGGGGTAGGGGGCGTCGTGTCGCTACGCTGGTATGTTATCCAGGCTTATTCCAATTTCGAGAATCGGGTTAAGCGTTCGCTTGAGGAACGTATAGTCCGCGCTGGACTTGAGCACTATTTCGGCAAGATACTGGTGCCGACTGAAGAAGTGCTCGAAATGCGCCAAGGGCAGCAGCGCAAAGGCGAGCGCAAGTTTTTTCCGGGCTACGTCCTGGTGCAGATGGAGCTCAATGACGATACCTGGCATTTGGTACGCGATGTGCCGCGGGTATTGGGTTTCATTGGCGGGACTCCGGATCGGCCTGCGCCGATTACCGACGCTGAGGCCGAGGCTATCCTGGCTCGTGTCGAAGAGGGAGTCAAGAAGCCTAAGCACAAGGTGCTCTACGAGGTCGGCGAGGTGGTTCGGGTGATCGACGGTCCGTTCAAGGATTTCAATGGCGTCGTCGAAGAAGTCAACTACGAGAAGAGCAAGCTCAGAGTTTCCGTGCTGATTTTTGGACGGTCTACGCCCGTCGAACTCGAATTCGGGCAAGTCGAAAAGGGCTGAGCCGGGCGGTTGTAACGAGGGCGCTGCGGTGATCGTCGCGGGCCCTTTTTTATTTAGGGGAGCCTAACAGGCGTTCGTACCCATAGGAGTCAGAAAATGGCAAAGAAAATTACAGGTTACATCAAGCTTCAGGTTAAGGCCGGCGAGGCCAATCCGAGCCCGCCGGTCGGTCCGGCTTTGGGCCAGCGCGGCGTCAACATCATGGAATTCTGCAAGGCATTTAACGCCCAGACCCAGAATGTCGAAAAAGGCTTGCCGCTGCCCGTCGTCATCACCGTTTACGCGGACCGCAGCTTCACTTTCATCACCAAGACACCGCCTGCCTCGGTGTTGCTGAAGAAGGCTCTCGGCCTTAAGTCCGGTAGCTCGAAACCGAATACTGATAAGGTCGGCACAGTGACTCGCGCGCAGTTGGAAGAAATCGCCAAAATGAAGATGCCGGACTTGACGGCGGCGGATATGGATGCGGCGGTCCGCACCATTGCGGGGAGCGCGACCAGCATGGGTCTGATTGTGGAGGGTATGTGATGGCTCGTTTGACCAAGCGACTCAAGTCGATCAAAGAAAAGGTGCAGCCCGGTAAGGCCTATGCGATCGAAGAGGCCTTTGATGTTCTGAAGTCGGTTAGCTCCGTCAAATTCGTCGAAGCAGTGGATGTTTCCGTCAATCTGGGCGTAGATCCTCGCAAGTCCGATCAGGCCGTACGCGGAGCGACCGTGTTGCCCCACGGTACCGGCAAGTCGGTGCGCGTGGCGGTGTTTGCGCAGGGGGCTAATGCCGAGGCGGCCCTGGCCGCCGGTGCCGACATCGTCGGCATGGACGATCTGGGTGCCCAGGTCAAGGCTGGCGAACTGAATTTCGATGTCGTCATCGCGGCGCCGGATGCCATGCGCGTCGTGGGACAGCTGGGTCAGATTCTCGGTCCGCGCGGACTGATGCCAAATCCGAAAACCGGCACCGTGACCCCGGATGTCGCTACGGCCGTCAAGAACGCGAAGGCTGGTCAGGTGCGCTACCGTACCGATAAGAAAGGCATTATCCACTGCACGATCGGCAAAATCAGCTTCGATCCCGCAGCGCTGAAAGAGAATCTGGAAGCTCTTCTGGCAGATCTCAAGAAGCTCAAACCGAGCACCTCGAAGGGCGTGTACGTCAAGAAGGTCACGGTATCGTCGACCATGGGGCCCGGCTTGATGGTGGATCAGAATACGCTTGCGGCATAGATCCATAGGCAAAAAATAGAACTTTGGGTTGCCGGGTTTCCGGTAACCGTCAAAGACCGCAGGTGTGCTTCAGGCACTTAATCGACCAGCCTGCGCAGACGGTGACTGCAGCCGAAGATCGGTGAAAGGAGCCGTTACAAGAGTCCCCGGCTTTGGTCGGGGTGGCAAGGCTCTGAATGGTTCCCAAACTATTCAGTTTTTTCTGGAGGTAACGAGTGGCACTAAGACTCGATGACAAAAAAGCAGTCGTCGCCGAGGTAGCAGCCGTTGCCGCCCAAGCGCACTCCGCAGTTGCGGCAGAGTACCGGGGCCTAAGCGTCTCCGCTCTGACCCAGCTCCGCAAGGAAGCGCGGGAATCCGGGGTATACCTGCGCGTCGTCAAGAACACCTTGGCGCGCAAAGCCGTTGAAGGCACGAGTTTCTCGTGCATGCAGGATGGTTTAGTGGGCCCCTTGATCCTAGCGTTCTCCCTTGAAGATCCGGGTTCCGCGGCTCGCGTGGTCAGCGCATTCGCCAAGACTAACGACAAACTCGTCGTCAAGTTGGTGGCGGTTGGCGGCAAACAATACGGTCCTTCCGAGCTCGAGCGTTTGGCTTCGCTGCCGAACCGCGAGCAGGCGCTCAGCATGTTGATGGGCACGATGAAGGCGCCGATCGAGAAGTTCGTTCGCACCCTGGCGGAACCGCACGCGAAGTTCGTGCGTACCGTGGCGGCGGTTCGGGATCAGAAGCAGGCGGCGTAAACCGCCGGACCAGCAGAAAGACATTTCGGAGTAAATTATTATGGCAGTTTCCAAAGAAGATATCCTTGAGACTATTTCCAATATGACCGTGATGGAGATCGTGGATCTCATTTCGGCAATGGAAGAGAAGTTCGGCGTTTCCGCGGCAGCAGCGGTCGCAGTGGCTCCGGCAGCAGCTGGCGCGGCGGCACCGGCAGCCGAAGAGAAGACCGAGTTCGATGTGGTCATGACCAGCTTCGGCGCCAACAAAGTCAACGTGATTAAGGCGATCCGCGAGATCACCGGCCTGGGCCTGAAGGAGGCGAAGGATCTGGTCGAGGGCGTTCCCTCTACCGTCAAGGAAGGCGTTTCCAAGCAGGAAGCCGATGACGTCAAGAAGAAGCTGGAAGAAGCCGGCGCAGCTGTAGACGTTAAGTAACGTTGCGTACCCTCTCTTTTTAAGAGAAAGCTTCGAATCAGGCTGGCAGCGTAGCGCTGCCGGCCTTTCGGCGTTTGCGGATTGTTGCGGAATCGGTTACCTTTTACCGTCCGATTTTCCGTCTATGCAGCGGCGCCATCCTCCGTTTACCCGTGGCAACCCGATGACGAGCACAGGCAAATTCCCGTAACTGCCGACGCCGCCGCCTTCCGAAGGCATTGGGCTCACGATATTTCAAGCAAACCAACTCAGGTCAGGAACCAACATGGCTTACTCGTTTACCGAGAAAAAACGAATTCGCAAGAGTTTCGGAAAGCGCCAGGACGTGCTGGAAGTCCCTTATCTTCTGGCGACACAGGTTGACTCGTACCGGCGATTTTTGCAACTCGACAAGCAGCCGTCCGGCAGGTGCGACGAGGGGCTGCATGCGGCGTTGAAATCGGTTTTTCCTATTAAAAGCCATTCCGGCAACATCGTGTTGGAATATGTGAGCTATCGTCTGGGCGATCCGGTGTTTGATGTCAAGGAGTGCCAGCAACGCGGAACGACCTATGCCGCCCCCTTGCGCGTGCTCGTACGCCTGGTGGTGTACGACAAGGAGGCGCCGGCGAATGCCAAAGTAGTCAAGGACATCAAGGAGCAGGAAATCTACATGGGCGAGATCCCGCTCATGACAGATAACGGCACCTTCGTCATCAACGGAACCGAGCGGGTGATTGTGTCGCAGTTGCATCGTTCGCCGGGTGTGTTTTTCGATCATGACCGCGGCAAAACGCATTCCTCCGGAAAACTGCTGTTCAACGCCAGAATCATTCCGTACCGCGGTTCTTGGCTGGATTTCGAATTCGACCATAAAGACTGCGTGTTCGTCCGCATCGACCGCCGCCGCAAGCTGCCGGCGTCAGTGCTGCTGCGGGCGCTCGGATTCGACAATGAGCAAATCATTGGTCATTTTTTCGACACTAACCGCTTCCTGCTTTCTTCGGCAGGCGTTCAGCTCGAACTGATACCGGAGCGTCTGCGGGGCGATATCGCGAGTTTCGACATCCGGATCGGGGATCAATTGGTCGTTGAGAAGGATCACCGGATCACGGCGCGCCACATCCGGGTGCTGCAGAAGGAAAACGTCAGCCTGCTCGATGTGCCGAAAGATTACCTGTACGGAAAAGTGCTCGCGCACAACGTCGTCGACACGTCGACCGGCGAGCTCATCGCTAAGGTGAACCAGGAAATCACCGAAGACGTCTACGCGCGCCTCGTTGGGGCGGCAGTCCCGGAAATCCGGACGCTGTATGTCAACGATCTCGATCGCGGGCCTTACATTTCCAACACCATGCGGATCGACCTCACAGAAACGCAGTTGGACGCGTTGGTGGAAATCTATCGCATGATGCGTCCGGGCGAGCCGCCGACCAAGGAGGCCGCGCAGACGCTGTTCGAAAATCTGTTCTTCACCGCCGAGCGTTATGATCTGTCGGCCGTCGGTAGGATGAAATTCAACCGGCGCCTGGGAAGAGCAGATCCCACCGGCCCCGGCGTGCTCGAAAACGGCGACATCATTTCCGTCCTAAAGGAACTGATCAACATCCGCAACGGTGGCGGGACCGTCGACGATATCGATCATCTCGGCAACCGGCGCGTTCGTTCGGTTGGGGAAATGGTGGAAAACCAGTTCAGGCTCGGCTTGGTGCGGGTTGAGCGCGCAGTGAAGGAACGGCTGTCGCTGCCGGACGCCGACAGTCTGATGCCCCAGGAAATTATCAATGCCAAGCCGGTAGCGGCCTCGATTAAGGAGTTTTTCGGCTCTAGCCAGCTTTCCCAGTTCATGGACCAGAACAACCCGTTGTCGGAAGTTACGCACAAACGGCGCGTTTCGGCTCTGGGGCCGGGCGGTTTGGCGCGCGAACGTGCGGGCTTCGAGGTCCGCGACGTGCACACCACGCATTACGGCCGTGTTTGCCCGATCGAAACCCCCGAAGGTCCGAATATCGGTCTGATCAACTCGCTTGCCGTTTATTCGCGCACCAACGAATACGGTTTCCTGGAAACGCCTTACCGCAAGGTAGTCGATGGCCGGGTGACGGGGGAGATCGAATACCTGTCCGCCATTGAAGAGGGCCAGTACTACATCGCTCAGGCTAGCGC
Organism: Methylococcus sp.; assembly: GCA_028688525.1. Taxonomy (GTDB): domain Bacteria; phylum Pseudomonadota; class Gammaproteobacteria; order Methylococcales; family Methylococcaceae; genus Methylococcus. The sequence goes on along the minus strand of JAQTYA010000034.1, from coordinate 20,724 downwards.
CTCGGTCGATGAGAACGGCATGCTCAAGGATGACCTGGTGTCCTGCCGCCATAAGGACGAGTTTACGCTGGGTTTGCGCGAAAACATCAACTATATGGACGTATCGTCCAAACAGATCGTGTCGGTTGCTGCGTCGCTGATTCCGTTCCTGGAGCACGACGACGCCAACCGCGCGTTGATGGGCTCGAATATGCAGCGCCAGGCGGTGCCGACTTTGCGCACCGAAAAGCCTTTGGTGGGTACTGGGATGGAGCGCATCGTCGCACGGGATTCCGGCGTTGCGGTCGTAGCCAAGCGCGGCGGCACCGTTGAGTTCGTTGACGCGAGCCGCATCGTGGTCCGTGTCAACGATGCGGAGACCGAAGCGGGCGTTCCGGGCGTCGATATCTACGGACTGACCAAGTACACCCGTTCCAATCAGAATACCTGCATCAACCAGAAACCGCTGGTGAAACCTGGCGACGTGGTGGCGCGCAACGACGTATTGGCAGACGGCCCGTCGACCGACATGGGCGAACTGGCGCTGGGGCAGAACCTGCTGGTCGCGTTCATGCCCTGGAACGGTTACAACTTCGAGGACTCGATCTTGATCTCGGAGCGGGTGGTGCAGGATGACCGTTTCACTACGATTCATATCGAGGAAAAGACCTGCGTTGCCCGTGATACCAAGTTGGGGCCCGAGGAAATCACCGCGGACATCCCGAACGTAGGCGAGGCTGCGCTGGCGAAGCTGGACGAATCCGGCATCGTCTACATTGGTGCGGAGGTCAAGGCCGGCGATATTCTGGTAGGCAAGGTCACGCCCAAAGGCGAGACTCAGCTCACGCCGGAAGAAAAATTGCTGCGGGCGATTTTCGGCGAGAAGGCGTCCGATGTGAAGGATACCTCGTTGCGCGTGCCTTCAGGCATGGACGGCACGGTGATCGACGTGCAGGTCTTCACCCGCGACGGTGTGAAGAAAGACGAGCGTGCCCGTCAGATCGAGGAGGCCGAGATTGAACAGGTGCGTAAGGACCTGAACGACCAGCTCCGCATCATCGAGAAGGACTTCTACCAGCGCGCCGAACAGATGGTGCTGGGCAAAGTTGCCGATATCGGGCCCGGCGGCTTGAAGCGGGGCGCGGCCGTGACGCGGGAGTACCTGGATTCGATCAAGCCGGCGCAATGGCTCGAAATTCGCTTGCAGGACGAGGATGTCAACCTCCAGATCGAAGCCATTGCCGAGCAGATTGCACTGCAGCGCGAGGAAATCGCCAAACGCCTTGAGGAAAAGCGCCGCAAGATCACCATGGGCGACGATCTTGCTCCGGGCGTGCTCAAAATGGTCAAGGTGTATTTGGCGGTCAAGCGCCGTATCCAGCCTGGCGACAAGATGGCTGGCCGGCACGGCAACAAGGGCGTCATCTCCCGGATCGTGCCGGTGGAGGATATTCCCTATCTGGAAGACGGAACCCCGGTCGATATCGTGTTGAACCCGCTGGGCGTGCCTTCGCGTATGAACGTCGGTCAGGTGCTGGAAACCCACCTCGGCTGGGCGGCCAAAGGTGTAGGCCTGAAGATCGGGCGGATGCTGGAGGCCAAGGCGAAGCTCGAGGAGCTCAGGTCGTTCCTCACTCAGGTCTACAACTTGAGCGGCCGCCAGGAAGATATCGGCAGTCTGACCGACGCCGAAGTCATGGAACTTGCCGGCAATCTTAAAGGCGGAGTACCGATGGCGACACCGGTATTTGATGGAGCGACGGAAGAGGACATCAAGGCTATGCTGCGGCTAGCCGATCTTCCGACCAGCGGCCAGGCGACTCTCTACGATGGACGCACCGGCGACCTTTTCGACCGGCCGGTAACGGTCGGCTACATGTATATGCTGAAGCTCAACCATCTGGTCGATGACAAGATGCATGCGCGCTCCACCGGTCCGTACAGTCTGGTGACTCAACAGCCGCTGGGCGGCAAAGCCCAGTTCGGCGGCCAGCGTTTCGGTGAAATGGAAGTCTGGGCGCTGGAAGCCTACGGCGCCGCCTACACCTTGCAGGAAATGCTGACGGTGAAATCCGACGACGTGAACGGCAGAACCAAGATGTACAAGAACATCGTCGACGGCGATCACCGCATGGAAGCCGCCATGCCAGAGTCCTTCAACGTGTTGATCAAGGAGATTCGCTCGCTTGGCATCAACATTGAGCTTGAACAGGACTGATCGTCGCCGCGCGCAGCAGGCAGCCGTGCGCGGCTGCCCGACCGAATTGATGAGTGGGAGATAATCCGTGAAAGATTTGATCAATTTTCTGAAGCGCCAGACTCAGAGCGAAGAGTTCGATGCGATCCGCATCAGCCTGGCTTCGCCGGACATGATCCGTTCCTGGTCCTATGGCGAAGTGAAGAAGCCTGAGACCATTAACTACCGTACCTTCAAACCGGAGCGCGATGGTTTGTTCTGTGCCAAGATTTTCGGGCCGGTGAGCGACTACGAATGTTTGTGCGGCAAATACAAGCGGCTCAAGCACCGCGGCGTGATCTGCGAAAAATGTGGCGTAGAAGTCACCTTGTCCAAAGTGCGCCGCGAGCGCATGGGGCACATCGAGTTGGCGAGCCCGGTCGCGCACATCTGGTTTCTCAAGTCGTTGCCTTCGCGTATCGCGCTGTTGCTCGATATGCAGTTGCGAGAAATCGAGCGCGTGCTTTATTTCGAGTCCTACGTAGTGATCGATCCCGGCATGACGCCGCTCAACCGTGGGCAGCTTCTCGGCGAAGAGGAGTACCAGAAGCAGCTCGAGCAGCACGATGACGAGTTCACCGCCAAGATGGGGGCCGAAGCGATCCGCGAGTTGCTGCGCACCATGGACCTTCCGGCCGAGGTTGTGCAGTTGCGAGAGGAAATCAACGGCACCAATTCGGAAACCAAGATAAAGAAATACACCAAGCGCTTGAAGGCGATCGAATCGATGCTGGCATCGAACAATCGTCCGGAATGGATGATTCTGACCGTGTTGCCGGTGCTGCCTCCGGATCTGCGCCCGCTGGTTCCGCTGGATGGCGGCCGTTTCGCCACCAGCGATCTGAACGACCTCTACCGCCGAGTCATCAACCGCAACAACCGTCTCAAGCGGCTCTTGGATCTCAATGCGCCGGACATCATCGTGCGCAACGAAAAGCGCATGCTGCAGGAGTCTGTCGACGCGCTGTTGGACAACGGCCGCCGCGGCCGCGCTATCACCGGTTCGAACAAGCGTCCGCTGAAGTCGCTGGCCGATATGATCAAGGGCAAGCAGGGTCGCTTCCGCCAGAACCTGCTGGGCAAGCGCGTGGACTACTCGGGCCGTTCCGTCATCGTGGTAGGTCCGACCCTGCGTTTGCACCAGTGCGGCCTGCCCAAGAAAATGGCGCTGGAGCTGTTCAAGCCGTTCATCTTCAGCAAGCTACAGTTCCGCGGACTCGCTACCACCATCAAAGCGGCCAAGAAGATGGTGGAGCGCGAAGCGCCCGAAGTCTGGGATATTCTGGACGAAGTCATCCGGGAACACCCGGTCATGCTGAACCGCGCGCCGACGCTGCACCGCCTGGGCATCCAGGCGTTCGAGCCGACACTGATCGAGGGCAAAGCCATTCAGCTGCACCCGCTGGTCTGTACGGCGTTCAACGCCGACTTCGACGGCGACCAGATGGCGGTACACGTGCCGCTGTCGCTGGAAGCGCAGCTCGAGGCCCGGTCTCTGATGATGGCGACCAACAATATTCTGTCTCCGGCCAACGGCGAGCCCATCATCAATCCGACCCAGGACGTGGTCATGGGTTTGTACTACATGAGCCGCGAACGCAGCTTCGCCAAAGGCGAAGGCATGATTTTCTCCAGCATCGACGAGGCGGAGCAGGCGTTTCTCAACGGGGCCGTGGATTTGCATGCGAAGGTGCAAGTACGGATGCGCGAGGTGGTCCTGGGCGAAAACGGCGAGCGTACCGATGTCACGAAGCGTTTCGAGACGACCGTGGGCCGCGCGCTGATCTGGAACATCGTGCCGGAAGGGATTCCTTTCGAGATGGTCAATGTCGACATGACCAAGAAGGCCATTTCGCGACTGATCAACCACGCGTATCGCACCTTGGGCATCAAGGCCAGCGTTATTTTCGCCGACCAGCTGATGTATCTCGGTTTCTCTCATGCGACGCGGGCCGGCGTCTCGTTCGGCGTCGAAGACATGGAGATTCCCGCCCGCAAGGACGAGATCATCCAGGCCGCAGAACGCGAAGTGAAGGAAATCCAGAACCAGTTTGCATCCGGCCTCGTAACCGACGGTGAGCGTTACAACAAAGTCGTCGACATCTGGTCGCATGCGAACGACCAAGTGGCCAAGGTGATGATGGAAGGCCTGGGGGTAGACGAGGTGGCAGGTGAAAACGGCACCACCGTCAAGCAAAAGTCTTTCAACTCGGTCTTCATGATGGCCGACTCCGGTGCCCGAGGCTCGGCGGCCCAGATCCGCCAGTTGGCCGGTATGCGCGGTCTGATGGCGAAGCCGGACGGCTCCATCATCGAGACGCCCATCACGGCAAATTTCCGCGAAGGCCTGACGGTATTGCAGTACTTCATTTCGACTCACGGTGCGCGTAAAGGCTTGGCCGATACGGCACTCAAGACGGCCAATTCGGGTTACTTGACCCGGCGTCTGGTCGATGTCGCTCAGGACTTGGTCATCACCGAGGACGATTGCGGAACGATGGATGGCCTGCTGATGTCGCCGCTGATCGAAGGCGGCGACGTTGTCGAACCTTTGGCTGAGCGGGTGCTCGGCCGAGTTCTGGCGGAGTACGCGGCCGATCCTGCGACTGGAGAGGTGCTGCTGGAAGCCGGGGCGATGCTGGACGAGCGCGCGGTGCAACTACTGGAGCAGTACGGTGTCGACAACGTACGGGTACGTTCCGTCATTACCTGTAAGACGCGCTACGGCGTGTGCGCCTCCTGCTACGGACGCGATCTCGGTCGGGGCCACAAGGTCAACCACGGCGAGGCCATCGGCGTGATCGCGGCGCAGTCGATCGGCGAGCCTGGCACGCAGCTGACCATGCGCACCTTCCACATCGGCGGTGCGGCATCGCGGTCGGCGGCGATCAGCAATGTCGAGGTGAAGTCGAGCGGCCAGATCCGTCTGACCAATCTCAAAACCGTAGTCAACCGCGACAACGCCCTGGTCGCCGTATCGCGTTCGGGCGAAATCAGCGTGATCGATGAGCACGGCCGCGAACGCGAGCGTTACAAGATCCCCTACGGTGCGGTTTTGTCGGTGCGGGAAGGCGGTGCGGTCAAGGCCGGCCAGATCGTGGTGAACTGGGATCCTCATACCCACCCGGTCGTATCCGAGGTGCGGGGCCGCGCCAAGCTGATCGACTTCGTCGAAGGCGTAACCGTCCGCGAGCAGTCCGACGAAATGACGGGTCTGAGCTCGATGGTGGTCATCGATCCCAAGCAGCGCGGCGGCGCGGGTAAGGAACTGCGGCCTCTGGTGAAACTGGTGGACGAGGAGGGCAACGACATCTTCATCCCTTCGACCGAAATCACCGCACAGTACTTCCTGCCGGCAGGGGCGATCATCGGCATCCGCGACGGCGATCTGGTAGAGGTCGGCGACGTCCTGGCGAGGATTCCTCAGGAATCCAGTAAAACCCGCGACATCACCGGCGGTCTGCCACGCGTCGCGGACCTGTTTGAAGCGCGCAAGACCAAGGATCCTGCCATCCTGGCCGAGGCGACCGGCACGGTTTCCTTCGGCAAGGAAACCAAGGGTAAGCGCCGCCTCGTCATCACCGACGCGAGTGGCGAGCAGCACGAGGTCATGGTGCCGAAATGGCGCAATATCACGGTGTTCGAAGGCGAGCATGTGGAGCAGGGTGAAACCATCGCCGAAGGCGAGCTGACCCCGCACGATATCCTACGGCTGCGCGGGATCGCCGAGCTGGCTTCCTATCTCGTCAAGGAAATCCAGGACGTCTACCGTCTCCAGGGCGTGAAGATCAACGACAAGCACATCGAGGTGATCATCCGCCAGATGCTGCGCAAGGTCGAAATCACCGATCCGGGCGATTCCTGCTTCCTGCGGGGAGAACAGGTGGACCGTTCGCGGCTGCTGGAAGAAAACGACCGAATGGAGGAAGAAGAGAAAGTGCCTGCGTGTTTCGAGCCTGTGCTGTTGGGTATCACCAAGGCATCGTTGAGCACGGAGTCCTTCATTTCGGCCGCATCGTTCCAGGAGACCACGCGAGTACTGACCGAGGCGGCGATCCGGGGCTTGACCGATCGTCTTCAGGGGCTGAAGGAAAACGTGATCGTTGGCCGGTTGATACCGGCGGGCAGTGGCTTGGCTTACCATCTGGACCGCAAGGAACGTGCGAAGCTCGGCGAGCCGACCGAGCCGGAGACCCAGACTATCGATACCGCCGAGGTCGAAGAGGCTTTGAAGCAGGCGTTCAGTCTCTAATCCAGGCCGCGTATGAAGGAGAACCGTCGGGGTTGGACTGAGCTTGCCCCGGCGGTTGTCAAATTCCCGGAAACCGGTACCATACGCCGACTTGCCGGGGCTGGCGCCGCCTGTATTGCGCCCGGGTGTTGCCCGGCGCTCGAATCGATTCGTCACTCGGAGTATTCAGCATCATGAAAAACAAGATCGTTTGGGGCCTTGCGGTTGCCGGTTTGGCCGGTATGGTCGGCGGCGCAACGGCCGCCGAAGGGGATAGGCTTTCGGGGAAGGCAAAGTTCTATACCTGCGCCGGCTGTCATGGCATCGAGGGCTATTCCAATACCTATCCGACTTACCATGTGCCTAAGCTGGCCGGGCAGCATGCCGATTACGTCGTGTCTTCGCTCAAGGCTTATGCTACCGGTGCGCGCGTGCACGGCAGCATGGAAGGAAATGCGGTTACGCTGTCCGATAAGGATCTGCAGGATATCGGCGCCTATGTCGCTGGTTTCCGCGCGCTCAACGTCAGGAATGCGGTGACCGGCAATGTGGCCAACGGCAAGAAGAAGGCCGAAACCAGCGGATGCAGCGGCTGTCACGGTGAAGACGGCAACGGTGCAAGCCCGAATCCGCGCTTGGCAGGCCAGTACGAAAACTATCTGATGAAGGTGCTGGAAGACTACAAAACCGGCGCGCGGAAGAATGCCATCATGAATGGCTTGGCCGGTATGCTTTCCAAAGAAGACATACATGATCTGGCGGCTTACTATGCCAGCCAGGCACGTGGGCTGTCGATCGTTCAGGACGATTGATTCGCGTTTTCCATGCTTCGAACAACGGCTCACCGGGCGACTGGTGGGCCGTTTTTTCGTCGCCCGCGCAGGGGAGCGGGTTCATCGTCAGGCTATGACGGCTCAGTGTCGCTGGACGGATTCGATCATGAAATATCAATGTATGGTGATCGCGTTAATGGGGGGGCTTGTCGGCGCCGCATCGCAAGCGGGCGAAATAGCTCCTCCTAAGGACAAAGTGGTTATGGGGTGGCTGGAGTCGGTGTTTATCCAGCCATGGAATATTCGCTTGACCGCCAAGCTCGACACCGGCGCCAAGACTTCCTCGCTGCACTCCAACAATGTGCAGCGATTCAACCGCGACGGGCGGGAATGGGTGAGATTTTCCCTAGAAGGGGAGGACGACGAAAAAATCGTCACCGTCGAGCGGCCTCTGGAGCGCACTGTTTACATCAAGGAGCGTCATAAAGGCGCGTCCAAGCGGGAGGTGGTGACGTTGACGGTGTGCAAGAACGGAAGGGACTACCAGACTGAATTTACCCTGGAGGATCGGAGTAATTTCAATTATCCCCTGCTGCTCGGGCGTAGCTTCTTGAGTGGAACCGCGGTGGTCGATGCCGGCGAAACGTTCGTATTCAAAGCGGACGGCGATCCTTGTAGCAAAAGGGGCAAAACGGCGGCAACGCCAACCGCCGGGATGGATGGGCATTGAGGGCGGATGACGGAGCTCCTTGACGCATGAGCAAGCTTCATGTCCGAATCTTGGCCGCGCTGCTGATCGCCGTGGGCTTAGCCCTGTGCTACTACAAGGTCAAGGTTCTGGGATTGCCCTTGGTTCCCACAGAGCAGGCCGAAGTGTGGACGGTGGAGGCGCGCATCGAGTTCAAGGCCCGGCGCGACACCGCCGTCAAAGTGCAGTTTGCGGTTCCCCGCGCGCCGCAAGGGTACACGGTGCTGGACGAGAACTTCGTTGCCAGCGACTATGGCCTGACGATGGACGACAACGGGCTGCGCCGTCAGGCGCGTTGGGCCATACGCGAAACCCACGGCTGGCAGGTATTGTATTACCGCATCCATCTCGCCAAGGATCCTACGGCGGAAGCGGCCCCCCAACCCACCGGTGTGTCCGTTCCGGTAGAGGTGCAAACTCTGCCCGAACCCCTGCAGGCTGCCGCTCGGGGCTTGCTCAACGAGGTTCGGAGCAAGTCCGCGGATACCGCGACTTTTGCCCAAGCGTTGCTGCAGCGTCTTAACGCTTCCGATCCAGACAGCAATGTCAACCTGCTGCGGCAGGATATGTCCGGTCCGGAAGAATGGACACGCAGGGTGATAGCAGTCCTACACGAGGCTGATGTCGCTGCCCGCCCAATCTATCTGGCTGCGCTCAAGGACAACGCCAACCGCGGCTCTCTAACGCCATGGGTCGAGGTCTTCGACGGTGAGGCATGGATCGATTTGGATCCAGCTACCGGTGCTTCTGGCCTGCCCGCGGATGCCATCGTTTGGACCGTGGGGACCGAGCCCTTGCTCGACGTCGCGGGAGGAAAAAGCGGCCGAGTCGAGTATTCGGTGCGACGCCATTCGCAAGAAATGACCCTGATTGCAGAGCAGCGCGCCCGTAAGATGGGATCTCGGGTCATGGAGTTTTCGCTGTTCGCTTTGCCGGTGAAAACGCAGAATGTCTACCGAGTTTTGCTGCTGGTGCCGATCGGAGCGTTCCTCATTGTGTTCCTGCGCAACGTGGTCGGGTTGCAGACCTTCGGTACCTTCATGCCGATACTGATTGCGCTGGCTTTCAGGGAAACCCAACTGCTCTGGGGCGTTCTGCTGTTTTGCCTGCTAGTTGCCTTGGGGTTGCTGCTGCGCTTCTATCTGGAGTCGCTGAAGCTGCTTTTGGTGCCCAGGCTGGCTGCCGTTCTCATCATCGTTATCCTGCTCATGGCAGCCGTGAGCGTGATGACGTACAAACTCGGGCTGGATAAAGGTGTTTCGGTAGCGCTGTTCCCTATGGTCATCATGGCCATGACTATCGAACGCATGTCTATGGTTTGGGAGGAATTCGGAGCGGCTGAGGCGCTCAAACAGGGGTTCGGCAGCCTGGCCGTCGCCGTGCTCGGCTATTTGAGCATGAGCAGCGAATATCTGGGGCATCTGGTCTTTGTGTTCCCCGAGCTGCTGTTGGTGGTCCTGGCGTTTACCTTGCTGTTGGGGCGTTACACCGGGTATCGGCTACTGGAGCTTTGGCGTTTCCGTGGAGCGCTTAAGGGCGCATGAGCATGGGTTGGCGCGACCGGGCGTTTCCTTGGCGGCGTTTGCGTAAGCTCGGGATTCTGGGCATGAATGAGCGGAATGCCGATTTCGTGCTGCCTTACAATCCGAGGGCGCTGTATCAACTCGTCGACGACAAGCGCAAGACCAAAACTCTGGCGATCGAGCATGGTATCCCCGTGCCCCCGCTCTACGCCGTCGTCGAAATCGAGCATCAGATCGAAGAACTGTCCCGGCTGCTCGCGCCGCACGGTGAATTCGTCGTCAAGCCGGCGCATGGTAGCGGCGGGGAGGGGATTCTGGTCGTCGAATCGCGCGCCGACGGGCGATATCGCCGATCCAGCGGCTTGATTATGACCGAAGAGGATCTGGGGCATCACATTTCCAATATCCTCAGCGGTATGTACAGTTTAGGCGGCATCCCCGATTGTGCGTTGATCGAATACCGGGTCAATTTCGATCCGGTGCTGGCCGAGCTGAGCTATCTCGGTGTTCCGGATATTCGGATCGTGGTATTTCGCGGGGTTCCGGTGATGGCGATGATCCGAGCGCCGACCCGTCTTTCGGACGGTAAGGCTAATCTACATCAGGGCGCGGTTGGCGTCGGCGTCGATATGTCGACTGGACAGACGTACAACGGTGTTTGGCGCGAATGCCGGATTGAAGAGCACCCCGACACCGGCGGCGAGCTGGCGGGGGTACAGATTCCCCGCTGGGACGACATACTGGCGATGGCCGCTCGCTGTCACGACATGGTGGGGATGGGCTACATCGGTGTCGACATTGTGCTTGATCGGGATAGGGGGCCGTTGATGCTGGAATTGAACGCACGGCCGGGGCTGAGTATCCAGTTGGCAACCCGGAGCGGATTGTTACCATGCCTATGGCAGATCCAAGCATTGGGTGACATTCCCGGTGAGGTTGCGGCGCGGGTGGCATTGGCCAAGGCGTTGGGAGGATGAGGTCAGCCCATTGAATGGCCGTCTCATTGTGTGAAGACGGGCGCGATGAAATAAGCTTGTAATAATATTAGGTTAAAAGGATAACTTACGCAGAGGGCTCGCATCATGGCCCTGCTTGGAGGCATGGCGGCGTCAATTGGAAGATTCCGGTCCTAAGCTGTATCGACGATTGATTTTCGGCTGAACTCGAAAACCGTTCACTAGACCGATAATTGTGGTCAAAAATTTCGCATGACAAAATCAACGCTGTTTTTCGTTCTCGTGCTGCTGTGTCTGGCTGCTTATCGCGTCGGCTGCCATCGCTCTATGCAGGTGGCCTCGGGAAATATCAGGGCTCTTCACTCGCTGCCAGGCTACTACGGATTCTTCACCGCGCTTTGGTGCTGCATCCCCGCCTTAATCTTGCTCGGAGGCTGGCTGGCCTTCGAAGGATCGATCATCACGCAGATGATCGTTTCCGGCTTGCCGGAGGATGTCCGCAGTCAGTCTCCCGAACAACTGGGGTTGATTCTCAACGACGTCCGTAATCTGGTCGCGGGCAAAGGGGCGTCTAGCCAGAATCTGGTGTTGCAGCAGGCGGCTCAAGACTATATTCGCTTGCACGCTCTGAGCGATATGCTGCTGGGCGTGTTGGCATTGTCCGCCGCCGTGATCGGAGGGTTCGTCGCACGGCAGCGCATCCAAGTGTCCCTCAAGGCGAGAAACCATGTTGAAGGGGCTTTGATGATCTTCCTGATCGCCTGCTCCATGGTTGCCATCTTTACTACCGTAGGCATCGTGCTCTCGGTTTTGTTCGAATCGATACGGTTCTTTCAGCTGGTACCGATCACCGAGTTCCTGTTCGGTACGGATTGGAGCCCGCAGATGGCGATTCGTCCCGATCAGGTCGGTTCCTCGGGCGCTTTCGGTGCGGTTCCGCTGTTTACCGGAACCTTGCTGATCTCGGCCATTGCCATGGCCGTCGCCGTTCCGGTCGGTTTGCTGTCGGCCATTTACATGGCCGAATACGCCAGCCCTCAGGTGCGCGCTTTCGGCAAGCCTCTGCTGGAGATTCTGGCGGGCGTGCCTACCGTGGTTTACGGGTTTTTCGCCGCATTGACGGTCGCGCCGTTCGTGCGCGACACGGCACAATCCATGGGGCTCGACGCCTCTTCGGAAAGCGCGTTGGCGGCTGGTCTGGTCATGGGGGTCATGATTATCCCCTTCGTCTCCTCGCTGGCGGACGATTTCATCAACGCGGTGCCGCAGTCGCTCAGGGACGGAGCCTATGCGCTCGGCGCCACTCAGTCGGAAACGATCCGCAACGTCGTCATACCGGCGGCTCTGCCCGGCATCGTCGGCGGCATTTTGCTTGCCGTATCGCGGGCGATCGGCGAAACCATGATCGTGGTCATGGCGGCTGGGCTCGCGGCCAATCTGACGGGCAACCCCTTGCAGGCGGTCACGACCGTCACAACCCAGATCGTCACGCTGCTGGTGGGCGACCAGGAATTCGATAGTCCCAAGACGCTGGCGGCGTTTGCGCTAGGCTTGGTATTGTTCCTGGCGACGCTTGCGCTCAACGTCCTTGCCATGCACATCGTCCGGAAGTATCGGGAACAATATGAATAGCGAAGTCTCGCAAGTGCTGTCGAAACGCAACCTGGATATCGTCAACGCTTCGCTGAAGCGGCGGCATGCTGCAGAATCGCGTTTTCGGCTGTATGGCCTGCTCTCGATCGGTGCCGGTATCCTGATGCTGGTCATTTTGCTCGGTAGCATTTTCGGCAAGGGATACCGGGCTTTTAGCCAGACCTATATCGGTCTGGACGTCCATTTCGATCCTGCCGTCATCGACCCCGAAGGGCTGCGGAATCCGGAAGCGCTGGCCGGGGCGGATTACAACGCTTTGCTGAAGCGCAGTCTCGGCGAGCTGTTTCCCGAAGTAACTGACCGTCAGGAGAAGCGCGCTCTGAACCGTTTGGTGAGCGGGGGCGCCGCCTACTCTGTCCGCGACGAAGTGCTCGCGCACCCCGAATTGTTAGGCGGCACCTCGCGCCTCTGGGTGTCCGCCGGACCCGACGTCGACATGCTGGAAAAGGGCTATGTCGACCGCGATGCTGCCGAGGCCGAACGGATCATGAAAGATAGGGAGCTCGGCTGGGTCGACAAGCTGAAAGCCGACGGCAGGCTGGAGCGGCGGTTCAACGTTAAGTTCTTCACTGCCGGCGATTCGCGCGATCCGGAACAGGCGGGGATATGGGGAGCGCTGATGGGGTCCTTGTACACCGTGCTGGTTACCCTGGTGCTGTCTCTGCCCATCGGGGTTGCGGCTGCCATTTACCTGGAGGAGTTCGCCCCGCGTAATCGTTGGGTGGATTTCATTGAGGTCAACATCAATAACCTGGCGGCGGTGCCGTCCATTGTCTTCGGCTTGCTCGGGCTCGCCGTATTCATCAATTTTTTTGGCGTGCCGCGCTCCTCCCCACTGGTCGGCGGCCTAGTGCTCACGCTCATGACTTTGCCCGTCATCATCATCGCCGCCCGTTCGGCCTTGAAATCGGTGCCGCCGTCGATCCGCGAGGCGGCCATGGGCATCGGCGCTTCGCCGATGCAGACCGTATTCCACCATGTGGTTCCGCTGGCCATGCCCGGCATGTTGACCGGCGCCATCATCGGCATGTCGCGCGCTCTCGGCGAGAGCGCCCCGCTGCTGATGATCGGCATGGTGGCTTTCATCGTCGACATCCCTCACAGCATCTTCGATCCGGCCACCGTGCTGCCCGTTCAGGTTTATCTGTGGGCGGACAGTCCGGAGCGGGGGTTCGTCGAGCGTACTTCGGCTGCGATTCTCGTCCTGTTGGCATTCCTGATTCTGATGAATGGCACGGCGGTCTACCTGCGGCGCCGCTTCGAGCGGCGCTGGTGATCCATCCCCGGAATTGCGGCTTACACTACGAAAACGTCGAGGAAGCGCATGAATACGCTTGCAGAGAGCAGCACGGTTCAAAGTAGAGAGAGTGTGAAAATGAAAAGCCCGGAAAAGGAGGCTTTGATCGCCGCCCATCAGAGGGAGTTCACTAAAACGATAGGCGAAATTGCTTCGCCCAACCCGCGCATCGCGGCCCGCGAGGTAAATGTCTACTACGGCGATAAGCATGCGATCCAGAACATCGGCCTGGACATCGGCCATAACGAGGTCATCGCACTGATCGGTCCGTCCGGATGCGGGAAGTCCACCTTCCTGCGTTGCCTCAACCGCATGAACGACACCATTCCCGGCTGTCGCGTGACCGGATCGATCCGGCTCGATGGCCAGGACATCTATGAAGGTGGCCTGGACGTCGTACCTCTGCGGGCGCAGGTTGGTATGGTGTTTCAAAAGCCCAATCCTTTCCCCAAGAGCATCTACGAGAACGTGGCCTACGGGCCCAAGATTCACGGCTTGGCCAGCACCAAGGCCGAGTTGGAAGAAATCGTGGAAACCTCGCTCCGCCGGGCCGGTTTATGGGATGAGGTCAAGGACGATTTGGCAAAGCCGGGAACCAGTCTGTCTGGCGGCCAGCAGCAGCGTCTGTGCATTGCCCGAACCATCGCCGTCGGTCCCGAAGTGATTCTGATGGACGAGCCCTGTTCGGCTCTTGACCCTATCGCTACCGCCAAGATCGAGCAGCTCATCGATGAATTGAGGGAGCTCTATACTATCGCCATCGTGACCCATTCGATGCAGCAGGCGGCGCGCGTGTCTCAGCGCACGGCCTATTTCCATCTCGGCCGCCTGATCGAGGTGGGGGAAACGGCCCAGATATTCACGAATCCGCGTCATCCGCTCACGGAAGACTACATTACCGGCCGGTTCGGCTAATCCGGAGAGGAAGCCAATCATGAAGCAGATTACCGAAGGGCATGTCCTCCGCCGCTACGATGGCGAACTGAGGGAGCTGCATTACAAAGTGCTGGAAATGGGCACTCTGGTGCTGACGCAAGTCAGAGGGGCGCTCGGAGCCTTGAAGAGTGGCGACACGGAGCTAGCCGCCAGGGTGATAGACGACGATGATCGGGTCGATGATCTGGAAGTGGAGGCCGATACCGAAGTCGTGGCCCTGTTTGCCCGCCGTTGTCCCAAGGGCAGCGATTTACGGCTGGTGATGGCTTTGTCGAAAGCCATCACCGATCTCGAGCGCGTGGGCGACGAGGCGGTGAAGATTGCGTCATCGGTTGAGCGGCTGTATGCCGTCAGAGGGGACCGGCCATCCGAAGTCTCGCTCAACGAGGTGCTGGCGTTGGCCGACACCGTGGTGCGGCGGTTCGAAAGCTCCTTACGCCTCGTGGATTCTTGGGACGCGGAAGACGCGCAGAGATTCATCGCCGGCCAGCGCGAGATTGCCGACAAGTTCCATCGGGTGCTCGCCGAGATGTTGGACAATGGCGGCGATGAGGCCGGAGGCCCCGGTTTCGCAGTGAATTTGGTGCTGATCCTCAAGGCGTTGGAGCGTGTCGCCAGCCATGCCGAAAACCTGGCCGAATATGTGATCTACCAAGCCATGGGGCTGGTGCTCCGGCACCACGCCGTCTGACCTTTCCGCGCTAGGGCGAACGAAGAGGGGCCGTTCGCCGGTTCTATGCGACTATCCCCAGCCGCCGCGCCAAGTTAGAATACACGGCTTTCCCGGCGTCTGCCCTCATCGATTAGGCCCGGCCGCAGGGTCTTTGCAATGTCGATCAGTGAGATTTGCGGTCATGCCCAGTGCGTACAACACCGATGATCTTCGCATCTGCGAGATCAAGGAAGTCATTCCGCCCGTCCAGGTTCACGAGGAGTTCCCGATCACGGACCGGGCCGCGCTCACGACCCTGACCGCCCGGCGCGGCGTACATCACATCCTGTCCGGCGATGATGACCGCTTGCTGGTAGTGATCGGACCTTGTTCGATACACGATCCGCAGGCGGCGATCGAGTATGGCGAACGCCTCTTGCCCTTGCGCCAGAAGCTGGCCGGAAGTCTCGAAATCGTGATGCGGGTTTATTTCGAAAAGCCCCGTACGACCGTAGGCTGGAAGGGCCTGATCAACGATCCCGACCTGGACGAAAGCTTCGACATCAATAAAGGGCTACGTCTGGCGCGCAAGCTTTTGCTCGACTTGAACGATATGGGCGTGCCGGCGGCGACCGAATATCTCGATTTGATTACTCCGCAATACGTTTCCGATCTGATCGCTTGGGGCGCCATCGGCGCCCGTACCACGGAAAGCCAGGTCCACCGCGAGCTGGCGTCGGGCTTGTCCTGCCCGGTAGGGTTCAAGAATGCCACAGACGGAACGATCAAGGTCGCCATCGATGCGATCAGCGCGGCGCGGCGCCCGCATCATTTCCTGTCGCTGACCAAGGCCGGCCATTCGGCAATTTTCTCTACGACAGGAAACGCCGATTGCCACATCATTCTGCGGGGCGGGCTCAAGCCCAACTATGATGCCGTCAGCGTCGAAGCCGCGGCCCGCGCCTTGGAAGCCGCGGATCTGCCGCCGAACATCATGGTCGATTGCAGCCATGCCAACAGCATGAAAGATTATCTGCGCCAGATCCGGGTGGCGGAGGACGTGGCCGAGCAGATCGGTGGCGGCGACCGGCGCATCATCGGCTTGATGGTGGAAAGCCATCTCAAGCCAGGCAACCAGAAGCTCCAGCAAGGGGTCGCGCCCGAACACGGCGTCAGCATCACCGATGCCTGCATCGGCTGGGAGGATAGCGTGGCGGTGCTAGAGAGCTTGGCGGCCGCGGTGGAAAACAGGCGCGGCCGGTCTTCCTCACTCCAGAACGTCCGGGGAGGCTGAAGGCCATGCGAATTTTCGTCAATGGCGATGAGCGAACGGTTCCAGACGGCGCAAGCCTGGAGGATCTGGTGGCTGCGCTGGATCTTGCAGGGAAGCGCGTTGCGGTCGAACTGAATCGTCAGATCGTGCCGCACGGCAGCTACGGTTCGTATCGGCTCAAGCCTGAGGATCGCGTCGAAATCGTCCAGGCCATCGGCGGCGGGGAGGGCGATCCGCTGGTAATCGCCGGCAAGAGCTATCGCTCGCGTCTGCTGGTCGGCACCGGTAAGTACAAGGACATGGAAGAGACCCGCGCAGCGGTCGAAATGTCCGGCGCGGAAATTGTGACGGTGGCAATCCGGCGCACCAACATTGGCCAGGAGCCCGGCCAGCCCAACCTGCTGGATGTTATCCCGCCCGATCGCTATACCTTGCTGCCCAATACCGCCGGCTGCTATACGGTCGAGGATGCGGTCCGCACCTGCCGGCTGGCGCGTGAACTGCTCGGCGGGCATCGCCTGGTCAAGCTCGAGGTGCTGGGCGATCCGGCGACTCTGTTCCCGGATGTGACGGCGACCCTGGAGGCGGCGGACATCCTGGTAAGGGACGGTTTCGACGTGATGGTATACACCAACGACGATCCGATCATCGCCAAGCGTCTGGAGAACATCGGCTGCGTGGCGGTGATGCCCTTGGCCGCGCCCATAGGTTCGGGGCTCGGGATACGCAATCCCTACAACATCCTGACTATCGTCGAAAATGCCTCCGTGCCGGTGTTGGTCGACGCCGGCGTCGGTACGGCTTCCGATGCCTCGGTGGCGATGGAGCTGGGATGCGACGGCGTGCTCATGAATACGGCCATCGCCGAGGCGCAGCATCCAGTGCTGATGGCCTCGGCGATGAAGAAGGCGATCGAAGCCGGACGCGAGGCCTTCCTCGCAGGCCGAATGCCGCGGCGCCGGTTCGCTTCGGCTTCGTCTCCGCTGGCGGGGCTGTTCTTCGGTTGAGTGGCAGCGCCGGCCGTCCGAATTTTCAGGGGCGGCCTCATCGGCCGGGCGGAGGCTAGGCTCGGCAGTCCTTATCGTTACACCTCCTTCAAGATGTTCACCGCACAGCCCTCCTCCAGCGGGGGTGTAGTCGACCGTAAAAAACGCTCGGAGACGCAGCGTTTTCACATGCGATTTTCCGTCTCCATTTCAGTGAAATTCTAGCCTCCCGTCGGTGTCGTCATTCAGCTTTAACCTAGCATGGATAAGATCGCTTTCCTTATAGGACGGCGAGAGCCGTCAGGATTGACGAACGGCTTATTTTGAGGGGTTAGGAGTGTTGCTGAAAAAAAATCTGGCTATTGCGATTGCGGCGGTGCTGGCCGGTGGGGCTGCGTTTCCTGCTAACGCGGCGGGGGCGAAGTCTAGTGTGAAATCGGTGGAATTCGTTGGGATGGACGCTCCGGATACCGCCGAAAAGAGAGCCTCGGCATATACTGGCGCCAAGGTAAAAATCACCTATAAGAACGGTTCGAGCAGCCTTCAGGACTTGACCTACAACGTGTTGTTCTATAACACCGATACCGTCGGCGGCGTGATGGCCGGCGCACTCTATGACGTCAACGGCGCGGTCTTGCACGATGTAAACGGCAATCCTGTCGTTTCCGAGGCGCCGGACGCCAACAGTCTGATCCGCATTCCGGCCGCCGGCAAGGATAAACTTTTCCTCGTCACCCATTTCGAATACGACTGGCTGGATAGCGCTGGCAAAGACCAGTATGGCAAGCAGCCGATGACCATGAGCCTGACGAATATCGAGCAGGACCAGAGTAACGGCCGATTGACGGCACTGGCTCTTAAAAACATCGACATGTCGGCTATCGACGGTTTGTGGATCCCGTGCGCCGGTTCGTTGTCGCCCTGGAATACTCACCTGGGCAGCGAAGAGTACGAGCCCGATGCCCGTTGCCAAGTCGAGGGTTCCTGCGCCAGCGGCACTTTGGGTCTCGATTCGATGAACGCCTATCTCGCTGGGACCAAAGCGGCGAACGCCTATAACTACGGCATCGTACCCGAGGTCGTGGTGCGCAAGAGCGGTGAGGCCCAGGTTGTCGGCCATAGGGCGCTGGGCCGCATTTCCCGCGAGCTGGTTCAGGTGCTGCCGGACGAGCGTACCGCGATTCAGGGCGACGACGGTACTTATAACGTGCTGACTATGTTTATCGCGGACAAGAAGCGCGATCTCTCCGCCGGTACGCTGTATGCCGCGAAATGGAATCAGACCAGTGCGGACAACGGCGGCGAAGCCGATCTGGCGTGGGTTCGTCTGGGACATTCTAGCGATGCGGCGCTGGATACGCTGGTTACCAGCGGTGTGACCTTTGCCGATATCTTCGAGACGGCACCGGTAGCCAAGCTGGCTGACGGTACTTATGAGGCGCCGCCGGCCGGCTTCAAGCAGATCATTGCCGGCCACAACAAGGGGCTGGTGGAAAACCTGAAGCTGAAGCCGGGTATGGAGACTGCGGCAGCTTTCCTGGAAACGCGCCGCTACGCCGCATATCTGGGGGCAACCACCGAATTCGAGAAATTCGAAGGCGTGACTGCGAACGCCCGCGACAAAAGAGTATATCTGGCCATAACCCGGATGAGCTCCGGCATGGAAGACCGGCCTGCCGATCCGGCCAACCACATCCGTCTCGCCAAATCCTTGGCCGGCGCGGTCTACCAGATGGATCTCGGCGTCAAGCAGTCTGATACCGACGGTGGTCGCATCGACAGTAAATTCGTCGGCACCCATATGAAGGCGCTGGTGCTGGGGCAGGACATCCCCAAAGATGCCGTAGGCAACACCGCTGCAGTGGATAAGATCGCCAATCCGGATAATCTGAAATATTCGGAAAAGATGCGCACACTGTTCATTGGAGAGGACAGCAGCACTTTGCATATCAATAACTTCCTGTGGGCCTACAACGTCGATACAGGTAAACTCGCCCGCTTACTCTCGCTACCTGCGGGGGCAGAAAGCACGGGTCTGCAAGCCGTCGACGCCATCGGCAGCTATGCCTATGTCATGAGTAACTATCAGCATCCGGGGGATTTCCCCTCCAATATCGACCCTGTGCTGAAAGCTCAGCTTGAGCCGCTGATCGACAAGACCAAGGCGGCAGTGGGTTATCTAGGCGGCATGCCCGCGTTCAAATGATGGGGTAGGGAATCCGACAGCCGCTGGTTCGTCTCAGCGGTTGTCGGTATCCCGCCGCCTCCATTTTTTGAGCTTGCAACAAGGGGCTTTCCGCCACGGTTAAAATTTTGCACTAAAATATCCTCCGCCTCGTTCGGCGTAAGGCTTTCCACGCCTGCGGGATCGTCACGGAATCGTCACAGCCGGGTGTTAGCTTATTTTGCTAGTACGTACGACCTGCCGTTCGCCGCTGCGTTTTCTCGAATTCCTCCGGGATTTGTCTTCCAGTTATTTTAAAAATTACAGATGCGTTCCGTTAAGTCGAAAAGAGTGGTTCCTTTTGTATTGGCTCCGGAAGACCAACGTTGCTTGCAACGCGCGTTCGATCATTTGGAGTACCCGAGCCTAGCCGCACGGTTGTCCAACGTGGTCGGTACCCCGATTGAAATGGCAGTCAAGCTGCTGCCGCATTCCTGGTACGACGCGTTGCAGCGTACCGTAGAAAATGCGGTTGCTAAGGCGCTTGACGTTGCGGTCGGCAGTTTGAGCGGGTCGGGGGCTGCATTGGCTGATCGTCGCTACCGGGTGATGGGCTTTGTGTCAGGTGCCATGGGCGGATTTTTCGGCGGTCCAGCTCTGTTGCTCGAGATGCCGCTAACAACGGTTATCATGCTGCGCGCCATCGCCGATATCGCGCGGCAGGAAGGGGAAGACATGGGAACCTTGGAGGGGCAGCTTGCTTGCCTCGAGGTTTTCGCCATGGGGGGGCGCTCCAGCGAGGATGATGCGGCGGACACCGGCTACTATGGGCTGCGCATGGCGCTGGAGGTGCCGGTGACCAATGCGGCTCGTCACATCGCCCGGCGGGGACTCGACCGTAGAAATGCTCCGGCGGTGGTGAACCTCATTGGGCGTATTTCAGAGCGTTTCGGGGTAGTGGTTTCGGAGCGTGCCGCGGCGAAACTGATTCCGGTCGTCGGGGCCGTGGGCGGTGCCTTTATCAACAATGTGTTCATCCATCACTTCCAGGATACGGCACGTAGCCACTTTACTATTCGCCGATTAGAGCGAAAATACTCGAGATCGCTTATCGAAGCGGAATACAGGAAATTGAAACGCCGGCCCGGAAAACCTTCGGCCCGGTATACTGCGTTGGCTGCTTGAGGAATTTGCCATGCCCCAGATTAGAGAACTATTGAACCAATTGCCGCCCGTAAATGAAGTTCTGAATAACGATATCGTTAAGGGCGTTGCGATCGGGGCGGGTGTCGTGGCTTTGGCCGGTCTCGCTCTTCC
>JAQTYA010000033.1 GCA_028688525.1 Methylococcus sp. | reverse complement strand
GGCGCTGCGGGCCGAGAAGCGCCGGCGGCGGGTCATCGGCTTCGACGACATGCTGTGGAACGTCCATGAGGCGCTGACTTCGGGCCGCTATCCCTGGCTGGCCGAGGTCCTGCGCAGCCGTTATCCGGTTGCGCTGATCGACGAGTTCCAGGACACCGACCCCCTGCAATTCGCCATCTTCCGTGCGCTCTACATGGCCGAAGGCGCGGCGGCCGGGCTGGTGTTCCTGGTCGGCGATCCCAAGCAGGCGATCTACAGCTTCCGCAACGCCGACCTGCAGACCTATCTCGGCGCCCGCAGCCAAGCCGGCCGCGAATACACGCTGGCGGAAAACCAGCGCTCGGTGGCGGGTGTGATCGAGGCCTGCAATACCCTGTTTGGCGCCAACCCTCGCGCCTTCCTGCTCGATGGCCTCGACTACCGGCCGGTCAGGCTCGGGGCTAAGCCGCGCCCGGCGTTCGCCGACGCCACCGAGCCGCGGGCGCCGTTCCAGGTCTGGCTGCTGCCGAAGGACGAGGCGGGAGGTTGGGTGCTGCGGGCGGAGGCGATGCGGCGCTGCACCGATACCGCTGCCGCCGAGATCGCCCGCCTGATCCGAGAGGGCGGCGCGGGGCGCATCCGGGTCGGCGGGCGGGCCTTGCGCGCTTCGGACATCGCGGTGCTGGTGCGCAGCCATGTCCAGGGCCGGCGCATCCGCCAGGCGCTGGCGAGGCGGGGAGTGGGCAGCGTCGAGCTGTCGCAGGCCAGCGTGTTTCAAGTACCGGAGGCCGAGGAGGTCGAGCGCATCCTGCTGGCGGTGCTCGAGCCCAGCCGAGACCGCTTGCTGCGGGCCGCATGGGCGACGGAGATCATGGGTTGCGATGCCTTGAAAATTGCCGAGATTTCGGCGGATGAAAACCGTTTGCTGGAAAGCATGCTGCGCTTCGGCGAATACCGCGAGCTCTGGCACCGGCGCGGCTTCGGGCCGATGTACCGGCGGCTTCTGCACGATGAGGGCGTGGCCCAGAGGGTGCTAGCCCATCCCGACGGCGAACGCCGCCTGACCAATCTGCTGCACCTGGGGGAACTGCTGCACCAGGCCCAAGCCGAGCTGACTTCGCCCGACGCCCTGCTGCGCTGGCTGCAGAGCCGGCGGCGGGATACCTCGGCCCAGGAAGACGCTCAACTGCGGCTGGAGTCCGACCAGAACCTGGTGCAGATCGTCACCATCCACAAGTCCAAGGGCCTGGAGTATCCGGTGGTGTTCTGCCCCTACCTGTGGGACGGGTACCGCAACTCGCGGGGCGGGCAGGAGGGCATCGAATATCATGACGAAGCCGGCCGCCCGGTGCTCGATTTCCGTCCGGCCGCGAAGGACAACACCAAGATCAAGGGCCGGCGCCGGCTGGAGGACGACGCCGAGACGCTGCGTCTGATCTATGTGGCGCTGACTCGCGAGGTGCAGCGCTGCTATCTATTCGCCGGGGTTTACGGTGCCAAGGCCGGGGGCTCGGTGTCCTACGGCGAAAGCACCCGCAGCATGCTCAACTGGCTCGTTTGCGGGAAAGATCGGAGTCCCGAGCAATGGCAGGATGCCAAGACCAAGCTCGAGCCAGCCCAGATCGAAGCTGGGTGGCAGGGCTTGGCGGCATCGCTCGGCGTTGCGCCGATGCCGGCCATCGCCGTGCCGACGGCGGCTGGACCTCCAGTGGCACCCGACCGGCTGGCGGCGCAGACGCCGCCGGCCTGGATTCCGCCGGGCTGGTCCACGGGCAGCTTCACCTCTTTGAGCCGGGCCATGGAAAGCGGCGCCGACGGGCGTGACCACGATGCTCTCTGCGTGGCCTCCGGCCTGGGGCCGCCGCCGTCTGGGCTGTCCGAGAGCGACATCCTGCGCTTTCCGCGCGGCGCTGCGGCCGGCATCTGCATCCATCATGTGTTCGAGCAGGCCGATTTCACCGATCCCACCGGCTGGGACAGCGCCATCGGCCGCGCCCTGGCGTTGCAGCCGCAGGGCCCGGAACCGGCGGCATCCGCCATGCTGAGGAGGCTGCTGGGCGATGTGCTTTCCGCCGATCTGGGCGATGGCTTGAAGCTGAACGGTATAGGCCGCGGCCAGCGGATGAGCGAGCTTTCCTTCCGCCTGCCGGCCGGGGGGCTGGAGCCGATGCGGCTGAACGCGCTGCTGCGCGATCACGGTTATTCGATAGGCAAGCTGGATTTCCGGACGCTGAGCGGCTATCTGCAGGGTGCCATCGACCTGGTGTTCCGCTACCAGGGCCGCTACTACCTGCTGGACTGGAAGTCCAACCATCTCGGCTATGCCCGCGAAGATTACGGCCCGGAGGCGCTGGCGGAGGCTATGGCCGCGGAGGGCTATCATTTGCAACACCTGCTCTACACGGTCGCACTCGACCGCTACCTCGCCCGCCGACTGCCGGATTACGGTTACGCGAGCCACTTCGGCGGCGTGTACTACTTGTTCGTGCGCGGCGTCCGGCCGGACTGGAGCAGTGCCGGCGTCTATTTCCACCGGTCCGCAGAGAATTGCGTTTCCGCGCTGGATGCCTTGATCGGCGGGAGGCTCGAGGCATGAGCGCCGTCGACTCCCAGCACTCTAACGAGCACCTGCTGGCCGCCGGCTTCGCCCGCCGCTGCCTGCGCTGGGCGAAGAACCCGGCAGAGCCCGAGGTGCTGGAGCGGGCGGCTTACCTGGCCAGCTTTGCTACCACGGAGGGCCATGTCTGCACCGATCTGGCCGAACTGGCCGAAGACTTCCCGCAGCGCAGCAAAGAAGCGCTGCGGGACGCCCTGCTCGGTTCCGGCGTGGTCGGTACGCCCCAGGGCCTGCCTTGTCCGCTGGTTCTGGACGGCGAGGGGCGGCTGTACCTCTACCGCTATTTCGACTACGAACGGCGCCTGGCGTCTGCCTTGCAGCGGCTGGCGCATGGCCGTGACAATCTGGCGCTTCCGTCGGAGGCGGTGCGGGATCAGTTGCACGCATTATTTCCCGGTCGAGCCGGCGGTCCCGACTGGCAGAAGCTCGCCGCCGCCCTGGCCCTGCTGGGCCGGCTCACCGTCATCAGCGGCGGACCGGGCACCGGCAAGACCACGACCGTGGTGAATCTTCTGGCCTGCTTGATCGCCCAGAACCCCGATTGCCGCATCGCCCTGGCCGCGCCCACCGGCAAGGCCGCCGCCCGTATGCTGGATGCCTTGCGCGAGCGGGCGGAGCATCTGCCCGAGCCCATCCGCGCGAAGCTCCCAGACGCCGCAGGCACGATCCACCGCCTTTTGGGGGTGATGCCGGGCAGCGGCAATTTTCGCCATCATGCCGGGAACCCGCTGGCGGTCGATGTGCTGGTGGTCGACGAGGCTTCGATGCTCGATCTGGGGCTGGCGACCAAGCTGGTGGAGGCAGTGCCCGCGAGCGGGCGGCTCATCCTGCTGGGGGACAAGGACCAGCTCTCCGCGGTGGAGGCCGGGGCGGTGTTCGCCGAACTCAGCGCCGATCCGGGGCTGTCGCCGCCGATGATCGAACGCCTCGCCAGCCTGGCGCAGATCGATCCGGCTGCCATCGTCACCTCCGTGCCCGTCCAGCCTACCCCGCTCAAAGATTGCGTGGCCTGGTTCAGCCAGAACTACCGCTTCCGCAGCGATTCCGGCATCGGCCGGCTGGCGGCTCGGATCAACGCGGGAGAAGCCGAGGCGGCGATCGCGGAGCTGCGGGCCGGCGGCGAGGACAGCGTCAGCTGGCGGGAGGACGAGGCTGCCGTTCCGGGCGCCGGCCTGATCGAGGCGCTGCTGGCGGGCTATGCCGACTATCAGGCCGTCTTGCAAAACGGCCCTGCAGAGCCGGAAGCCGCGTTCGCCGCCTACAACCGCTTCCGCATCCTCTGCGCGGTACGCGAATCCCCGCGCGGGGTGGAGGCGGTCAACCGGCTGGTCGCCCGCGAATTCCGCCTCCGCCTCGGCCTGTCGGCGGACGAGCGCGCCGAATGGTACCCGGGGCGGCCAGTCATGGTGCTGCGCAACGACTACGTACTGAAGCTGTTCAACGGCGACATCGGCATCGTCCTGCCCGAGCCCTCCGGCGAACTGCGGGTGCGGTTTCCCGATGCCGACGGGCGGTTCCGCGCCATCCCGCCGGCCCGGCTGCCCGAACACGAAACCGCCTTCGCCATGACCGTGCACAAGTCGCAAGGGTCGGAATTCGACGAGGTGGCGCTGCTATTGCCGGGCCGCGTCTCGCCGGTGCTCACACGGGAGCTGATCTACACGGGCATCACCCGAGCGAGGCACGCGGTGTCCATCATCGGCGCTGCCCCAGTGCTGGCGGAGGCCATCCGCCGCCGCACCCGCCGCCACTCCGGCCTGATCGCCCGGCTGGGGGAGATTCAATCGGAGTTGCAAGGAGAATCGCCATGAGTTGGACCGGCCGTTGCCGCGGGTTGTTTTTCACCCTCGCGGCTTTGCCAGCGTTTGCACTGGCCGAGCCGGCGAAGGCCCCGTTCTGGCCGGACACTGGCGCCGGCCGTCTTGCCGCGCTGGCGCTGATTCAGACCCTCAACGCGGAGCTTTTGGCGAGCCGCAGTGCGACGCTGGTACTGGAGCAATGGTGCCGCGATTACCGGCTGGCCGCCGAGCCGCGCATCGTGGCGGAGCGGGTGAGGGGGGAGGACAAGGCGCCCGATGCCGAGCAGCTCCAGCGCCTGGGCGTGGTGTCAGCCGCCGAGCTGAAGTACCGCCGGGTCCGGCTGAAGTGCGGCGAGCGGGTGCTGTCCGAGGCGGACAACTGGTACGTCCCCGCCCGCCTGACAGCCGAAATGAACCGGTTGCTGGACACCACCGACACGCCGTTCGGCAAGGCCGTCGCCGCGCTGGAACCCTACCGCCAGACCTTCACCGCCCGATTGCTGTGGTCGCCGCTGCCGGAAAACTGGGCAATGACCGGACAAGTCGGCTCGCTGCGGCGGCCCGGCGGCGAACTGGCCATCCCTGCCGCGTTGTTCGAGCATCGAGCCGTGCTCCGCACAGGCAGCCACCGCCCGTTCTCGGAAGTCCGCGAGACCTACCGCCAGGACGTCTTGAATTTTGCGCCTGTTTTGCCGTAAGCGTTACCGAGCGTTAGGGGTAGAGCGGGGAGGGCACCTGCCGGAATCGGATCCGGCATGAAGGCTGTCGTTACCTCGATCCATGCCGGGAGGTAGCGATCTCGCAGTAGAATGTCGGCCCCGCTGCCCAAGGAATCCCCGTCGTGCCGGCCATAGTTCTATCCACCCTCAATGCGCGATTCATCCACGCCTCGCTCGGCCTGCGTTATCTGCTGGCCAATCTGGACGAACTGCGCACCGATGCGGCGCTGGCCGAGTTCATCATTACCGACCGCCCGGCTGAAATCGCCGAGAAACTGCTGGCGCTGAATCCGCGCATTTTAGGTCTAGGCGTCTATATCTGGAACGTGGAGGAGACGACGCGGCTGGTGGCCCTGCTCAAGGCCGTGCGGCCGGAGCTGGTAGTGGTGCTGGGCGGGCCCGAGGTCAGTTACGAGTGGGAGGGCCAGACCATCGCCGCGCTGGCGGACTACATCATCGGCGGTCCCGGCGATCTGGCTTTCCCGCGTCTGTGCCGGGACATTCTGAACGGCAACCCGCCCGCCGAGCGTTTCATCCGCGCCGAGACGCCGGACTTGCGCAAGTTGGAGCTGCCGTATGCCCATTACGACGAGCGCGACATCGCCCACCGGCTGATCTATGTCGAAGCCTCGCGCGGCTGTCCGTTCAAATGCGAATTCTGCCTGTCGGCGCTGGACCGCACGGCCTGGCCGTTCGAGCCGGAGCGTTTCCTCGCCGCCATGGACGAGCTGTACCGGCGCGGGGCGCGGCACTTCAAGTTCGTCGACCGCACCTTCAATCTGAATATCGGCACCAGCCTGCGCATCCTCGAATTTTTCCTGGACAAGGCGGACCCGGAGCTGTTTCTGCATTTCGAGGTCATCCCCGACCATCTGCCGGACCGGCTGAAGGAGGCGCTGACCCGATTCGCGCCGGGGGCTTTGCAGCTCGAAATCGGCGTGCAGAGCTTCGATCCGGAGGTGCAGGCGCGGATCAGCCGGCGCCAGGACAATGCCGCGACCGAGGCCAATCTGCGCTGGCTGCGCCAGCATACCCATGCCCATCTGCATGTCGACCTCATCGCCGGTCTGCCGGGCGAGACGCTGGAGGTGTTCGCCCGTGGCTTCGACCGCTTGGTCGGCATCGATCCGCACGAAATCCAAGTCGGCATCTTGAAGCGTCTGCGCGGCGCGCCGATAGACCGCCATAGCGAATCCTGCGGCATGTGCTACAACCCTTATCCGCCCTACAACGTGGTGCGGACCGATGTCCTAGCTTTCGCCGAGTTGCAGCGGCTGAACCGCTTTGCCCGCTACTGGGACCTGATCGGCAATTCCGGAAGGTTCAAGCAGCTCCGGCCGATACTGCTCGGGGATAGCCCTAGCACAAGGTTCCTGGCTTTGTCCGACTGGCTTTACGCCCGCACCGGCAAGACCCATGAGATCGCGCTGAACCGGTTCTACGATTTCGTCTTCGAATTCCTGACGGCCGAATGCGGCGAAGAGGCATGCCGGATCAGGGAGGCGCTGGAGGCGGATTTCCGGGCCAGCGGCACCAAGCGCCATCCCCGCTGCCTGCTCGATACGGCCACACCGGAAATGCGGCGATCGGTTGAAAACGTCGGCACCCGGCGCCAGATTCGTCACAGCCAAGCTTGATGCCAAGCCGGTATCCGGCCGATCGCTCTGGTATCGTTGATCCACGAAAACGCTCCGATGAAAGACATGCCCGCCGACGACAAAGACCTGTTCCAGCGCGAGATGGAAGGTGTGATCCCGCTCAAGCCTACGGAGCAGGCCGTGCTGCGCCCCAAGGAGGCGCCGACGCCCGGTCAGCTCTACCGCCGTTCGGCGGCACAGCGGGCGGTGGGAGCCGACGCTAATTTCCTCTCCACCGAATGCGTCGAATACCTCGACCGCGAGGCGGTGCTGAGCTTCCGCCGGCAGGGCATTCAGCACGCGGTGTTCCGCAAGCTGGAGCAGGGCGCCTACGAGGTCGAAGCCGTGCTCGATCTGCACATGCTGAGCGTGGAGGAGGCGCGCAAGGCGGTGTTCGAGTTCATCCGCGACTGCATGAAGCACGATGTGCGCACGGTGCTGATCAATCACGGCAAGGGTGGGCGAGAGGCGGGCAAGCCGACCTATCTCAAAAGCAATGTGGCGCGGTGGCTGCCCCAGTTCGACGAAGTGCTCGCCTTCCACAGCGCCCAGCGCTGGCATGGGGGCACCGGTGCGGTCTACGTCATGCTGCGAAAGAGCGAGAAGCAGAAACAGATCACCCGCCAGAAGCTCGGCCTAACCTCGATCAAGCCGCGATGAGTCTCGACCCGGAATCCATCGCGGCGCGCTTTCTGCCGGAAGGCGAGGGTTTCCGTGCCGAGCCGCTGGGCGAGGGGCTCATCAATCAGACCTGGCTGGTCTCGCCCGCCGCATCGCCGCGATTCGTGCTGCAGCGTATCAATGCCCGGGTGTTTCCTCATCCGGAGCGGATCGCCGCCAATCTGCGCCGAATCCAGGCGCACATCCGCGCCGGCTGTCCCGAGTTCGCCGAGTACTGGCCCGACCTGATCGCGCCGCGTGTGGGCGGTGACGCCGTTATCGATACCGAAGGCGGCCACTGGCGCGCCTTACGCTACATCGAGGGCAGCCGGGTGCTGGGCCGGATTGCAACCGAGCGCCAAGCCGTGGAGGTCGGCCGGGTGCTAGGGGCGTTCCACGCCGCGCTGGGCGAAATCGATTGCGCAGAGCTGGAAGACACGCTGCCGGATTTCCATATCGCCCCGGGCTATCTCGCCGGCCTGGATGCCGTCTCGACCGCTGCCAGGATCGCCGCCGATCCGTCGGTTCGCCAAGCTTTGGATTTTGTCGAGGCGCGCCGGGATTTCGTACCGGTGTTAGAGCAGGCCAAGGCCGCCGGCCGCTTGCGGCTGCGCGTCGTCCACGGCGACCCCAAGCTGGCCAACATCCTATTCGACCGGGCCGGCGAGCGTGCGCTGACGCTCATCGATCTCGATACGGTTAAGCCGGGCCTAGTGCACTACGACATCGGCGATTGCCTCCGCTCCTGCTGCAACCGTTCCGGCGAATCTCCCGGCGATCCGGAGTCGACGCGCTTCGACCTGGCGCTATGCGAGGCCATCATGACAGGGTATCTCTCGGAAGCGGGCAACATGCTGACTGCGGAAGACCGCGAGCATCTCTACGACGGCATCCGCTTGATTCCGCTTGAACTCGGCATCCGTTTCCTGGCCGATCATCTGGCCGGCGATGTGTATTTCCGCACCGAAAGGCGAGGCCAGAATCTCTACCGGGCGCGCGTCCAATTCAGGCTGGCGGAGTGCATCGAAGAGAATGAGGCGGCGCTACGGCGCATCATCACCGCGTCTTTGCCCGGAAGCCCAGCGGCGCGAGAGCCGTTATCGCACTGGGAACCGGTTGCGGGAGATATCCGTGTTGGAGGATGATGCGCGGTCCAGCGATGGGGCAGGCTGGAGGGGGAAACCTTAGGGCTGAACCGACGTACAAGGAAATACCTTGGATGTTCAGCGCTAGCGGAGGTATTTCCACAGGAATTGCTCGATTTTTGCCGCCGTGCCGAACTGCAAACTTGAAACGGCTCGCGGGTGGCGGCTGGATAACCCTAAGCCTTCGTCAAAACACATAAAACTATCGCGCAGTCATGATAAAAGATTTCCTCAGCCACAGCTTTTTGAAACCGCTCCGTCAACCTTTGCGCCGGGGCTATGATTTTCTGTGGCGATCTTGCCATGAGATGGCCTATCGCATTGGAGTCTGGACTGGGCGCCGCGATCCGCTGTTCCCTCCGCCGTCGTTACACTCGGTGGGACCGTACGAATGTTATACCTCGGTCGGCGATGAGTTTTGCCGGTATTTCATTGAATTTGGCGATCTCCAAGCCGGCCACAAAGTCTTGGATGTGGGCTGCGGTACCGGCCGCATGGCGCGGCCGTTGACCCATTACTTGAAGGCCGGGAGCTACGACGGTATCGACATCGTAGAGCCGTCGATAATTTGGTGCCAGCGCACCTACCGGACGAAATACCCCAATTTCAATTTTTATTTTTCCGATATCTACAACGCGATGTACAACCCGGGCGGGCAATGCCACGCGTCCGAGTATCGGTTCCCCTTCGAAGACGCCCGTTTTGATTTCGTTTTCCTCACCTCCGTATTCACGCACATGCTGCCCCTCGACATGGAAAATTATCTGTCCGAGGTTGCACGTGTGCTAAAGCCTGGCGGACGCTGCCTGATTACCTATTTCCTGCTAAATCCGGACAGTTCCGCACTGATCGACGCGGGTAAGGCAGGTTTCAGTTTCCGGCACGAGCTGCCTGGCTGCCGGATCGAAAATCCAGAGGTACCCGAAGCTGCCGTGGGCTACGACAACGACTGGGTTCGCCGTCTGTTCGGCAAGTACGGCTTAAGCCTTCTGGAGCCGATTCATTACGGAAACTGGAGCGGCCGTCCCGATGGCTTGAGCTGGCAGGACATCGTCATTGCGGCGAAAACGGCCTAAAGGCTTACCGATCCGATGCTATGAATGCGCAGGGCAGTAGCGGGCGCGTACTACTGTCCGGCTTTCAGCCTCTCCCAGTATTCGGCGTAAAGCTTGGTCGCATCCCCTAGGTCGATCTGGTATTTGCCGCGTTCGATGATGCTTGCCGGCGGGTAGATCACCGGATTGTTCCTGATTTCGGGCGGCAGGAGTGCGACTGCGGCGGCGTTTGGGGTGGCGTAGCCCACGGATTCGCTGATCAGCCGGGCCACTTCCGGCCGCAGCAGGTAGTCGATGAGCGCGTGCGCCTCGTTCGGGTGTTCGGCGTTCTTGAGGATCGCCAGGTTGTCCATCCACAGCAAAGGCCCTTCCGCAGCCTGGACGAAGCGGACGGCGGGGGCTTCCCGCGAGGCCAGATAGGCGACGCCGTTCCAGATCATCCCCGCGTCCACTTCGCCGGTGATGAACAGGATCTGAGGCGCGTCGGAGCTGAACAGGCGTACATTAGGCATCAGTTCGCGCAGCTTGCGGTAGGCCGCTTCGATGTGCGCCGGATCGATCGAATGGACCGGTAGCCCCAGCACCAGCATGGTCATGTGGAATACCTCCCGCATGTCGTTGGGCAGCAGCAGGGCGCGGAGGAACCTCGGCTGCCACAGGTCGGCCCAAGCATGCAGGCTGGCGGGATCGATCCGCTCGGCGTTGACCGCGATGCCGGTCGTCCCCCACAGATAGGGCACGCTGTAGCGGTTGCCGGGATCGAACGTCCGGTCCAGGTGGTGCGGATCGAGATTGCCGAAATGGGGCAGCTGCGAGCGGTCCAGCGGGCGCAGCAGGCCTTGTTTGCGCATCCGGTCGATCATGTAGGTGGACGGCACCACCAGGTCGTAACCGGCGCCGTCGAGCAGCTTCACCTTGGCGTACATCGCCTCGTTGCTGTCGTAAGTGGCGTAGTGCACGTGGATGCCGGTTTCGCGGGTGAAGTTCTCCAGCACCGCCGGCGGCAGATAATCCGACCAGTTGAAGAAGCGCAGCTCGCGCTCCCCTGCCGCAAGCGGCGCTAGGAAGAAGGCGAGGGCGAATGTGGCCAGCCGGCGCCGGATCATTCGCGGTTCTTGCGCAGCAGCCATTGGGCGAGCAGCACAAAGCTCAGCGAAACGGCGAACAGCAGCGAGGCGAGGGAGTTCACTTCCGGCTTCACGCCGAGCCGGACCATGGAATAGATGCGTAGCGGCAGGACCTCGAAATCGGGGCAGGTGACGAAGAAGCTGACCACCGCATCGTCCAGCGACAGGGTGAAGCTCATCAACCAGCCCGCGGCAATGGCCGGCAACGCCAGCGGCAGCACGATGCGGCGGATGGCGGTCCATTCCCCGGCGCCCAGATCGCGCGCCGCTTCGACCAGGGCGTTGTCGAATCCCTGTAGCCGGGCATGCACAGTGAGGGTGACGAAAGGCAGACAGAAGCTGGTGTGCGCCAGCCACAGCGTGAACAAGCCCAACTCCAGCCGCAAGCCGATGAACAGAACCAGCAGCGACACCGCCATGACGATGTCCGGCGACATCAGGGTGACGAACAGCAGGCCCATCAAGAATTTCCTGCCGCGGAACCGGTAGCGCTGCAGCCCTACAGCGCCCAAGCTGCCGATTATCGTGGCCAGGGTCGCCGACAGCGCCGCCACGGTCAGCGAATTGCGGGCCGCCGCCAGGATTTCGGCATCGGCCGCTAAGCTTTCGTACCAGTCCAGGGTAAAGCCCTGCCAGCCGATGCCGTATTTCGAGGCGTTGAACGACTCCAGAATCAGCACGGCCATAGGCAGGTAGAGGAAGGTGTAGATCAAAACGCCGTCCAGCCGGCCGAGCGGCATCGCCGCTACAATGTTCTTCACCGGCTCAAAGCGGGCGGAATTTTTCATTCACAGACTCAGTGTTCTTCACATGACCGAATACGTGATACATCGCGGCGGCTGCCACTGCGGCGCAGTCGCCTTCGAAGTCAGCGCCGGGCGCGATCTCGTGGTGCAGGAATGCAATTGCTCCATCTGCAGCATGACCGGATTTCAGCACCTGATCGTTCCGGCATCCCGTTTCAAACTCCTGCGCGGCGAGGAGGCACTGGTGTCTTACAGCTTCAACACCGGTATGGCCCGCCATTTGTTCTGCGGGCGTTGCGGCATCAAGTCGTTCTACGTTCCCCGCTCCAACCCGGACGGCTACAGCGTCAACGCGCGTTGCCTGGACCCTTCCACCGTGGGCGGGCTGACGGTCGAGCCCTTCGAAGGACGCAACTGGGAAGCGAGCGCGGCTGCGTTGGCGCATTTGTCGCAGGATTAGCCGTCCGGAGCGATGCGTTTCGCCGCCCGCGCATAGAGCGCGAGGAAAGCCAGCAGCAGTCCGATCAGCATCAGGCTGGCGGCGGCGCCGAAGGGCCAGTCCTGGGCTTCCAGGAATTGGTCCTTGAGCAGGTTGCCGACCAGCAGATGGCGCGAACCGCCCAGCACGTCGCCCACGTAGAACAGGCCCAGCGCCGGCAGGAACACCAGCAGGCAGCCGGCGACGATGCCGGGCAGGGTCAGCGGCAGGACCAGGTGCCGGAACCGCTGGAACGGGCCGGCGCCGAGGTCCTGGGCGGCTTCCAGCAGCCGGGGATCGAGCTTTTCCAGGCTGCCGTACAGCGGCAGAATCATGAACGGCAACAGCACGTAGACCAGGCCGACGATCTCGGCGGCCTGCGTGTAGAGCAGCCGCACTGGCTGGTCGATCAGCTCCGCGGCCAGCAGCAGGTGGTTTACCTCTCCCTTGGCCGCGAGCAAGCCGCGGATGGCATAGATGCGCGCCAGGGAGTTGGTCCAGAAAGGGACGATGACCAGGGTCAGCAGCAGTGGCCGCAGCCGCGGCCGGGCGCGGGCCAGGCCATAGGCGAAGGGGTAGCCCAACAGCAGGCAGAGCAGGGTGGCGACGAGCGCCGTGGCGAAGGATTCGGCGAAGACGTGCAGATAGACCGGGTCGGTCAGCCTGCGGTAGTTGTCGAGCGTCGCGGGCCAGCCCGCGAAGCCCGCCGGACTCCGGCTGAGTAGGCTCAGCCCCGCCACCAGCAGGTTGGGCGCCAGCACGAACAGCAGCAGCCAGCCGGAAATGAGGCCTGCGGATGCGATCTTGAACGCTTCAGGTTTAGGCGTCATGAGGGAGCACGATTTCCCAGCCGGGCGCCCAGTTCACACGGACTCGTTGGCCCGGCGGATGGTCCAGCGCCGGCGCGTCCTCGCGGAAAAACTCGCAGGCTTTGATCCGCGGCCCGGCGTCCAGGGCGATCAGGGTGTCCAGAGTCACGCCGCGATAGGTCCGTTCCAGCACCCGTCCGGCGAGGCCGTTTTCAACGGCGGCATCATCATGCACGCGTAGATCCTCCGGCCGCAGGACGAGGGCGAGCTTTGCGCCGATGCCGAAATGCCGGCCGCTCTGCACGGCGAGCGGCTTTCCAGCTAGATCGACGGCTAGGGTGCCCGGGCCCGTTATAGCCGTGACGGTCGCTGTCAGCACGTTGCTCTCGCCGGCGAACTGCGCCACGAACAGGTTCGCCGGGCGCTCGTAGATGTCGCGGGGCGGGCCCAGTTGCTCGATCCGCCCCGCCCGCATGACGGCGATGCGGTCCGAAATAGACAAGGCTTCCTCCCGGTCGTGGGTCACGAACAGGAAGGTGATGCCGGTCTGCCGCTGCAGGCTCTTGAGTTCGAGCTGCATCTCACGGCGCAACTGGTAATCCAGGGCGCTCAGGCATTCGTCCAGGAGCAGCAGCCGGGGCCGGTTGACCAGGGCCCGGGCCAGCGCCACGCGCTGCTGCTGGCCCCCGGACAACTGCAGCGGCCGGCGTCCGCCTAGCCCTTCCAGCCGCACCATGCGCAACGCCGATTCGGTCCTGTCCCGAATCTCGGCGCCGCCGAGTTTTCGCATCTTTAGGCCGAAGGCGACATTCTCGAACACGCTCAGATGCGGAAACAGGGCGTAGCTCTGGAACACGGTGTTCACGTTGCGCGCTTCCGGCGGTACGCCGGCGAGCGCTCGCCCGTCCAGGAGGATTTCGCCCGAATCCGGAATTTCGAAACCTGCCAGCAGGCGCAGCACCGTGGTCTTGCCGCAGCCCGAGGGGCCGAGGAGGGTGAGCAATTCGCCTTCCCGCAGGTCGAGGCCAAACTCCGGCAGAACGGTTTGAGCGCCGTAGCGCTTGGTGACGGCGCGAAAACTGGCGATGGGAGGCGGCGTAGGCATGGCGCTATTGTCCGATTTTCCGGAGCACTCCGGAACCGCGGGCCGGGCTGTCATAATAGGGTTCCTGACTTGACCTTATGCTGTTCCCGCCCGGGTTCCCGAGGCGGTGCTGAAATGTGAAACTCATGAGCCATTCTTTTTCTCTGCCGTTTTCCCGCCTTCCCGAGAGCCTGCCGATTTTTCCGCTACCCGACGCGGTGGTAATGCCCGGTTGCCAACTGCCGCTCAACATTTTCGAGCCACGGTACCTCAACATGGTCTTCGACACCTTGGGGGCAGAGCGGCTGATCGGTATGGTGCAGCCCGACCCCTCGGTGTCCGCTGAAGCGACGGCGGTCTGCCGAACCGGTACCGCAGGGCGCATCACTTCCTTCAGCGAGACTCAGGACGGGCGCCTCATCATTGTGCTGACGGGAGTCTGCCGGTTCGATCTCGGCGAAGAGTTGTCCTGCGCGCGCGGGTACCGGCGGGTGGCCGCCCGTTGGGAGCGCTTTGCTGTCGACTACGACAGCGACGCCGGTGCCAGCGAGCAGGAGCATCGCTTGTATCCGCTGCTGAAGTCCTATTTTTCCGGCAAGTCGATGGAGATCGACGACCTGCTACTGGAGAAAATGCCCGCGACCGCCCTGGTCAACCTCATGATTGGCCAGCTGCCGTTCGAGCCGGCCGAGCGGCAGGCGTTGGTTGAGGCAGTCTCGGTCGGCGAACGTTTGGAACGTCTGGCGCGGTTGCTCGAATTCAAGCTGGCGGAGCCTCAATCGCAGGGTTCGGCGAAGCGTCATTGACGCCGCTTGTGCAGTCCGGGGGGCATGGGGCAAGATCGGCATGGTGTAGGAGTGGAGACGCTTATGACTGGGCAAGGGAGTGAAAGCTTGGACGCAGATACGAGCGGGGCGGCACCGTCTGCCGCAGATCCAGCTTTGGCGGCGTTCGACGACGGGGACCATGCCGCCGCATTCGGCGAGTGGCTGCCTCGGGCCGAGGCCGGCGATGCCAGCGCTCAGCGCTATCTAGGCCTGTGTTTTCGAGATGGGCTTGGAACTGCGCGGGATATGCAGCAGGCCGTGGCTTGGTACCGCCGCTCCGCCGCGCAAGGCGACCCGGGAGCGGCGCTCGAGCTGGGTCTAATTCTGGATACCGGCATCGGGGTGCCTGCGGACGGGGGCGAGGCGCGGAAATGGTACCGCGTGGCTCAGGAGCGTTGGATGGTCCGGGCGGAACGGGGCGATGCCGGCGCTGCACTCGCCCTGGGCCTATGCCATGAAGCCGGCGCGGGCGTGGCGCCCCTCTACAAGGAAGCGCTGAAATGGTACCGGCGCGGCGCGGAACAAGGCTATGCCCATGCTCAATGGGCGATGGGGCGTATGTACGAAGACAGCCTAGGCGTAGGCCGCGATTATGCAGAGGCGGTCCGCTGGTACCGGTCGGCGGCTCGGCAAGGGCATGCCCGTGCCCGCTTCGGCTTGGGGCTGCTGTCCGAGCTAGGCTTGGGCACGGCCCGAGAGACGGCAGAATCCCAGCGCTGGTACGAAGCGGCTATGGCGACCTGGCGGCATTGGGCGGAGCGGCACGACGCGGCGGCTCAGACGGCGCTCGGGGCCATCTACGAGGCCGGCCATGGCGTGGCAAAAGATTACACGGAGGCGGTCCGGTGGTACCGCAGCGCGGCCGAACTGGGCAATCCGGTCGCGCAGTTCGAACTCGGGCGGCTCAGTCTAGAAGGCCTGGGGGTAGAGCGCAACGAAGGGGCGGCGGCGCTCTGGTTCCTGCGGGCGGCCGAGCGCGGGTCTGCGGATGCCCAGTACCATCTGGGTTTGATGTACGAGCAGGGCCGTGGCGTTGCGCTCAACTACGAAGAGGCGTTCCGCTGGTACGACAAGGCGGCGGACGAAGGACCGGCCAGGCTTTGGGAAACGCTTCATCGCATTGCGCCGGCCAGAAGCGATATGCCGGAGGGTACCGACATCGGCGTGAATTGATCGGTCGCGCGCTCCCTTTGCCGTTGCGGTCCGCAGGGTCCTGGCTATGCTTATGTGCAGGGGGCACGCCGACGAGTTCTCGGGACAGTGCCTTTAACGGAAGCACCTGACTCGCGAGGACATGGCCATGGATATGATAGGAGTTCGATCGCCCGGAAAAGGGCGTCTGGCAGCGGCATTGGCCGCTATCTTGGGGTTATCGGCTGCGGTGCCCGTTACGGCTGAGGCGACGGTGATCCAGCGCGCGGCCAAGCCCGTTCCCGGACGATACATCGTAATCCTTCGCGGCCAGCCGGCGAGCGGCGCGGGCGTCGAGGCTCAAGCCGGCGCCATTGCGCAGAAATACAACGCGTCGACGCTGGATACTTGGGGCCATGCAGTCAGGGGATTCGTCGGCAGAATGTCCCGGGAAGCGGCCGAGGCGCTCGCGAACGATCCGTCGGTTGCCTTGGTGGAAGAAGACGGCATTATTTCGATCAACGGCGTCCAGTCCAACCCCACTTGGGGCCTGGACCGCATCGACCAGTCCGGCTTGCCCCTGAGCGGCAGCTATGCGTACAACACCGACGGCCAAGGGGTCACCGCCTACGTCATCGACACAGGCATCCGGACCAGCCATTCCGAGTTCGGCGGGCGGGCCGCCGGAGGCTACACGGCGATCGCCGACGGCCAGGGAACATCCGATTGCAACGGGCATGGTACGCATGTGGCCGGCACCATCGGCGGTTCGACCTACGGTGTCGCCAAGGGTGTCAAACTGGTTTCGGTGCGGGTGCTCGGCTGCGACGGATCGGGATATACCTCGGGGGTGATCGCCGGCATCGATTGGGTGACCGCTAACAAGCAGCTCCCTGCCGTGGCCAACATGAGTCTGGGAGGGAGCGCTTCGCAGGCGCTAGACACGGCGGTGCAGAATTCGATCAGCGCCGGCGTGAGCTATGCGGTCGCCGGCGGAAATTCCAATGCGGACGCCTGTAAGGAGTCTCCGGCGCGGACGGCTGCGGCCTTGACGGTCGGGGCAACTACCTCGAGCGATGCCCGGGCCAGCTATTCCAATTATGGGACTTGCCTGGATCTGTTCGCGCCGGGCAGCAGTATCGCTTCGGCCTGGTTCAGCAGCGACAGCGCTACCCAGGTACTGAGCGGAACCTCCATGGCGACGCCCCATACCGCCGGCGTGGTTGCGCTCTATCTGTCCGCAAATCCCGGGGCCACGCCCGATCAG
The DNA here is from genome assembly GCA_028688525.1 of Methylococcus sp. Taxonomy (GTDB): domain Bacteria; phylum Pseudomonadota; class Gammaproteobacteria; order Methylococcales; family Methylococcaceae; genus Methylococcus. The sequence continues at coordinate 10,737 of JAQTYA010000033.1, read as the reverse complement.
GTCGCTACGGCGCTGACCGCCGGCGCGACGGCTAATAAGGTCGCCGGCGCCGGTACGGGTTCGCCCAACCGCCTGCTGTATTCCGGTTTCATTGGTACGCCGGCGGCCGATACGACCCCGCCGCAAGTGGCGATCACCGCGCCGGTCGCCTCCGCTACTTTAGCCGGAACCGTCGGCCTTGCGGCGACAGCTTCGGACGAGGCCGGGGGCAGCGGGGTCGCCAAGGTCGAATTCTTCGTCGATAACGCCAGTGCGGGGAGCGACAGCAGTGCTCCTTATAGCCTGAGCTGGAATTCCGCTTCGGTCGCCGACGGTTCGCGTACCTTCTACGCGGTGGCCACCGACAAGGCCGGCAACGCCAGGCCCTCGAACGTTGTCAGTGCTGGTGTTTCGAACGCCGCCGCACCGTCGCCCTCTCCCTCGCCGGTTCCGGCTCCGGCCTGCGGTACGACCGCGCAATTGCTGGGCAACCCAGGGTTCGAGAGCGGCGCCACGGTCTGGACGGCTTCCTCTGGTGTGATCGACGCCGATCCCATGGCTCCGGCCCATGCGGGGAATTGGAAAGCCTGGATGAATGGTTATGGCGCGGTCCACACCGATGATGTCTACCAGCAGGTCACGGTGCCCGTGGATGTTTGTACCGCCAAACTCGGTTTCTGGCTTTGGATCTCCAGCAGCGAATATTCGTATACGCCAGCGCGCGACACGCTCGCCGTGACGGTACGGGATACCAACGGAACCGTGCAGCAAACCCTGGTGACCTATTCCAATAGGAACCGCTCGTCGGGTTACGTGCTAAAGAGCTTCGATCTATCTGCTTACAAAGGGCGGACCGTCAGGATTCAGTTCCATGGTGTGGAAAATGCCTCTAGGGCGACCAGCTTCCTGATCGACGATGTGGCGGTAACGATCACGCGCTGAGCGCCGCCGTCGAAACGGCAAGGGGCGGCTCGTCCGCCCCCAACCGAACGAGGTGCTAGGCGGTGAAGAAATTGCCGATGTTAAGGGGGCTGATAGCGGCGGTTGCGGCGTCGGCTTGTGGCGTGTCGGCCGAGCCGGTTCCATTTGCCGTCCTGGCCCAGGGGACGCAAAGCGGGGTGGAAGCGGAGCGTGCGGTTGCTATCTTCGATGCGGCTGCCTTCCGCTCGCTCTGGTCCGAGCATGTGTCGGAATTGGAGCCGGCGCCGCCCGTACCGTCAGTGGATTTTTCCCAGGCCGTGGTGATCGCCGCTTTTGCGGGGAGCCGGAATACCGGGGGCTACGGCCTTTCCGTGGCCGGCGTCGAATCGAAAGGGGACCGTCTCGAAGTCGAACTTGTGCTGACCCGGCCGGGGACCGGTTGCATGGTACCGCAAGCCATCACCCGACCTTATGTCTGGGGGCGGCTCCCGAAATTCTCTTTGCCTGTGGCGTTCCATACCTCGACCGTCGTCCGTACCTGTGGCAGCGAATAGCTGTCCGGCGTTCGGCTCATTTCCCGCCTTTCAGGTTTTCCCGGAGCATGGCGATGAACAAGTCGCCCTGCTCGCGGGCATCGTCCAGCGCGATATGGTTATGGGGGTTGGGTGAAAACCAGCGCTTCGGCAGGAAGTTCTTGCTCGACCGGCCGAAGCTCTGGCGTCGCATACCCATCGCGTACGACCGGATATCTATGCCGTGTTCGGAGAACGGCCGCCGGCCGGTGAAGCGGATCAGGTACCAATATATCCACATAAAATCCCAGGTGGCCGGCCAAGCCAGGAAGATCGGTTTGCCCGGCAGCGCTTCCAGCCAGTCGGCGAAGGTGTTCATGGCCTCGGCCGGCGGGCGAGGGTTCTCGCGGTGAGCGTTCCAGGCTTCCGGGAATTGCCGCCACCATTCTGCCATGGTCGGATGGGCAGCAGTCCCGGGTAAAGTTTCAAGGTTGACGGAAAAATCGCTTAAAGGCTCGCCATCGGTGCCGTAGGCCACGGCGCCGATACTGAGCATGGAATGCGGGCCGGGGATGGGGCCGTCCGCCTCGATGTCCACGCTCACGTAGATTTCCGCCGGTTTTTCTTTTGCCATGTGTATGCTCCTGTCTGCGGGGCCACTATCTATAAACGAGGCGGGGCCGTCAAACCTGGGTAAGGACTGTTCAGCCGCTCGCTTCGGTGATACCGTCCGCCGTGCTGGAATCCGCCAGCGCCCGAAGTTGAAGGAGTCGCAAGATGCGTAAACCGATTGAAAAACTGAGCCTGATTTGCGTCGCGGTCATGGGTCTTGCCGGCCCGGTGTGCGCCGAAGAGCCGAATTCGAGCCAGAAGCCCCAGCCGCAGGCCGGTATGCAGGGCATGGGCGGCGGAATGATGAGCGACGAGCAGATGGATCAGCGCGTCAGGATGATGCAGGACCATATGCTGCAGATGCACGAGATCATGGACAAGATCCAGGCGGCTACAGACCCGGCCGAGAAGGAAAAGCTCAAGCAGCAGCAGCGCGACATGATCAAGCAGCACATGAAGGCGCACCACCAGATGATGATGCAAATGCAGCATCAAGGCGGCATGGGGCAGGGCGGAATGAACCACGGCGCGGGTGCTGGAGCTCCTGCCAAGCCCTGATTCCGCATGGAACTGGGTTTTTTCGGCGCCACTGGGACGGTCACCGGCTCCAAATACCTGGTGACCGAAGGCCAGAGCCGCGTCCTGGTCGATTGCGGCCTGTTCCAGGGGTTCAAGCAGCTCCGGCTGCGCAACCGGGAGCCTTTTCCGTTGGCGCCGGACTGCTTGGATGCATTGGTCCTGACCCACGCCCATATCGACCACAGCGGCTACATCCCGCTGCTGGCGCGCAACGGATTCGCCGGCCGCGTGTATTGCACGCCGGCGACGCGGGACCTCTGCCGCATCCTGTTGCCCGACAGCGGCCATCTGCAGGAAGAGGAAGCCGAATACGCCAACCGGCACGGCTATTCCCGCCATCATCCGGCTTTGCCGCTGTACACGCGGGAAGACGCCGAGCGCTGTCTCGATCTATTCGAGCCTATCGATTACGGTCGTGAGGTCCGTTTGAGCGGCGAGTTCAGATTCCGCTTCCAGCCGGCCGGCCACATCCTGGGCGCGGCTTCCGCTGTGCTGCGCGGACGGCGTTCCTCGCTCGCTTTTTCCGGCGATCTGGGGCGTTCGGGTGATCCTACCATCCGCCCTCCAGAACGCTGCCCGGCGGCCGATTTTCTCGTCGTCGAATCCACCTACGGCAATCGCCGTCACAGCGCTGACGATCCGCAGGAGGCGTTCGGCGACTACATCCGCCGCACTTGCCGCCGCGGCGGCGTGGTGCTGATCCCCGCCTTTGCCGTGGGCCGCGCCCAGAGCGTGTTGTATTACATCCACCGGCTGAAGGCCGCGGGCAAGATTCCCGAGGTTCCCGTCTATCTCGACAGCCCCATGGCCATCGACGCTACCGAGCTGTTCCGCCGCCACGCATCCGAACACCGGCTGTCGCCCACGGAGGCTGAGGCGGTATGCCGTACGGCGCGCTACGTCAACACGGCGGAAGAATCCAAAGGTTTGAGTTCCCGCCAAATGCCGATGATCCTGATTTCCGCCAGCGGCATGGCGACCGGCGGACGCGTGCTGCACCATCTCAAAGCCTTTGCGCCCGATTACCGTAACACCGTGCTATTCACCGGCTACCAGGCTCCCGGTACGCGCGGCGCATCCATCCTGGGCGGCGCTACAGCCGTCAAGATTCACGGCGAGTACGTGCCCATCCGGGCTGAGGTTGGGCTGGTCGAAAGTCTGTCGGCGCATGCCGACTACAGCGAGATTCTCGATTGGCTGCGGAGTTGCCCCAAACCGCCGCTCACGACCTTCGTCACCCACGGCGAACCCGAAGCTGCCGATGCGCTGCGTTTCCGGATCGAGCACGAACTGGGCTGGAACTGCCGGGTGCCGGAATATCGGGAGACGGTCGGTCTCGGCTGAGGGCTCAGGCCGGGTTGTCGCTGGGGATGAACTGGCATTCCACGCCGAATTCCCGCTCCACCCGTTCCATCAAGGCCTGAATCCCGAAGCGCTCGGTGGCGTTGTGCCCTCCGGCGTACATGTGGATGCCGGCTTCCTGCGCCTCGTGCCAATCGTGTTCGCTCATCTCTCCGGTGATATAGGCATCTAGACCCGCTTTCGCCGCTTCTGCCCAGCCGCCGTTGGCTCCTCCGGTGATGATTCCGACGGCGCTCACCAGCGCTGATGCGTCCGGCGTCGCCAGCATCACGCCGTGCTCTAGGATTTCCGCCAGCCGGTCGCGCAATGCCCCGGCGCTAGTCGGCGGCGACAGAACGCCCCGCACCCCGGTCGGGCAACCCTGGTGATCGCCGAATGGCGACTGCCCGCTCAATCCGATCAGGCTTCCCAATACCGCCGCGTTGCCGACTTCGGGATGAGCGTCCAGAGGCAGATGGTAGGCGAACAGGCTGATCTGGTGGCGCACCAGCGGAAATACCCGGCGCGCGAACGTCCCGGTGAGCGGACGCGTTCCGTGGAATTTCCAGAACAGGCCATGGTGCACGACCAAGGCGTCGGCCCCCCAGTCCGCCGCGGCAGCGACGGATTTAGCCGTGGCCGATGCCGCAAAGGCAACGCGGCGAATCTCCTCGCGTCCCTCGATCTGTAGGCCGTTGGGGCCGTAATCGGCGAAAGCGCCCGGGTTCAACAGCGCGTCCAGAAATTCGGCGAGGCGGTTACGAGATAGGGGCATTGGGGGAAGGGAAATGAGTATTCGAAGGGCGGGATTATGCCCCAGGGCGACCAACTCCGTTGCATCAGGGCAGGCGGTGCATAGAAAGAGCGCCGCGTTGGGTGCCCCCGCGTTGCTCGGTGTCTTGCTCCGGCGAGGGGTGATCCAAAAATCGGCTGCGTCGTTTTCCGGCTTGCTCAACGGCGTTCCGGGTGTCGAAGTTGTCCGATTTTTACAATTCATGCCAGGAGATAACTCGTTAGAGTGCGCTCCCTGTTCGGGGGGCTCTTGGCGGGCTGTCCGAGCGCCGTTTCAAATTGAACTCCCAATTTCAGAAGAGTGCATGAGTCATGAAGAAAGTCCTGTTCGCATTGGCCGCCGATATCGCCGTAACTAGCGTGGCGCAGGCCGATTTTCCGCTGGAGTCTCTGGTCAGGGGCGCCGCCAGCGAAGTCGTGCGTTCGGTCGTTAGCGACGCCCCTCAACAGCGGGGCGGCGAGCCTGCGACCGGCACTGTGCCGGCTGCGCCTGCCTCGGCAGCATCAACCTCCTCCTCCGCTCCAAAGGCGGGCTGTTTCAAGACGCGAGCGAAGCCTTTGCCGCCGCTCGGTCCGCGCCCGGACAGTTACGCGCCGGAAATCCTGTGGCCCGAAGATACGGGCTGCGACTACTACAAATTCAGCGATCTGAAATTCGATAAGGGTAAAGCGCAGAAGAAGGCATTCGAGGATGCCAGCAAGGTGGCCTGTTCCGACTGCGAGGGCGGCTACTCGTTTGATGCCTGGGCGCATTTTTTCCTGATAAAAGGAGGCAACAGCTACGAAAAGTTCACGCCGATGTTGATCGCTCTCAAGCCGGGCCAGAGTCTGAGCTGGAAAGGTGCCCGCTATTCCGGCACGGTTCAGGCGACAGGTGAACATCCGATCGGGCCTTACCCTTGCCGCCAGTATCACTGGACCTTGAAGAGCGGGAAAAACGTCGTGGCCGAGCGCGAAGGCCTTTATTGCGAGGTGAAAGGCGAATATGCCGCTTCGGCGACGTGGCGAGAGGTCCTATAAGAATAATTTGAGGCTGATCGATCATGACTACTGTTCGCGGTGACCGCCCTTTATCGGCGCGTCTTCATTCCCTGATAGTTCTTTTATGCGTCCTTTTCCCGGTCGCAGTACTCGCGGTTCCCCAAATCAAGGTCGACCCTGCCAGTGGTCCTCCTTCATCGGAAGTTCACGTCAAAGGAGCGGGTTTTGGACGCGGCGAATCGGTGGATATTTATTTCGACACCGCTCAAGTCTCCGCCGTTGCGGCGAACAACTCTGGGAAATTCGCCTATACCCCTGTCCGCGTACCGTCTTCGGCCCGGCCAGGGCGCCACGAGATTCGCGTCGTAGGCCAGGTCAGCGGCCGTAGCGCTCTAAAGAAATTTGTGGTCAATACCGATTGGTCCCAATCCGGATTCGATGCGGGGCACACGGGATTCAACGCCTTCGAGAACCATATCTCTACGGCCAACGTGCAGAGCCTTACCCAACAATGGATGTACACGGCCTTGGGTAATGCCAATACTTCTCCGGTGACGCGCGATGACGTCGTCTACGTAGGTACTCGGCCCGATCCTAGGGGGAACGGGGGACTTTTAGCCCTCAGAGCCGACGGCGCGCGGCTTTGGGTTGCCTCTATAAAACAGGCCTATGTGACTTCTGCGGCGGCCGTGGGTGGGGGGCGGGTCTACGTGCGCTCGACGGACGGAATGCTTTATGCTTTCAGAGCGGAGGATGGTGCCCGGATCTGGAAGAAAACAGTGACCGGATTTATCGGTAACCCGGCGTTTATGACCGCGCCGGCGCTGGCGAACAACGTGATTTATGTCGCCTCGCAGGATGATGCGAATATGGGCAAACTCAGCGCATTCCAAGCGGCGGACGGCAGGCTGCTCTGGGAGAAAACCTTTCCGGGCGAGATTTATCGTCCGACCCTGACGGCGCCCGTAGTTGCGGATGGCATTGTCTACGCCCTCATGACCGATGGAGCGCTTTACGCCGTCGACGCGGTGCGAGGCGAGTTGCTCTGGAGTGCGTTGTTCCCTCGCTTCGGAACATACGATTTGATCGCGGCGGATAGTCGAGTCTATGCCGTCGGCTACGATAACCCGCATTATTTGCCTGCTGTGGGCGAAATTTATGCGTTTTACGCCAAAGATGGCGGGCTGGCCTGGTCATTGGATGAGCCCGGCAACGTCTTTTCCGCTGCCGCTTATGCGAACGGGCGGTTGTTCTTGAACACTGGCGAGGGGATGCGGGCCTACGATGCGGCGAATGGCAGCCTCCTTTGGTCCGGCGCCGAGGGTGGCGCAGGCAAGCCTTCGATTGCCAATGGGGTCATCTATGCCGGTAATGGCGACGGGTCGATGTCCGCGTACGATGCTTCCAACGGGATGAGATTATGGCGTTCTGCTACGCCGCCGGCTTGCGAGGGATCGGAAGCTGCTGGGATGCCCACGATAGTCAACGGTACCGTTTATTTGAGTACGGACTGCGGCGATGTATTTGCCTATCGCACCTCGTCTGGAGTTTCGAACTAGCGCTTGGCTGCGATAGCTGACCGGTCAGCAGCATCTCAACCGCATTCTGGATCGGCGCAGTAGCCAACTTGGCGTACCGGCAATCCGGTCAGCTATGCGGCGACAAATAGGTTGCCCGCCGTTCGATGCGCTCGACTATGGCTACGATCTGCCGGTCGAGCATCCGCCTTAACTCCCAAGCCATTGCCGGTTCGGCGGACAGGCGGTCGACGGCGTGGTGTTCGGCAGAGCCGCGCTCCAGCCGCCGGTGCAGTTCGGCGATCGCCTCGCTTCCCAAGCCGGGTTCGCGCCCCTGCAAAACCATTGCGGCACGGTTCAAGGCGCCGGCCAATCCGCTATCGAAGGCGAGGGCGTGTCCTCTCAGCGTATTGGGATAATCGCCGAATGCGACTCCGCCCAGTGCGCGATACCGCCGGCGGATCAGGAGCAGCCCGGACAGGTCGCTCGCGTCCCGGATCAACTCGCTCAGTGCCTCCCTTTCTCTCGATGTAGAGGCTATCGTGGCGTCCGGTTCGAGGGCAGCGTGGCCGACGAAATCCTGCGCGGACGCCAGATTCTTGTCGGCAGTTATCCGCAATGCCAACATCTTCTCCCGTAGCGGATAGGCGTCGGCCGGCCGAGCGGTGAATGCAGCCAGCGCTTGCAGGGCGGAAGCCGTCCGGTTGCGGGCGAGGCTGATCGAGCGTCGGGGCCAGAGTGCGTAATCCAGCACGCCCATCACGGCGATGCCGAGGAAGATGCCGAGCACGCGGTCGCGCAGCAGATAAAGGTCGGTGACCGGACCTAGGTCGTGCAGCACGAAGATAGCGAAGGAATAGCCGATCTGCTTGCCCATATAGGCGATGCGCGGGCTGCCGGCGGCGATCCAGGCGGCTAGGGCAAACACGGGGGCAGTGGCGAAGGCGAAGCCGACGATGGTGTCGATCGCCGGCTGTGCCGCCAGGGCATAGGCGTAGGCGCAGAGCCCGCCCAGGGCCGCTCCGGAAAAGCGCAGCAGCGACTGGCGGTAGTCCGCGCCAAGGCTGGTCTGGGCGACGACTAGGCAGGTGAGGATCGCCGTTTCTATCCCCGGCCAGGCCAGCGCCTGTACGATCAGCGCGCACAGGATGGCGCCCAGCGAGAACTTGATGCCGTATTGCACGGTGTCGATATTGGCCGCCCAGAATTCGTAGCCCAGCCAGGCCGGCAATGCGGGCTTTTCCTCGCCGGCTCCGGTGTCGGGCTCGACCAGCGCCCGCGTCGGAGTTTGAGCATGAATCGCCGCTATCGCTTCGGCGATCCGCCGGAACGAGGCTGCCATGGCAGTCGGCAAAGACGGAATCGGCTGGCCGGTTGCGAAATCCGCGGCTGGATCTGGCAGTAGGGCGAGAGTCTGCGCGGACACGTCGCGGGATTCTTCGACGCATAGACGAAGCGCCTCGCAGGCGGTGCGCAATCGGCGATAGGCATCGAGTTTCCGGGGGCTCATCGGCTGGGCGCGGTGTTCTCCGGGCAGGGACTGGTCCAGCCAGACCGCGATGCGCCGCAGGCCGTCTATTTCCACCAGCAGCCGGACATAGGCATTGTGTTTTCGCCGCAGGGCGGGGTGGACGATTTGGGTGTGCCGGAGCAGTTCCAGGGTTGCGGCGAAGTTGCCGGGGGCGGATAGACGCGTCCGTTCGGTGCGGCCCGCTCCGCCGGCGTGATCGGCGAGCCTTGCGGCGATCACGGTTTCGACTGTGGCCAGATGCCCGACGATAGCGGTATCGAGCAGGCGCTGCGGATCCTGCGGTTTGACCGCCAGCTGCACCAAGGTCCAGATGCCTACGCCTAAGCCTCCCATGATGGGGATGACCCACAACGCGGTATAGATGTTTTGCTGCGGCGTAGCCGCGCTGTAGAGAACGACCAGCGAATACCAGGTGGCGATGGCGGTCGGTTGGCCGATGTAGCGGGAATGGAACAGCGCCAGCGCCATGACGGCGAAAGACCAGGGCATTAGCAGCCAGGGCTCGTTGCCAGCGAGCGCCAGAGAAAAGATACACAGTCCCGCCATGACTACCAAATAGCCAAACATCCGTAGCCCCAACTCCAGCGATTGGCCGGCGTTGGCGCGCGGATTGAGCCCTAGGCTGATGGTGATGGCGACCGCGGCGACATGCGGCGGCCGCAGCAGGGTTTCGCTGACGAGAGCGATCGCCATTGTGCCGATGAACAGCCTTAGCGCGCCTAGCTTACGGCCGGGGGAATCCTTGAATTCGTCCCGCAGGAACCGCAGCAAGGTCGTGCCGAACCACTGTCGGCTATTTCCGTCGGAGCCGGGCAGGGTGCGGGGGGCTTCGGCGCTCAAGGAGGCGCAACGGCCGGATGATCCCGCACGGTGACGAAAGCCGTCATACCCATGCGCAGCGGGTAGGCGGGGTCGCGGTCGAGGATCTCGATGCGCACGGGGAAGCGCGAGGCGAGGATGACCCAGTTCAGGGTGCGCTGCACTTCCGGCAGAACGCCCTGCTGCTTGGCGTTGTCGGGATAATTGGCCCAGCCGATGCCGGTGACCACGCCGCGGAAACGCTTGCCGGGATAGCCGACCAGGAACACTTCGGTTTCCTGGCCGGGGCGGATCGAGCGCAGATAGGTTTCCTTGAAATTGGCGATGGTGTACCAGTGGCGGTCGTCGACCAAGGCGAAGATTTCCGAGCCGGTCTTGGCGAATTCTCCCTCGCGGGTATTCAGATTGGTGACATAGGCATCGAAAGGCGCTTTTACATAGCAATATTCGACGTCGAGTTCCGCCGCCGTCACCGTCGCCCTGGCCGCTTCGACGCGCGCATTGACCTCGCCGAACTGGGCGACCAGCGACTCGGCGCGGGACCGGTCTTTGCCGGCTTCGCTGACCGCTTTTCGGGATGCCTGCTCCTTTGCCCGTGCCTGGTTTACGGCCGCAAGTGCGGCGTCGCGCCGGGCGCGGGCTTCTTTGATCTGGTCGGCGGTCACGTAGGCTTGAGCGAGCAGCGGCTCGATGCGTTCCAGATATTGGCGCTGGTAGTCGTATTGGGCCTGAAGCCGGGCTATTTCGGCCGCAGCGGAGTCGCGCTCGTGGCCCAGCTGGCCGATGTGAGCTTCCGCCGACGCGGTGGCCGCGTGCAGGGCGTCGACTTCCTTTTCGGTCTTGAGCAGGTCCGCCTTGGCTTGAGCCAGCTTGGCCTGATAGGGGCGAGGGTCGATCACGAACAGCAATTCGCCTTGGCTGACCCTCTGGTTGTCCTCCACCCGCAATTCCACGATGCGCCCGCTCACCTCAGGCGCGATACCAACGATATTGGCCCGTACCATGGCGTCGTTGGTGCGGGGGTGTACGAAGTTCAGATGCCAAGTCCAGGCGCCGGTCGTTATCGCACCGAGTACGATGGCTACGCCCAGGCCGCGGCCTATCAGTACGCGGCGGCGGGCGAGTTCTGTCGGGGTATCCGCCATGCTGGGGC
>JAQTYA010000161.1 GCA_028688525.1 Methylococcus sp. | reverse complement strand
ATGTTCGTTACAACATTCCATTTATCCATAGAGCATTTACCACTACACATCCGGGAATGCTAGACCTTTTCATACCGATACACGATCCGCACTTTGTGCGGAACATGATTAATAATGAAAGTTGGTTTTGTGCTACCATACGAGATAGACAGTACGCAAAAGAAGCAATCTTTAATAACAATAAACAGCGTGGCTGGGAAATAGATCGCAGTGAAGAGCTATTTACGATTAGAAGAAAGAGGCGATTCACCTGGGACGACAGAGGGGCAACTAAGACGCAGAGAGTCGAATCCCTTAAAGAGTATCACTCAAAAATTCGGCGGGATATAAAATACATATATAGCCATCAACGTCTGTGGTATTACAAGCGTAATGATCGAGTTACCTCCGTATTGCCTTGGCCTACGCCGTCTTTGATATACCTTGGAATGCACCGGCTAAGTGAAATATGTCGATATGAGCCATCTCGCTTGGCTAGACATTTCAAAGCACAGCATAACTGGTTGCTCACCGAGTTCATCAACCACTCGCTACAGAATTTCATTGATCAGATTGCGTGCGAAATATCAGGGCTAGAACTGATGTGCCCGAAGATAAGATGAATCTAACAATACGCTGCACTAGGACAAAATTACTCGCTGGCGCTCGCAATTTTGCCCGTAAGCGTTGTCGGTAGTAGTCCTGGCAGGAAATACAATTCAGCTCTAATCTGGCTTTGTAACCAGATACTGCTCTCCTAGATCAAATAGTAGCTCTATGCTTGTATTCCTTTTGCAATGATAAGCTGCTTTTTCTGCTTCGATCTTGTTTTGAAAGGTTTTTGCGTAGTGTGGGATTTTCGAGAATAATAGTTGGGTTGCTAGGCGTGATATCTTAATCTTGCTAAGAAATTCGTCGCTTCCTGGTATGTAAACCACGTACCCACAGAATTTTGCATGGTCGGGAAGGCCGTATTCCTCTTGGAGTTTATTGAAGGCTTGTTGGCTGTTTGATTTCGCTTGTTCTTGTCTTGCCTCTTTGCTGCCGCGCCGTTTAGCTTCGCCCATGGTGTTCTCTCTGACTTGATTTGTTAGCTACCGTTTTGGTGTTGATAGAATCAGTTGGCGCAATCCATCTACCATATATTTTTCTTATCTGACCCCAATCCTTGTGCCCCATCTGTTGTGCAACCCACAAAGGATTCTCACCCCTCGAAAGTAAAGTCGAGGCGAAGGTATGCCGAGTCTGATAAGGGTTCCGATATTTCAAGCCTGCCCTTCTTAAGGCCGGTGTCCAAACGGTCTTACGGATGGCTTGGTCGTTTTTCCAGGGCTCGTTTTTTCTGGAGTCGTGGAACACGATCGCGGAGTTTTGTCCGGTGTATGTCTGTTGGTTGAGCAGGGCTTCCCGTGCCTGCGGTTGCAAAGCGACCTCGCGTGAACCGGAGCTGGTCTTGGTGCCTTTCAGGTGGCCGCGCACATTCGCATGACGGACATAAATGCGATCATGTTCAAGATCGACGTCTTGCCAGCGGAGAGCGATGAGTTCTGAGGTTCTAAGGCCGGACCAGAAAGCGAACTGGATTAGGTTCCTTTCTTGGCCTTCGAGCTGGTTAAGAATTCTCGCTACTTCGTCTGCTGTGAAGGGTTCAGGTTCTCGGGTCTTTACGGGTAGGTTCTTGACCCGAGCGAGGGGGTTCCTATCGATGACCTCGTCGAGGTACAAGTCTTCGTAGAGCTGGCGAAGCGGGGTGAGAATGTTGTTCTTGCGCTTGTTCTTGCAGGGAAGATCAGCCAGCCATTTTTTGACCCGGATGGCAGTCAATTCGGAAATCGGAAGGTTGCCGAATTCTGGGATCAGATGGTGAAAGATGACGCTTTCGTAGTCGCGGATAGTGCTGCGTTGCCATTTCCCTTGACCGCGCTGGAGCCAGTCCTTCAAGCCCTCGCCGATGGTGTAATGGTCGGGGCAGGTTTTACGTAGCGCCTTGGCTTTTTTGCTGTGCGGAAAATGCTTGCCATAATCGAAGGTGCCCATCTTGATCTCGTACAAGATGGCTTGCCGCATACGCACCAGTTCTTTTTGGGCTGCCTTGGTCGGTGGCAGGGGGATGGTTTCCCGGCACCGTATGCCTTGGTAGGTGAAGGCGATTTGCGCGCTGTTGCCGCGAATCGTTATGCCCTTTTGCCCTCTATCCATGCGTCTATTGCCTTGATAATGATGAAAATTCTGCCGTTAGGAGCTTTGATCCAGTGGATTTTTTCTCGCCACTGGCCTTTCTTTTTGTATTGGCGGATGGCGTTTACCGTAAGGCCATAGAGTTCAGCGCACTTTTCGATGGTCACATACTGGTTGGGGAAGGTCATTTGCCTTCCTCCTTATCGATTTCGGCGACACGGCGTTTTACTTCGGCTTCACTGGCGATCTGGCCTTTTTCGGGGACTTTTTTCTTGCCCATGATGACGGCCCAGAAGCTGCCGAGCTTTTGGGTAATGGCATAACCAATGCTCTTCTTCTTACCTAATTCCGTGATTTCTGGGCAAACATCGCTGAACTTGATGCCCAGAGCTTTTTCGTAACGCCGGTAGGTGGCAGGGTTATGCAGCAACTTCAAGACGCGCCAGCCGAAGTACTGCCCCATGACCAGTGCACCGATGGCGCTTTCAAGCGTGGTACCGACGCCTTGGAAGTCGGCCATTCGGCTCAGGATTTTTTGCTCAGTTTCCTCATCGAGGACCAGAAGCCTTTGCGGATTGTCTTTCATTGTCAGTAGTGTCTCTCAAGATCAGTGCTGATCTTGATGATACGCTGCTAATTATCATAGTCAATAGCGTTGCTGGTCCAAAAGACTGATTTGTGAGTCGAACTCATCTTTCGTGAATTGCCGAAGTTCATCGTGGAACTTGATGACCACCTCGATCTGGTCATTCATAGTTAGCACACCGCAGACATGGCCGATCTTGGTGATGTCCGGCATCTTTCCCGGCGCTGTCGCGTCTTTCTTCAGGACCGCGAGCCGGTAGATTAAGGACACGGCGTCTTCAAGCGTGAATTCGTTCATGGCGTAGCTCTCCCGTGTTTTCAGCGTCTTCATTTAGGTTCTCCTGTTCGGTTCGTTCTCGCTTCGTGATTCCGTACAGTTATTGATACAGGTCCAAGGGGAACGGCCTGCGCTCGCTCCTCCTACGTCGTCGCTCGCTGTGCCGTTCCCGTGGCTGGCAGCTGCGGCGTGCCGGTGCGTCGCGCGGCCCCGGCCGCGCCGCCGCCCCAGCCCGCCTCGCTGCCTCCACTGGTCAACATCCAAACGTGTTTCCGGGTGTCGTAGTCGCGGCCTCGCCAAACGACGCCGGCGACTGAAAGGGAGGCCGTATCGCCATAGCGCCCCATGACCGTCATGACAATTTCGCCGCTCGTTGGGTTGAGCTGCCTGCCGAAGTCGTACATGGGCTTGATGGTTTGCGCGGAGCGTGGAATATCAGGGCCACCCATGGCGAGCATGAAAGCGGCCCAATCGCTGGCGGTGACCGATTGGCGGATTTCTTCCAGGTCTGGATCGTCGGCTTTGTCCAGCTTCCGGAGTTGACGCCAGACCGTCACGCTCGGCCCGCCGATCTGCTGAAACTGGCGGATGCCCCAGGTATTGGCCCAGGCAGTGATGTGTTCGGCGGCCTGCTGGGCGTCGTTTCCGTACAAGTCTTGCTCCAGGGCATGGCCGTCGATGTTCTTCGCGATGTACTTGGCGATGTAGCCCGCTGCCGTGCCTTTGGCGGGATCGATGGCGACGGCTTTGAATCGGTGGTTTTGTGCGCCCGGTTCGTTGCGGCTGTCAGCAAGCGCGTAGCAGCGGAGGATTTCCCGAACCTTTGCCCTGTGATCGGGCGGCATGAATAAGAGAAGGTGCCAATGGGGCGTGCCGTCATGGTGAGGTTCGACGACACGGAAACCATAAGGCCGGATGCCTTGGCGGTGGAGTTCGGCGCGGATCAAGGCCCAAAGGTGGGTGAGGTATTCGTGGGCTTGTAAGGTGGTGGTTCCGTCGTGGCGTGGATTGGGTACGCCATTGTGCAGACTGGCATGCATCCGGGACGGGGTGGTGAGGGTGTAGAACTCGCCGACATGGCCGAGGAGGTCGGCGGCCATTTCAAAGCCCTTGATCCGGACCATGAGTTCCGCCCGTCGGATCGCGGGGTTTGAGACGGTGCGGTCCGCCAGGTCTTGCAAGGAATAGCTTTCGCCGACTTCATTGGTCACGAAGGTCGAGGCGAGGTAAGCCCGGTTTTTCTCTTTTTGCTTCCGCTTCAGCCGGACGATGTAATCGCTGGCATAGGCCGAACGGTGGCGGCTAACGAGTTCGATGTTCCGGGCAATGGCTTCGATGGTCCGGAGCCGGAGAATTTGAATCTTGCGACTCCACCAGCGGCTGCAACACATCCGGTTGATGGCCGGTTCCAGATCGTTGCTCTTTACCGGAGGCGGGGTAAGCCGATAGTGCTCCACCAACCACGCGCAGGCTTGATAGGCGCTCTGTAGGGAGCTGGCCTGTTGCCGAGCGAACCGGCACTTTTCCGCGTAGCGCTTGGCGGCGTCTCGCAGCTCTTGGGTGTCGCCGCTGAGGTTCAGGTCATGGATGACAAGGCGCTCGTGAATCTCCAGCAATTCGAGATTCGCTTGGCGAAAGCTGAAGCGTTCGGCAGTCTGGGTATAGCGAAGCGCCAGGTCTACGGCGAGCGGTGAGAGGTCATCGAAAATGCCCCGGCGAAACCGGCGGCAATCGTGGGTGCCGTAACTGGCGGTGAGACGGTCGGCCTCATCGGCTTGTGGCAAATTTGTGTCATTTTTGTGCCACAGCCGAGGCCATCGAGGGCCAACGGAGACCGGTTGGTTTGTTTGGGAGGAGCAACTAAGGCCCTGATTTAAAAGGGTCTTAGTTGGTCTGGAATGGTCTTGACAATTCCCGGAATTGGTGGAGGCGGCGGGAATTGAACCCGCGTCCGCAAATCCTCTGCCATCGGCTCTACATGCGTATCCACTCTATTGATTTAACCGGACGCTACCCGGGTGGCAGGGAAAACGTACGGCGATTCCGTTAAGTTTTAGTGCTTCAACCCCGGACAGGCTTCAGCACGATCTTACAATTGGGTTACCCCAAAACCAGCCGCTTGTAAGCGAGCTGCTGATCAGAGGCTGGCCGGCTTAAGCGGCCAGAGCGTAAACGTCGTCGTTTGCGTTTATTTTTTGCAGATGGATTTACGAGGTAATCTGCACCTCGGCATGCACCTCAGGTTTCGCGATCCACGTCGAAGCCATGTCGCCCCCGAGTTAAATGGTGAGACCGCAGGATGCTGAGAAAGTTTCCATGTGCGGCCTATCAATGGCGAATCATACCAGAAATACCGCTGGCCGAGGGAGGGGCGCCGGGATTGCCTGGGCCCCTCCGATTGCAGGGTTAGATTTCGTGCAGCATTTGCTGCGTGTCGCGGACGATGCGCTGCTTTTCCTTTTCGCTCGCTTCCGCCAGATTGTTGAAGACATTCCGGGCCTTGGGGTCGTCCATTTCGGCGGCGGCTTCCTTATACAAGGTAACGAGCGCATCGTCGAAGGCGCAGGCGATCTGAACCACGTCGTCGATACTCATGCCGGGGCGTGTTGTCGCGGTGGCCAGCAGCCCTTCGACTCGGTCGCTGGGCGCGAATTGCAGCCAGGTGTTGAGGATCGCGCCGCGGGCGTTTTCCTCGAAGCGCTCCAGCATTTCCCTTTGTTCGTCTTCGTGCCGGCTGAGGTAGTCGAGCGCCATTCTTAGCCGGATCTCGGACTGATCCGACTGCCGTTTCAGCGTGTCGTAATAGTCCCGTATCTGGACGTGGAGGGTTTTTCCATGGTCCAGAACGTCCCTGACTTGTTCGAAATTTCTCATCATGTCGCCATCCTCCGTGCTATTGGTTGCCTTAGCTTTATTGACCGAGGTTTGAGCCTCGAGCTGGATGCACGGGGCCGTTGTTGAGTTCGGCTCCACACCGTCGATATAGCGCTAAGTCGTCAGCGAGTCAATGGCCGCTTTATGGTATCCTCCCAGATTTTGTTGGGATCGACCTTCCGTAAGCCTCGCCGCATGAACGCTCATAAACTGACCCACCTCAAGCACCTAGAATCCGAAAGCATCCACATCATCCGGGAGGTGGTGAGCGAATTCGAGCGTCCGGTGATGCTGTACTCGATCGGGAAGGATTCGGCGGTGATGCTGCATCTGGCGATGAAGGCGT
>JAQTYA010000160.1 GCA_028688525.1 Methylococcus sp. | reverse complement strand
CTTCCGAAATCTTGAGATAGGCGTAATGGCGCGGCGTCAGCCGGACGCCCTGGGGCGGCACCAGATCCATGAAGGGATCGTGCAAAGGCGGCAGGTGCTGGTGCACCGCGCTCATCACCTCTTCGTACGCATGCGCCCCGGTCACCTTCAGCACGGCAGGGTGGCGCGCCTGGATTTCCTCCGGGCGCTCGCCCAGGCAGCCGGTGACGATCACCTTGCCATTTTCCGCCAACGCTTCGCCGATCGCTTCCAGCGACTCCTCCACCGCCGCATCGATGAAGCCGCAGGTATTCACGACCACCAGATCGGCGTCCTGGTAGGTCGGCACGATGCCATAGCCTTCGGCGCGCAACCGGGTGAGGATGCGCTCGCTGTCTACGAGCGCCTTGGGGCAGCCGAGGCTGATGAAGCCGATTTGGGGAGTTTTCATGTTGGGATGGAATCAGCGGCCCGAAGCGGCCGGTTTGAATGGAGGGGCAATAGCCGCCTATTTTACCGGTTGCCGAACCCGGAACTCCACGCCGCCATGCCCGCTGCCCGAAGTTCGGGGTAAACTCCGCAAATTTGAACGCATCGAAAGCGAAACGTACCGCTCCGGAAGAACCCATGTATTACCTGGAACCCAATAAAGACTACCGCAACGACTCCCTGCGCAAAAACGCCGAGTTTTCCGAGGAAGAAATCCGCGTCGACACTGCCAAGCATTACGACGACTGCTACTGGGATTACCGCACCGCCTGGTTCGATAGCGAAAACCTAGCGCTGCACTACGGCTATTGGGAAAAGGGCATCAAGACCCACAGCCAGGCGCTGCTCAACAAAAACCGCATCATGGCCGAAATCGCCGGCATCAGCGCCGGCGACCACGTGCTGGACGCCGGCTGCGGGATCGGCGGCAGCTCCATCTGGCTGGCCAAGCGCATCGGTGCCCAAGCCACCGGCATCACCGTCAGCGAGCAACAAGTGGAGCACGCCCGGCGCAACGCCCGCCGTCATGGCGTAGCCGGCAAGACCGAATTCCGCGCCGCCGATTTTTGCAAGACCCCGTTTCCGGACGCTTCCTTCGATGTCGTTTGGGCGGTGGAAAGCAGTTGCTACGCCACCGACAAACGCGATTTCTTCAGCGAGGCTTATCGTGTGCTGAAGCCGGGCGGCACGCTGATTGCGTGCGACGGTTATGCCACCAAGCGCGAGTTCGACCCGGCCGAATGGCAGGCGGTGATGGACTGCCTGAATGGCTGGGCGGTGCCCAACCTGTCCACCGTGGAGGAGTTCCAGGCCGGCATGGAGGAATGCGGTTTCCGCGAGGTTCACATCACCGAGGCCACCAAGGAGACCTTGCCCTCGTCCCGACGCATGTATCTCACGGCGCTCTGGACCGCTCCCATGCAGTGGATCATGCACTGGCTGGGCCTGCGCAAGAAGGCCCAGACCGCCAACTACAAAGTGGCCTTGGCGCAATGGAAAGTGTTTAACGAAGGCATGGTCCGCTACTGCATTTTCCGGGCGAAAAAACCTATGTAAGCTGGAGACCGACTGCCCGAGCTCGGAGTCCTCGGGCAAGAATCGCATTTCCAATGCCGGGAGAGAATCAAGATGAACGCCATCCTTCCGTCCCTTGTTCCTGCGGGTTTACCGAAAATCCTGCTCGCAAGCCTGCTGCTCTTGGCGGCGTCCCAGGTACGGGCGGGCCCGACGCCTGACGAACTCATCGGCTTGGTCGGTATTACGAAGAGCGATGTCTCCAGGCTGAATAACGGGGAAATCGTCTCCTACTTGGTATCCGAACCGAATGGCAAGGCCCTGGCCGATGGCATCGCCGTCTACCTCAAGACAGCGCCCGGCAAGATCGTCGAGGCCGTCAAGCGCGGCGACCTCCTCGCGCACGACCCGGATGTGATCGCTTACGGCGCGGTACCTTCCGAAGCCGGCGTCGAGGCTTTCGCAAATTTCGCTTACACGGCAGCCCAGGTTGACGAGGCCCGTGAGCTGCTAAATGCCCAGGCAGGGGCCGATTTCAACCTTTCCACTCAAGAAATCGGCCGCTTCGCCGCGCTCAAAGCGAGCATCGACACCGACGACGACAAAGCCGTGATCGAAGCCGTATCGAACCAGTACCGCTCAATATTGGCCGAACGCATGCGGGCCTATCAAAGCAGGGGCTTGAAAGGGATCGCCAGCTACGACCGCGGCAAGGGCGATAAAGGAGATCCGTCGACGGAGCTAACCATGGCCACCCTGGCCAGCAAACTGCTCGCGACTTATTTTCCCAACCTGCACAAGGCTCTGCTGCAGTTTCCCGCGAGCTTGCCGGAACACACGGAGAGCCTGTTCCGTTGGGTCAACCGCGTAGTGCAAGACCGCCCTACACCGATTCTGATCCATCGCCTGCTGTTCGAAAGCGACTACGGCGCGGTGTTGTTGCAGCGCGCGTTCTATGTCGGCCATTCCTATAACTGCAGCCAAATCTTCGCCGGCACCTTGCCCTACCAGGACGGCGCCCTGGTGCTGTATTCGGTGCGCTCGTCCACCGATCAGGTCAGCGGCATGGGTGAAGCCTTGAAACACGCTATAGGCCGCAAGCAGATGGAACAAGAGATGATCAAGAAGCTCCAGGCACTCAAAGCCAAGGTGCACGGCTGAGGGGAAGCGTTCAGTTCAGACCGAGCGCTCCCCACAGCTCCCGCTGCGCAAGGCCTGCAGCGGCCTCCAGGGCTTCCAGCGCGGAGGCCAATGCGCTCACCCACCCCGGATCCGCCGATTTCCAAAGCATGCGGGCGCCGAGCAGGAACAACACGGCGGCGAACAGACGCTTGAGGCCCTGCATGGGCAGACGGTGGGCCAGAGCGGCGCCGGCGGGGGCGGTCAGGACGCTGGCGGCGCCGATGCCGAGGAAAGCCGGCCAGTAAATGTAGCCCAGGCTATATCCGGGCAGGGACGGGTGCGCCCAGCCCAGGACGATATAGCTCAGGGTGCCGACGACGGCGATCGGGAAACCGCAGGCCGAAGAGATCGCCACCGCGTGGCGGATGTTCTGGCGGCAGCGCAGCAAAAATGGGACGGTGATACTGCCGCCGCCTATGCCGAAGAGCGCGGATAGGACGCCGATCCCCAGGCCGCCGCCGGTCAGCATGGCGAGGGATATCGCCGCCTCTCCCGGTTTTTCTTCGCGCCTGCCCAGATACACCTGCACAGCGACCGCCATCAGGAACGCCGCGAACAGTTGCTTGAACTGCTGGGTGGGCAGCTGGTCGGCGACGATCGAACCGGCTACCGTGCCCAACGCGATCCCCGGCACCAGCCGCCATACCAGAGGCCAAACCACCGCGCCGCGCCGGTGGTGGGCACGGACTGAGGAAATCGACGTAACCACGATGGTGGCTAGCGAAGTGGCGACGGCCATAATCATGAGGATATCCTCCGGCACGCCCTGGCCGGGGAAAATCCAGACCAGAAAGGGCACGATGATGGCACCGCCGCCGATGCCGAACATCCCTGAAGCGAGACCGGCGACGGCGCCGAAGGCGAGATAAAACGCGAGAGTGGTATACATTAAGTGCCCTGAAGCCGTCCCGGCGGGCCTTGCGAAATTTGCCGGGGCGATCCTTGAATTGTTCGGAAAATCGAGTCGATGAAAGCGTTTTTAGTCGGCGGAGCCGTCCGCGACCACTTGTTGGGCCTACCGGTCCGCGAGCGCGACTGGGTCGTGGTCGGCGAATCGCCGGAGGCCATGATAACGCGCGGCTTCCGTCCGGTCGGCCGCGACTTCCCGGTGTTCCTGCACCCCCAAACCCATGAGGAATACGCCCTGGCCCGCACCGAGCGCAAGACCGGGCCGGGTTACCGCGGCTTCGTGGTGCATGCCGAACCCGACGTCACGCTCGAACAAGACCTGGAGCGGCGCGACCTGACAATCAACGCTATGGCGGAGACGCCGGACGGCCGGCTGGTCGACCCATTCGGCGGCCAAGGCGACCTGGAAGCCCGGCTGCTCCGGCACGTCTCGCCGGCATTCGCCGAAGACCCGGTGCGCATCCTGCGCGTCGCCCGCTTCATGGCCCGGCTAGAGCCGCTCGGTTTCCGTGTGGCGCCGGAAACCCTGGTGGAAATGCGGCGCATGGCAGATGCCGGCGAGGTCGACGCCCTGGTGCCGGAACGGGTCTGGGCCGAACTCGCCAAGGCCCTGGCCGAACCGGCACCATCGGCCTTTTTCCAGACCCTGCGCAGCTGTGGGGTTCTGGAGCGGCTGTTCCCGGAAATCGAGAGCCTGTTCGGGGTTCCCCAGCCGCCGCAGCATCACCCGGAAGTCGACACCGGCGTGCATACTCTGATGGTGCTGGAGCAAGCGGCGCAGCTCACGGCCGACCCGCTGGCGCGCTTCGCCGCCCTGACCCACGATCTCGGCAAAGCGCTCACGCCTCCGGAGCGCTGGCCGAGCCACCGCGGCCACGAACATCTAGGCTTGGAACCGCTCGCCGCGCTGTGCGACCGGCTCCGCGCACCCAATGCCTACCGCCGGCTGGCGGAGAAAGTGATGCGCTACCACGGGTTATGCCACCGCGCGGCGGAACTGCGCACTTCGACCCTGGTGGATCTGCTGGACCGGCTCGGCGCGCTCAAGCGTCACGACGACACCCTGGAACTCTTCCTGCTCGCCTGCGAAGCCGACGCCAAGGGCAGGACCGGCTTCGAGGACCGGCCCTATCCCCAGGCAGAGTGGCTGCGGCTGGCGCGCCGCACCGCCGCCGCGGTCGACAGCCGTCCATTGATCGAACAGCAGTTGCAAGGCCCAGCCTTCGGACAAGCTCTGCGGCAGCTGCGCATCGCCGCCGTGCGGCGGCTCCGACCCGCCCGGTCCACCCCGATGCCCGACGGCCGCCCCCCTCACCCACAGGAAGAGGGGGAGTAAGTTCGCTACAAGGCTTTCGCGTCAATCGCCGGTCAATCGCCGGTCAACCGCCGCTCGGCTTCCCGGTATTTTTCCGCGGTGCGGGCCAGGATGTCCGGAGGCAGATGCGGCGCCGGCGGCTTCTTGTCCCAATCCAGCGTTTCCAGATAATCGCGGACGAACTGCTTGTCGAAGCTCGGCGGGCTGATGCCGGGGCGGTAGCTGTCGGCCGGCCAGAACCGCGAGGAATCCGGGGTCAAGGCCTCGTCGATCCAGTGCAGCACACCGGCCTCGTCCACCCCGAACTCGAACTTGGTGTCGGCGATGATGATCCCCCGTTCCAGCGCATAGGCCGCCGCTTCCCGGTATAACCCCAAGGCCACCTCGCGCATCCGTTCGGCGAGTTCCCGCCCGATGAGGCCGACGACCTGATCGAAACCGATGTTCTCGTCATGCGAACCCATTTCGGCCTTGGTGGACGGCGTAAACAGCGCCTCCGGCAACCGCTCGGCCTGCTGCAGCCCCGGCGGCAACGCGATGCCGCAGACGGCGCCGCTGCGCTGGTAGTCCTTCCAGCCCGAGCCGATCAGATAGCCCCGTACTACGGCCTCTACGGGCAAAGGCTTCAGGCGCTTGACTACCATGGCCCTGCCCTCGACCTGCTCGCGCTCGGCGGCATCGGGCAGCACAGCTTCCAGCGGCGTACCGGAAATATGGTTGGGTATGTGGCGCCCTAAACGCTCGAACCAAAATCGGGAGACATGGGTCAGCACTCGCCCTTTCCCGGGGATGGGGTCGGGTAAAATGACGTCGAATGCCGACAGCCGGTCCGTGGTCACGATTAGCATAAGATCGTCGCCGGCTTCGTAAATATCGCGAACTTTTCCTCGGGCTTTGAGCCTGAGTGAAGAGAGGCTGGATTCGTACAGGGTCTCTGGAGCGGTCATCAGGCTGACTCTTGAAGAAGACTTTATGGATAAATACCAATCATGTAAGGTGCGGGGATTTATGGCAAGTAGCAAGGAACGGTTTCTTCGGTGAGCTGGCTCGGCAAGTTATTGGGAGGCACTTTCGGCTTTTTGCTCGGCGGCCCGCTGGGCGCTCTGCTTGGCGCCGCCATAGGCCACAAACTCGACGGCGATAAGGACAAGTTCGCCCAGATCGAATCGGATCTATCGCCCGGTGCCCAGCACCGCATTCAGATGGCGTTTTTCACCGCAACATTCTCGGTGATGGGCCACATCGCCCGAGCCGACGGCAGGGTCTCGGAAGCCGAAATCGGTGTCGCGCGGACGGTGATGAACCGCATGGATCTGTCGGAAGGCATGCGCCGCACCGCCATCGAGCTGTTCACCCG
>JAQTYA010000159.1 GCA_028688525.1 Methylococcus sp. | reverse complement strand
CGGCGCTGGGCATCGAAGCGGCACTGGAAGAAATCGCGCGGCACCGGGACACGCTCTACGATGCCGCGGCGGTCGATGCTTGCCTGAAGCTTTTCCGGGAAAGAGCTTATCGCCTGCCGGCTTGAACTGGCGCACGTACGAAAGCGCCAATTCGCTCCCGCGCGGCGTATTTGCGCCGGCTTGCCCGAGGGTAAAGGCGACACCGCCGCTTCCACGCGACCTCAAATGACGCAGGCTAGCGCTATGCTGCAAGCCCATTCGAGCGGAGGTGTCCCGTGGCTTACGGCTTGTCCAAATCCAAATTGCAGGCTTTCCTCCAGTGCCCAAAGCGGCTCTGGCTCCAGGTACATCGACCGGAGCTGGGGAAACTGGCCGGAGCGTCGGCTGCCGCCATCCAGCACGGTGACCGCGTTGGGGAAGCGGTGCGGGCGCTCTTTCCGAACGGCCGGCTCATCGACGCGATCGATCCGATTGAAGCGCTGCTTGATACTCAGTTGGTCATGGCATTCCACACGGACCGACCGCTGTTCGAGGCGACCTTCGAGCATGACAAGGTGCTGATCCGGGCCGACGCGCTGGTGCCTGAGCAAGGCAAATACTGCTTGGTCGAGGTGAAAGCCAGCACGCGGATCAAGGACTATCACCTCAGCGACTGCGCCATCCAGGCTTGGGTCTGCCGCCAGAGCGGCCTGAGCTTGAGCCGGGTCGAGCTGGCCCATGTGAACAGCGGCTTCGTCTATCCCGGCGGCGGCGACTACCGCGGTTTGCTGCGGCACGTCGACCTGACCGGGGTCATCGAACCTCTGACTTCCCGTGTGCCTGGCTGGATCGAAACCGCCCGCGCTACGCTCGAAGACGGCGAACCGGCCATCGGGCCTAACGCGCAATGCCATACCCCCTACGACTGCCCGTTCCTGGCGCATTGCGCCGAAGCCGCGGGGCTGCCCGAAGAATCCGAATTCCCGCTGCGGCTGCTGCCGCACCCCGGCAAGCTGAAAGCCGAGCTCGAAGCCGAAGGCTACCGGGATCTGCGCGAAGTGCCGCCGGAACGCCTGACCCAATCGAAACACCGGCGGATCCAGCGGGTCGCCCTCAGCGGCGAAGCCGAGCTCGATCCGGCCGCCGCGGCCGCCCTGTCCGAACACGGATACCCCCGCTACTACCTGGACTTCGAAAGCATCCAGTTCGCCGTGCCATGCTGGGCCGGCACCCGGCCCTACCAGCAGCTCGTGTTCCAATGGTCCTGCCACGTCGAGGACTCACCGGGCGAGCTGCGCCAGTTGGAATTCCTAGACGGCAGCGGAGACGATCCGCGCCGCCCCTTCGCCGAGGCCCTGATCGCCGCGGCAGGCAAGCGCGGCCCTATCTTCGTCTACAACATCGGCTTCGAGCGCAGCTGCGTGAATAGACTGGCGGAGAGCTTCCCCAACCTATCCGCCCCGCTGCTCGCAATCGCCGGACGCATGGTCGATCTGCTGCCCCTCGCCCGCAACCACTACTACCATCCCGCCATGGATGGCTCCTGGTCGATCAAAAGCGTGCTGCCCACTCTCGCGCCGGACCTCGACTACCAAACCTTGCCGGTCCAGCACGGCGCCATGGCCCAGGAAGCCTACGCCGAACTCATCGCCCCCGGCACGGCGCCGGAACGCCGCGCCGAACTGCGGCGCAACCTGCTCGCCTATTGCCGGCTCGACACCCTCGCCATGGTCCGCCTGACCTGGCATCTCGAAGGCAGAGCTGGCGCACCCTCTCCCTCTGGAACAGGGCTAGGATGAGGGTTCTTTTTTAACCCCCGAACTCGCTGAAACCGACACGCAAGGAACCCCATGGCCAGAAAACAATACGGCGAATCCATTTCCCAGTATTTCGAGCTGCTGAAACTGATTCCCAAGCATCCCGCCCAGGCCACCGCCAGCGAACTGCAAGCCAAGCTCAGCGAAAGGCTCGGAACAACCGCCGACAAACGCTGGGTCGAACGCGCCCTCAAGACGCTCAGCCAGCAATTCCCCATCCGCCGCAACGACAAAGGCACACCTTACGGCTGGTGCTGGCTACAAGGCGCCACCCTCGACATCCCCGGCCTGACGCTGAGGGAAGCCCAGACCCTCGCCCTGGTCAAGCAACAGCTCGCCCCCCTGCTGCCGCCCGCACACCTAGAAACCCTGCAAGCAATATTCGGCCATGCCGAAGAAAAACTCCGGAACAACCAAGCCAGGCATCCCGGACAACGCCACTGGCAGGACAAGATACGCACCCTGCCCGCCTGGCAGCCGCTGCTGCCGCCCACAGTCGCCCCGGCCGTCCGCGATACCGTGTTCGAGGCACTGGACCGCGGCAAGCAGCTCCGGGCGAGCTACCAGAAGCCCTGGCAAGACGAGCCGGTGGAATACACCCTTCACCCCCTCGCCCTCGTCCAACGCGGCGTTTCGATCTACCTCGTCTGCACCTTCGACGGCTACGACGATCCGCGGGTCGTCGCCCTGCACCGCATCCAGACCGCACAACGGCTGGACGACCCCGCCGACCGCCCGCCGGATTTCAACCTCGATCAAGCCATCGACGACGGCCTGTTCGGCATGGGCGGCAGCCTGGAGCCGATCCGGTTAGTCGCCCGCTTCTACAAACCCGTCGCCCAGCACCTGCTGGACACGCCGCTGTCGGAAGATCAGCAGGTAGAAGACGTCGACACCCACCATCTGCGACTCACCGCCACCGTCCTCCACACTACCCAGCTCGAATGGTGGCTCCGCTCCTTCGGCGCCGAAGTGGAAGTGCTCGAACCCGCCGAACTGCGCGAGGCGATGGCGGAACAGACGCGCTGGCTGGCGAGGAAATACCTGGAGAAACCCTTGGAACCGGAAACCGGCGAGCCGGAATGATGGGACCGGGGAGGAGCAGATTCTTGACTCGATAATACCGGCCGGCTTTTCCTCATCGAACAAGCAACGAACACCGGAGCAAGCTCATGAAACCGCATAATTCCGTCATCGCATTCGTAGCCATCGCTGCCTCATTGCAGTTTGCCCCAGCCGCTCAGGCTGACGCCTCGTACCTTTACATGATCCCGACGATCATGGGCATGGGGACTTCCATCTACCAGCGGCACCAAGCCATGGCGACGCAGGAGGAAGCTCAGCGGCGGCAGATGGAAAGCCTTCGGCTGCAACAAGCGGCTCAGCAGCCCGCTTCTTCTGCCGAAGTTTTAGAGCTCACCCGATTGATAAAAGAGCAACAAAACCAAATCTCAAGATTGCAACAGCAGATTAATGTTATTCAAAAATAAGTTCCGGCCGGCCGCGCGATGGCATTATATTTTCACCAATCCATTCAACGACAGAGCCGCGAGATTTTCTGTGTTTGGCCGACCCAAAACAACGGAACTTTGATTCCGGCGAAACTACTTGGTCGATTCACGGCATCAATAGCCTGCCAGTAGAAAGGTCAGAACTCATTAATTTCTAAATCCCTTAACATCGTCCCCATCCCATGCATCTTGCCAATTATATCATCAATAATAATAATTGACCGTTCTCCGTGGATTTCTATTATAGCGTCAATATTTACCATGTCTTTGGGTTCTATAGTATGACTATATATCCACCAACCTCCTCCATCTTCTCCTTGCTCTAGACCTGTCAAGATTTTTTTTCGGCTTTCAAGGCCGGCAAATGTTTGTTGCTTGCCGTAGTTAGTCTCGCGCCATTCAATATTTTTAATTGTGTTTTGCCACACTTGATAGGTTGGCGCCATTACACCAACTTGCACGTCTTTGGGCCCAGTGCTCCCGGCTTGAATAGCAATGCCAGCCATACTGGGCCAATCTTTTTTTCGCAACAGTATTGGCAAGTGCCTCATCGTTGTTGTTGTGGTCCAGTCCCCTCCGGGCCATTCGTGTCTAACCTCCCAATCGCCGCCTAAAGTTTTGGCAAGTTCCTCCATCCTGCCGAGCACTTCTTCCAAGAACTTTTTTCGGATATTTTCTTTCAAACTTTCTCCGCACTCTGCGATTCGCAAAGCAGCGTCAACATTTTCGGGAGTTGTCATTGCGTATTTTATGAGGGCGTTGTTGCACATCTGTGATACCTTCTCCCCTTCAATCTCTTGTTTAATATAGCTGGCGAACTGCTTAAGAAACCAGCGAACATTTTCTGCGCGACAGTCTTTAATGGCGGTTTCCAGCCAAGCAGAAACGTCAGGCGCGGTCGCTTCACCTTCATCTTCGGAAGGCAGCCATGAACCATTAATAATTTGTTCTTTATATTTTTCCCGGTCAGCTTTTGGAAAACTGCTCTCCCCTGCTTTTTTGCCTTTTTGCCCAAGAAATATTAGCCTATAGCGATCTGGGTCATTATTTGCTTTACGTTTCAACTCTTGCAGATAGTCCAGGACTTGATTTTGCTGGTCTGACGCCCCTTTAAACTTGTTTTCAATACCAATATAATATTTACCATCAATATTTATTAGCACATCCATGCGCCTTCCTCCGTTGGTGTAATACTCGACATAAATCGCTACGTTGTCCAGCGGCAACCTTTCCCAGGTCGAAATAAATGCGCTAAGGAATGAGCGAAGAAACGTATTGCCTTGCCCGTGTTTTTCACAGGGATTGAGCAGAAATGCCAATATACGACTCGATGCATTTTCATCGATGTTGAACAGATTGAATGCATTGAAACCCCTCCCTAGTTCTCGATTGAGTTGCGTTTCGGTTTCTCTGAGAAATGGCAGGAATGTTACGACTTGCGCCAGAAAATTTTCTTCTTGAATCGCCATCAGGATATGCCTGTTATTTTTACCAAACAAATGCCGACCACTGGAGCATCGCCAGTTCTCGCGAAACTCTGCAGGACATCCAAGTCCCTCTCGGAAGCGAAATGACTTGACGCCGTGTCGGGTTCCGGTATTTGTCTCCACCCGCGATAAAGCTGCTGACTCCGAAAAAATATCCGCCCCTACAGCTTCACGGAGGTCATCGCATTCGCTCGCTTCGCTCGACTTCTGTGTTATACACCGCAAAATAGATGAGCAACATCCTTATATTTCATGTGACCATCAACATCTTTAGTGACGTCAATATTCTGAACGCTTCTTACATCTATTGAATGCAAGCCAATAGGGTTCGACGCAAAGAAGGTACCAGGCCTATAGAGGGTTTTCAAAATCATGTCATTGTTACTTTTGTAATTATAAATTTTTCCCGATACAACTTTGGACGCGCGCTCCAAGCTATCGGTACCATTACCAACTGCTCCTCCTAATAGATGAACATCCCGTATAATTTTACATTCTGTATCCGAGAGTGTCTGTAAGCCTGTATCCGAGAGTGTCTGTAAGCACGATCTTATTACACGACAACCAAGCGAGTGCCCCACCAACACAAATTCCTTTTGTTTGCACCTTCGGAGAAGATCAGAAAGTATAAAACCCGTATTTTCTGCCCGCCTAAGAGCAACGTGCCATGGATTCCTGCCAAAACGAACAGCTTCATATATTGTTGAGACCAGCAACACTCTTTTCGCCGACGCTTTGCTAGCAGAGATTGCGGCCTTCTTCAGGATGGCGGTAATCGCTGCGTCGCCGTCAATTGACAATATCGATTTTCCTAAATCGGCGAGGTTTTTCGCATCCCAGTTAACGTGGTACCACGCGTGATCTTTAAAGCATGAATCGGCAAGGTTAGTCCAGGAATTATATCCGTCACTTGCTTTGGAAAGAAATCCATTGATTGTGATTAACGCCGGGTCGCATCCGTCCCTTACCTTCTCTATAGAAAAATCCTTGACTGATCTCTGATAAGCACTGCTGATATAGGCGCCTAATCCGCCCCCAAGGACACCTCCTAATCCAGTTATGGTCGCAACGCCCCCAGCCATACCTGCCCCTCCAGCCGCCAAGGCACCACCACCTAGAGTTGCAAGCCCTACATTTGTAGCAACAGCGCCGCTGTAGCCCATTGAAACACCAATCGCTCCTCCGATAGATGGAGCCATATAAAATGCTAATGGCCCAAATACAGCGGCAGAGGCTAGAGAAAGTCCACCCATCTGAGCAACTTTCACCAGGTTCGGCGATGCATATTTATATACCACATGATAATCTGAAAGTTCCGCCAGAGAGGCATTAGCAGTTTCAAAATTAGGTATCTCATGCTGATGCTCCGCGCAGAACTGATGTTTTATTCGCTTTTTAATCTCCTTGTCATTATCACGGATCGTAATCGTGTCCCATTTTGCATAGTTACTAAGCTTCTCGAAAGTAGAGTCACCTAATGATGTATTGGCATTCAGGCTGGCGAAAGAATGACTTCACCAGCTCGGGTAATTTCTGAATGCGGCGCAACGCGCCGAGGGCTAATCGCTTCA
>JAQTYA010000158.1 GCA_028688525.1 Methylococcus sp. | reverse complement strand
CCGTGTCGATGAAATTGACACCGGCGTCCAGCGCCAGATCCAGTTGCTCATGACCGTCCTTTTCGCTGTTCTGTTCGCCGAAGGTCATGGTGCCGAGACAGATCCGGCTCACTTCGAGGCCGGTGCGTCCCAGGGGAGAAAATTTCATGAGGCAATGCTCCTTGTGGTTGAAGATGAATCAAATTTTTCCGCCACCGCGAAGATCAGGTTCCGGGTCAGCACGATGCCTTCCGGACCCCGCAGCTTTGCTAGCTCGGATTTGATTTCGTCGATCGCCGTAAGCCGCAGTTCGTCCGGCAACGCGCCCAGGAAATTGCCGAAGGAGCTGGAGCGGGAAAAATCGATGACGGTCGCGGGGGTGTCGAATTGGTCGACAAAACTGCGGATTTCGATGGACCGGACCCGGAAACCCGCCTGCTCCAGCAGCGCCGTTAGCTCCTCCGAAGTGACCTTGTAGGGCGTAGTGGCGGAAGTGACGGGATAGGCGTCGTAAGGCGCGCGCTCCACCACCGAGCGGACGACCTGCTCCAGCGCATGCGGCCGTTCCTTGGAGGCGGTGCTGATGCCCAGCCGCCCGCCGGTTTTGAGCACCCTGTAGGCCTCGGCCAAACTTCCCGCCTTCTCCGGTAGCCAGTGGAAAACGCTGTTGAGAAACACCGCATCGAAGCTCTCCGCCTGAAACTCGCGCAGATTCTCGCTGCGGCCTTCGCGGAACAGCAGGTTGGCGGCGGCACGGCGCTTGGCGATCTCGAGCCGCAGCGGCAGCGGATCGACACCCACCACCCAGCCTGCTTCGCCCACCAGTCCGGCGGCGTATTCGGTCAGCCTGCCGGTGCCGCAGCCCACATCCAGCACCCGCTGCCCGTGGACTAGCCCGAGATCGCCGAGCAGCAGCTTGCCATGGTTGTATTGCTTGTCGCTGAGGTCTTCGTATTGCCGGGCCAGTACCGGCGTATCCAAGGCCAGTGTAGTCATCGCGGGTATCGCCTATGATGGGGATGATCCCTACCGCCAAGCAGGAACCGAACCATGCTCCGGTACAGCGACCAAGCCGCCGTTTCTGCGGGAGCATGCTGCCCGGCGGTCAGCGGGACATCACTCGCTGTTGGTTCATATACACCGCCGCTGCGCATGAAGCAACAGCGCCGGCGCAGATTGCTGCTGGCATCGTTTCTGCTGGAATACCGTACTTGTTCGACTGGCCCGCCGCCTATGCGCGGGCTCGCTAACCAACCACGGATAACGCAATGACCATCGAATATACCCGCCTCGGCCGCACCGGCCTCAAAGTCAGCCGCCTCTGCCTGGGCACCATGAACTTCGGCCCCCAGGCCAGCGAAGGCGACAGTTTCGCCATCATGGACCAGGCATTGGAACTGGGTGTCAATTTCTTCGACACCGCCAACGTCTATGGTTGGAAGCTGGGCGAAGGCGTCACCGAACAGATCGTCGGCCGCTGGCTGGCGCAGGGCGGGCGGCGCGAGAACATCGTGCTGGCCACCAAGGTTTATGGCCGTATGGGCGACGGCCCCAACGACCAGCGCCTCTCCGCCTACCACATCAGGCGGGCGGTGGAAGACAGCCTGCGCCGGCTCAAGACCGATCACATCGACCTCTACCAGATGCACCATGTCGACCGCGACACGCCCTGGGAAGAAATCTGGCAGGCCTTCGAGCAACTGGTGCAGCAAGGCAAGGTGCTGTACGTCGGCAGCAGCAATTTCGCCGGCTGGCAGCTCGCCCAGGCGCAGGGCCTGGCCTCGGCTCGGCACTTCTTGGGGCTGGTGTCCGAGCAGAGCCTGTACAACCTGGCCGAGCGGACCATCGAGCTGGAAGTGATACCCGCAGCCCGCGCCTTGGGCATCGGCATCATCCCCTGGAGCCCGCTGGCGCGGGGCGCGCTGGCCGGCGACATCCACGCCAAGAGCGGCCGGCGGGGCTCGGAGCTGACGCAGAAGTTCATCGAAAAGCACCTGAGCCGGATCGAGTGCTACGAAGCCTTCTCCGCCGAACTCGGCGAAAAACCCGCCGACCTGGCGCTGGCCTGGCTGTTGCACAACCCGGCGGTGACGGCACCTATTATCGGCCCGCGCACGCTGGAACAGCTGAAAGGCAGCCTGCGAGCGCTGAAGATCAAGCTATCGCCGGAAAACCTGAAAACGCTGGACGAAATCTGGCCCGGACCCGGCGGCGAAGCGCCGGAAGCCTATGCATGGTGACATCCCGATGGCTCGCAGGAACCGCGAAGACGCTCCGGCCGGCCCAGACCAGCTCACGCGCCCGAAAGGATTCGGGGCTCTGCGCCGGCTCGCGCTGCTGGCCCTGTTGGCTCTGGCCGGCTGCGCCTCCGGCCTGATGATCTACGCCGACGACGTGCCGCCCGGTACGTTGCGAGTGGCTCAGGTCCAATCGGTCGCCACCCGCAACGACATCGTGCAGATGCAGAAAACCTACCAGGCCTTGGCGGCTTCGGGCATCAAGGACTCGGCCATCACCAACGGCAGCCTGGGCGCCGCCCGCGTGCTCTGCTGCGGCGGTCCGGCCGAGCACGGCACAGACATTTATTTCTACATCCCGCCCGGCACCAAGCTGGCCTTCGGCGATTTCGTCGAGATCCGCTCCGGCCGGCCCGCTAAGGACGGCAGTGCCGGCGTCCCTAGCAGCTTCGTCCGGGTGGTCCAGAAGCGCGACGAGCGCACGCCGCAATGCCGCTGGGACCCACCGGAGGAGTACAACTGGAAGCGCGTCGTGTATTGCGACTGGATGCCCAAGGAGGGCTGGATCGAGCCAGGGCTGTTTCCGGTCTGGTATAAGCGTTGAGACGCACCGGGGCAACTTTACATCGGCCCCAGAAAACTTTTGCTCCTGCCGTGAGAGAATTTCTCCGGCTGCCGCTTCGGCGGCCTTACGCTTCCGAGGATCATGAAACCGCTGCTCCCAGTCCCGCACCGCATTGCTCCGCTGCTGATCCTGAGCGCCCTATCCGTCCTCGGGGGCTGCTCGGGGGAAACCGGCAATGCGCCGAAAGCAGGCGCCGGCGCCAAAAGCCCCGGCAAGGTGCCGGTCACCGTGGCTGCCGCGGCCCGTAAATCGATGCCGGTAACGCTCGAAGCGGTCGGCAATGTCGAGCCCTATACCACGGTCGCCATACGCTCCAAGGTCGAAGGGGAACTGCTGCGGATCGCGTTCCGCGAAGGCGACGACGTGACGAAAGGCCAGCGCTTGTTCGAAATCGATCCCAGCCAGTTCAAATCCCAGGTCCGGCAGGCCGAGGCGAATCTAGCCCGGGATCGGGCGCAGTTGGAAAACGCCCGCTCCCAGGTCCAGCGCTACGAGCAACTGCGCAAAAAAAGCTTCGTCTCCGAGGAAATCATGCAGCGCGCCCGCACCGACGTGGAGGTGTACGCCGCCAACGTCCAGGCCGACGAAGCGGTGCTGGGCTCCGCCCGGTTGCGCCTGGCCGACTCCTACATCGACGCCCCGATCAACGGCCGCACCGGGCGGATCATGGTCCACCAAGGCAACCAGGTGAAAACCGACGGCAACAGCCCGCTGGTGGTCATCAACCAGATCGAACCGATCCATGTGAATTTCGCCATTCCCGAACAGCGCCTGGCGGAGCTGAAAAGCTATGCCCAAAGCCATCAGGTTGCCGTTTCCGCTGAAGTTGCCGGCGCCCAAGGCCCTAGGCCGGTGGGCGAGTTGCGCTTCATCGACAACGCCGTGGACACCACCACCGGCACCATCAAACTCAAAGCCACCTTCCCGAACAAAGACCGCGGCCTGTGGCCGGGCCAGTTCGTCAAAGTCTTCGTCGAGCTGGGCGAAGACCAGAATGCCCTCACCGTCCCCGCCAAAGCCGTGCAAACCGGCCCCCGCGGCGCCTACGTGTTCGTGGTCAAGCCCGACCAGACCGTCGAGATGCGGGACGTGGTGCAGGAGCGGCAACAGGGGGACGAAGCCGTGATCGGGCAAGGTCTGGAGGCTGACGAGAAGGTCGTGCTGGATGGGCAGTCGCGGTTGGTGAATGGGGTTTCGGTGGAAATCAAACCAGGACCGTAATAGTGTCCAAAGGCCACGTCTCGCGTGACCGTTTCCGCTCTTGATCCTGAATCCCGTTCAGCCGCGCTGAGCATCGCAGCTTGCCAAGCGGATTACCCCATCGGGCGACGCATGGATGCGGCGCGTCGACAGAGGGGCATGGAAGCCCCTTCTGTCGATCCCTCTTGGCAAGCGAGAAGCGCAAGGACCTTCGCGGCTGTCGGGCGGCCTTTTCTTTGGTTACTTTCTTTTGGCCGAGCAAAAGAAAGTAACCCGCCTTCGGGTGCGGAAACCCGATTCAAATCATCGTCGCGGTAGCGAGTTTTCACTGATCCTCTTGCGCAAGAACAGATAATGCAACGCTACGCGACGCCATTTGATTGTGGGTTTTCGGACCCACGGCCGACGCACTTTCTTTTGTGCGGCCAAAAGAAAGTACGCAAAGAAAAAGCCGCCCGGAGGCCGCGAAAGCCCCTGCGCTTCTCGCTTTCGACGAGGGTCCATCGAAGGGGCTTCCTACCCCTCGATGGACGAGCCGCATCCCTGCGGCTCCCCTTCGGGCTGTTCTCGCCGAAAGCTGCGATGCTCGGCGCGGCCTAACGGGAAAAGTCAAGAGCGGGAGCGGCCGCACCTCGCGCGGCCTTTGATAACGACACTCGGATAAACACATCGCCCCAATGAACCTATCCGCACTCTTCGTGCACCGCCCCGTCATGACCAGCCTGGTCATGCTAGGCATCCTCCTGTTCGGCGCCTTCGCCTACACCTTTCTGCCGGTGGCGGAACTGCCGAGCGTGGACTTCCCCACCATACAGGTCTCCGCCGGCCTCCCCGGCGCCAGCGCCGAGACCATGGCCTCGTCGGTGGCGACGCCGCTGGAGAAGCAGCTTTCCACGGTGCCGGCCATCGACTCGATGACCTCGAGCAGCACCCAGGGCCAGACCCAGATCACGCTCCAGTTCGCGCTGGAGCGCGACATCGACGCCGCAGCCCAGGATGTGCAGTCGGCACTCTCGCTGGCCCAGCGGCAGTTGCCGCCGGACATGCCGGTCCCGCCCACCCTGCGCAAGGTGAACCCGGCCGACGCGCCGATCCTGATCCTAACGCTCAGCTCCGCCTATCTGCCGCTGTCGGCGGTGGACGAATATGCCGAGACCCTGCTGGCCCAGCGCCTGTCGATGGTGCCGGGCGTGGCCCAGGTCCAGGTGAACGGGGCGCAGAAATACGCGGTGCGGGTCCGGCTCGACCCGAACGCGCTGGCCAGCCGGGGCATCGGCATCGACGAGGTACGCAAGGCGCTCAGCGACCACAACGTCAACCTCCCCACCGGCGTGCTGTACGGCAAGGACCGCGCCTATGCGGTGGAAGCGTCGGGCCAGCTCCAGAGCGCCAAGGACTTCCGCCCTATGATCGTGGCCTGGCGCAACGGCGCCCCGGTGCGGCTGGCAGAACTGGGGGAAGTCGTCGACGGCGTCGAAAACGACAAGGTGGCGGCCTCGACCAATCTCCAGCCGGCGATCTTCCTGGCTCTGCTGCGCCAGCCCGGCACCAATACCATCGAGGTGGTCGACACCATCCGCGAACTGCTGCCTAAGCTGCGGGCGCAGATGCCGGCGGGGCTGGAACTCAATGTGTTCTACGACCGCTCCGAGACCATCCGCGAGTCTATCGTCGACGTGCAGGGCACCATGGGCCTGACCCTGGTGCTGGTGGTGCTGGTGATCTTCCTGTTCCTGCGCAACGTCCGCGCTACCCTCATCCCCAGCCTCGCCCTGCCGCTGTCCCTGGTCGGCACCTTCGCCGCCATGCATCTGCTGGGCTTCAGCATCGACAACCTGTCCCTGATGGCGCTCACCTTAAGCATCGGCTTCGTGGTGGACGATGCCATCGTCATGCTGGAGAACATTTCCCGCCACGTCGAGGCCGGCGAATCCCCGCTGCAAGCCACCCTGAAGGGTTCCCGCGAGATCGGCTTCACCATCGTGTCAATGACGATTTCGCTGATCGCGGTGTTCATCCCGGTGCTGTTCATGGGCGGCATCGTCGGTCGGCTGCTGAACGAATTTTCGGCGACCATCATGATCGCCGTGCTGATTTCCGGGTTCGTGTCCCTGAGCCTGACGCCGATGATGTGCGCCCGGCTGTTGAAACCGCACACGGAACACCAGCCGGGCCGGTTCTACCGGGCCAGCGAAGCGGTGTTCGACGCAGGCCTCGCAGCCTACCGGCGCAGCCTGAACGCGGTGCTGGCCCGGCCGAACTGGACGCTGGCGGCGTTCTTACTGATCCTGTTCGGCACCGGCTGGCTGTTCGCCGCCTCACCTAAGGGATTC
>JAQTYA010000157.1 GCA_028688525.1 Methylococcus sp. | reverse complement strand
GCGTCGTGCGGAGTGGTGATGACCAGGATGTCGCGGATGCCGGCTAGCATCAGCACCGACAAGGGATAGTAGATCATCGGCTTGTCGTAGACCGGCAGCAGTTGCTTACTGACGACATGGGTCAGCGGATACAGCCGCGTGCCTGACCCGCCGGCTAGAATGATGCCGCGGATACCGCTCATGCTTTCTCCTTGGCGTTCTCTACTCCCAGCCGCTCGCCGCCGTAATTTCCGGATTTGACGTGCTCCACCCACTCGCGGTTATCGAGGTACCAGCGCACCGTCTTGCGCAGTCCGGTCTCGAAGGTTTCTTCCGGCTGCCAGCCCAGCTCGCGGCCGATCTTGCCGGCGTCGATGGCATAGCGCAGATCGTGGCCCGGGCGGTCCTGTACGAACTGGATCAGCTTGCGGTGGGGTTTGTGGGGCGAATCCGGCACGAACTCGTCCAGCAGTGCGCAGATCGTCTCGACCACCTCGATGTTGGTTTTTTCATTGTTGCCGCCGACGTTGTAGACCTCGCCCGGCGTGCCCCCGGCCAATACGGTTTCGATGGCGGCGCAGTGATCTTCCACGTAGAGCCAATCGCGGACGTTAGTCCCTGCACCGTAGACCGGCAGCGGCAGGCCCTGGAGCGCGTGGTCGATCATCAACGGAATCAGCTTCTCCGGAAACTGGTACGGCCCGTAGTTGTTCGAGCAATTGGTGGTCAGCACAGGCAGGCCGTAGGTGTGGAAATAGGCTCTCACCAGATGGTCGGACCCGGCCTTGGACGCCGAATAAGGCGAATTGGGCCGGTAAGGCGTCTCCTCGGTGAACTTGCCGGTGGCGCCGAGGGTGCCGTAGACCTCGTCGGTCGAGACGTGCAGGAAGCGAAAATTCGCCCTGCGTTCGCCGTCCAGTTCCCGCCAATACCAGCGCGCGGCCTCCAGCAGCTCGAAGGTGCCGATGACATTGGTGTGGACGAAAGCGTCCGGGCCGTCGATGGAGCGGTCGACATGCGTCTCTGCGGCGAAATTGACGATGGCCTCCGGCTGGTAGCGCTCCAGCAGGTATTCAACCAATTCGCGGTCGCCAATTGAGCCCAGCACGAAATCATGGTTAGGGTTTTCGTCAACTTCGGCCAGCGTAGCCAGATTGCCCGAATAAGTCAGCGCATCCAGATTGACGACCTCGACGCCACCCTGCCGCATCTGTCTGAGCACGAAATTGCCGCCTATGAATCCGGCACCGCCGGTAACGAGTAAGGTTTTCACTGGGTTCAAGCGCCGCCTTTACGCTGCATCATGCCTTTAGAAGGGTTGTAGCCGAGGATTGCGGCGGCGAGAAACAGCGCCGTCGCCCCGGCCGTATAGCCACAGGCCATCCCGTTGAACTGCCCGTATAACGCGAAACGGATCAGCTCGACAGCCTGCGAGAACGGGTTCCATTGCGCCAGCCTGTAGAGCAGCTCGCTGGACTCCTGAATCTTCCAGAGGGGATAAAGCGCAGTGGACATGAAAAACATCGGGAATATTACGAAATTCATCACACCGGCAAAATTCTCGAGTTGCCGGATGAAAGATGATAACAGGAGCCCGAGCGCGCCGAGCATGACGCCCGACAGCAGCAGCGCCGGCAACACTGCTAAATAGCCTTCGGCCGGCGCCTCGATGCCGTAGGCCCAGGCAATACTCAAGAATACGTAGACCTGCAGGATCGACACGGCGACGCCGGCGACCAGCTTGGAACTCAGCAGAAACCAGCGGGGCAAGGGGCTGACCAGGAGCGTCCGCATGCTGCCCATTTCGCGGTCGTACACCATCGACAAAGAGCTTTGCATGCCGTTGAACAGCTGGATCATGCCCAGCAAACCCGGCGTGATATAGACCTCGTAGAGAATATAAGTCTCGTACGGCGGACTTATCGCCAGGCCTAAGGTCGAACGGAATCCGGCGGCAAACACGAACAGCCAGACCAGCGGCCGCACCAAAGCGGAGATGAAGCGCTCGCGCTGATGCAGAAAGCGGTACAGCTCGCGGGCGACGATGCCCCGGAGCGCACGCAGATAATGCAGGGGCTTCATGCCTCGCCCTCCGCCGTCAACCTGTGGAACGCCGCGCTCACCGTCTCCACCCCTTGTCCGGCCAGAACTTCGCGTACCATGCCCCGGGCTCTAACCCGCCCCTGGTGCAGCACGATCAGGCTATCCTCCTCGCCGATCTCGTCGATCAGATGGGTCGCCCACAGTACCGCCAGATCGCGGCTGCGACAAAGCTCGTGGATGTAGTCGACCAAGGCCTTGCGGCTAGGCACATCCAGCCCCACGCTGGGCTCGTCCAGCAGCAGCAGGACCGGACGGTGCAGCAGGGCGCGGGCGATCTCCACCCGCCGCCGGTGGCCGCCGTTCAACTGCCGGACCTTCTCGTCGCGCCGGGCGTACATGCCCTGCCGCTCCAGCTCCTCCCGGATACGAAGCTCTGCCTCCTTGCGGCTCAGGCCGTGCAGGGCCGCGTGATAGCGCAGGTTCTGGGCGACGCTCAGATCAAGGTCGAGGGTCGGCTGCTGGAACACGACGCCGAGCCGGGCCAGAGCGGCGCAGGAGTCCTGGCGCAAGGAGCGGCCGGCGATGCGGATCTGCCCGGCGGGCGCATCGTAAAGCCGGGTGACGAGCGAGAACAGCGTACTCTTGCCCGCCCCATTAGGGCCGAGCAATATCGCGCACTCGCCCCGTTGGACGCGGAAGCCCACGCCGTCCAGCGCCTTGCGCGGCCCGTAGGCGAACGACAGATGTTCGACCTCGAGCGCTGGAACCGCAGCGCTCATGGCCGGACCGCGGCTCCCCAAGGATAATTGCCCACGGCCACCGACTTGGTCACCTTGTGCGATCCCAGGTCGATAATGGAAAGGTCGTTGCTCAGGCCGTTGGTGGTGTACAGCCGCTTGAAATCGGGCGAGAACTCCAGATTCCACACCCGCTGGCCGACCAGCAGGTAATCCTTCATTTCCAGCTTTTGCGCGTCGATCACCGCGACGCGGTTGGCCGGCCCCAGCGCCACATAGGCATAGCGCCGCTCGGGATCGATGCGGATGCCGACCGGTTGGACTTTCTCCTGGGTCACGCCGGCGATCTTGAACGGAATCGTTTTGATGGGCTGGCGGGTTTCCGCGTCGATCACCGTGACGGTGCCGGCGATCTCGGAACTGACCCAGAGCTGCTTGCTGTCGGCGGTGAATGCCGCGGCGCGGGGGCGCGGGTCGACCAGGGTGTTGTCCACGACTTCGAGCTTGGATCGGTCGATCCAGTGCGCCATGTTGGTGGTCTCGCTGGTACTCACCACCCAGCGCCCGTCCGGGCTGAAGGCGATGCCCTCGGGCTCCACGCCCACCGGAATCGTCTTGACCGCCTTGCGGGCGGAGATGTCGATCACCGTCACCCGGTTGTCGTCCTCGTTGGAGACGTAGAGGAACTTGCCTTCCGGGTCCATGGCGAAGGTTTCCGGGTCTTCGCCGGAAGGCAGCGTGCCTGTGACTTTCAGCGTGTCCGCGTCGATCACCTGGATGGCGTCGCTGTCGCTGGCGGCAACATAGAGGCTCTTGCCGTCCTTCGCCAGCAGGATGCCGCGCGGGCGCTTGCCGATCTTCGCACTTCGGGTCCGGGTGCCGGTGGCGCCGTCGACGACGGCGATGGCATCGTCCTTCTCCAGGGTGACGTAAACGGTGTCCGCAGCGGCGGCGCTGCAGGCCAGAGCAAGGAAGGCGCCGATCAGGCGGCAGTTATTTCTTGGCACGGCACAGAGTTTCCGGTTCATCGTATCCCAAACTGTCCAATTCGTTTTTCGGATGGGCGAAGCCTTCCACCGGCGCGACCGCGACCAGGGAGCGCTCCTGCGCCAGCAGTACCGGCTGCCGCAACTGGCCGTCCCAGCGGCGGAACGACAACGGCACTCCTTTGAAACCGGCCAAAGCGAAACCATCGTCCAGCATATAAGACCGGATCGCCTCGAAATCCAGCGATTTGGTCCGGGTAGCAGCCTCGCCGACCGCCCGCACCGCCAGCCAAGCGCCGTAGTCGACCTCGGTCATCCACCGCCCGGCCTGTTCGCGGAAGCGGTTCTGCAACTGGATCGCCCCCCAAGCCTCCAAAGTGTGATGCCAAGCGGCGGCGACCAAGCCCTGGGTGCCTGCGACTAATCGCGGTTGCCAGGTCCGGTATAACAAGGTGTCTCCGAACAAACCGGCTTCGTCCGCCACCAAGACCACGTCGTAATCGCTGCCCTGGGTGAACACCGGCACTTCCGATTCCGGCGTCCGCCGGTCGTCGAAGGTATGCTCCCAGTTCTTCTCGACGACGATCTTCATGCCGAAACGCTTGGCCGAGCGCTTCAGCGCCTCGGCGAACAAACGGTCCTCCGGCGCCGGCCCCACCGCCAAAAACCAGCGCGTCCATTTCTTCTTCGCCAGGTATTGCGCCAGGGCGTCGGCCCGCATGGCCCGGCTCGGCAGCAGGTGGAGCACGTTGGCCGCGCAGGACTCGCCGCGCAGAGCGTCGTCGCGGCTGGAAATGTCCAGCAGCAGGGCATTGCTTGCCTCGGGCAAGGCTGCCACGCGCCGCAGGAGTTCAGGCTCCAGGTCGAGCAGAATCATCCGGCGGCCTTGCGCAACCAGCCGCTTGAACGCCGCCTCGGCGTCTTCGCCCGGCGCAAGCCGGGTTTCCTCGACGGCGAACGACTGCCGGGTGAAGCGGCCGGTGGTGTTGTCGTCCGCCAATCCCAGCCTTGCCCCCTGAATGCCGCGGTCGGTGACTACCGGCTCGAAAAACGGCGGAGTCACGGACGCAAGAGGCTGCTGGCCGAGATAGGCCAAGGTCAACGTATCCACAGGCTGCGGCATGGCCGCCGGCGCCTGGGTTTGCTGCGGAGTCGGGGACGGCGCGCGCTTGGCGGCCACGGCGCCATCGGCCTGAATGAGCGCCAAGGCAGCGATTCCTGCCCGGAACACGGCCTGGCGTAGCGTAGCGGCTGAGAGACGAATGGTGCGATTCAATGGCTGAATTCTTGCTTACGTTTTCAGGCGAAGCTGACGCCCGACGGTTACCCAATCCAAGTGAGGGTGGAATTCTATGGGATTTGTAAGGAACACACCATGACGCAACGAGATCGTAGATAATCCTTTGACACGCTGGCTGAACGGTGCCGTTCGGTTAACACTTCGAGTCCGAGCCGCGCGCTCCTTCTTTCAAGCTGCATGAAAACACCTGCCTTTGCCGCTTTAGCTCTGTCCCTGTTCTCACCCATAGCCCCCGCCGTAGACCTGCTCGGCGTGTACGACCTCGCGCTGCAATACGACCCCCGTCTGCAGGCGGCCCAGGCCCAGCGGGACGCGGCGTTGGAGAACAAGCCCCAGGCTGTGGCCCGGCTGCTGCCCACGGTGTCGGC
The DNA here is from genome assembly GCA_028688525.1 of Methylococcus sp. Taxonomy (GTDB): domain Bacteria; phylum Pseudomonadota; class Gammaproteobacteria; order Methylococcales; family Methylococcaceae; genus Methylococcus. The sequence continues at coordinate 983 of JAQTYA010000157.1, read as the reverse complement.
CACCACCGGTATGACCCGCCAGATGGTGCAAACTGGCGACTCGCCCTTTGCAGCTTACAACGTCCGAAAGCACGTCGGCTTCTGGCTGGCGACCGGCATCGTGCAACTGGTGCAGCCCATCTACCAGCACGAGTTGTGGGCCCGTCTGGCCCAGGCCGACAATACGGTAGCCGAGGCCGAAGCGCTGTATGCGGCTGAGCTGCAGAACGTGATGCTGCGGGTGACCCAGACTTATTTCGATGTGCTGTACAAAGAGGCCTCGCTGGAGTTCGCCCGGGCCGAGCTGGAATCGATCAACCAGGAGCTTGAGCAGGCCAATGCCCGCTTCGAAGTCGGACTTTCGGCCGTCACCGACGTGAACGAAGCGCAGGCGGCGGCGGACCGGGCTCGAGCGGGCGTCATCATCGCCGAGAACGAACTGAACAATGCGCGGGAGTACCTGCGCCAGATCGTGGGCGACGATCCGGGCGAGTTGGAAGCCTTGAAGCTGGAGGTGCCGCTGGAGGACCCGATGCCGGACGACATCGAACGCTGGAACGAGACGGCACAGCAGAGCGCGCTGACCATCCTCGCGGCCACCAACCGGGCCGACCGGGCCAAACAGGAAATCGAAGTACAGTTCGCCGGGCATTATCCGTCGATCAACCTGATCGCCGACGCCCAGTTCTACGACAACGACCGCCCGCCCCGTCCGAACCGCTACCAGCAGCAGGACGTAGGGATGCAGATCAATGTGCCGCTGTTTTCCGGCGGCGGAGTGAATTCCAAGGTGCGGCAGGCGAGGTTCAGCTTCGAATCGGCTACCCAGCAAGTAGACCAGGAACGCCGCGCCATCCGAACCAAAGTGAAGAACGCCTACCGCGCAGTGCGTTCCGCCATCGGCCAGGCCAAGGCCTTCAAGACCGCGATCAATTCATCGGAGAGCGCGCTAGAGGCAGCCATAGCCGGCATGCAGGTCGGCACCCGCACCATGACCGACGTGC
>JAQTYA010000156.1 GCA_028688525.1 Methylococcus sp. | reverse complement strand
TATGAAGCGATTAGCCCTCGGAGCGTTGCGCCGCATTCAGAAATTACCCGAGCTGGTGAAGTCATTCTTTCGCCAGCCTGAATGCCAATACATCATTAGGTGACTCTACTTTCGAGAAGCTTAGTAATTGTATTATGATAAATTTTAGAGTTCAATGCGAGAGTTAGGGCATTAGTATGCATATCGCGATTATTGTCGGAGTTGCTGGCCGAGACTGAGCCTGCTTTGGCGCAATTGCTTCTTTTTAAAGGCTGTGCTGTTTACGGCGCCTACCGTCGCACGAGTTCTGTCAATTTCTGATGGATTGAATAGTTTGGCATCGCGAATGGGGTTTTTAGAGCAAAGGATCGACTAGATGCAGTGCCTGGAATCTAAAGTATAATGGCGAATTTCAACATACTATAATGGTCTGGTTCATAATTGTGGCTTGGTTAATATAATAGTTATAGATATATATGGGGTTTCCATGCGATATTCGTTGCGAGTGTTGTTCTGGATGCTGGTTTTTTTAGGTGCTGTCGGGATATTGGCCTTGCTGGTTGCTACGCGGCTGGCGCAGAACTTTCAAGCTAATCCCTTCTTCAACGGCGTGATCTGCTTGGTGTTGGTGATCGGTATTGGGGTCAATTTCCGGCAGGTTTTGTTGCTGTCCCGTGAGGCGCGGTGGATGGAGGCATATCGCAGGTCGCCTTCAGAGCCCGTGTCGACGTTCCGGCCTAAGCTGCTGGCGCCGATGGCTAGCATGTTCGCCGGGCGCGATAGCTCTAAATTCCAACTGTCCGCGCCGGCAGCGCGCTCGATTCTGGATGGCGTGTATCTGCGCCTGGAGGAATCCCGCGATTTGTCCCGTTATCTGGTGGGGCTGGCTATCTTTCTCGGGCTGTTGGGGACGTTCTGGGGCCTGCTCGCTACCATCCGTTCGGTGGCCGATATCATCGGTTCGCTCGGTGTGAGTGGCGATGCTATGAGCATGTTCGGCAAGCTTCAGGAGAATTTGAAGGAGCCTTTAGCGGGCATGTCGACCAGTTTCTCTACTTCGCTGTTCGGTTTGGCGAGTTCGCTGGTGATTGGTTTTATGGATCTCCAGGCCGGTCACGCCCAGAACCGCTTCTACAACGATCTCGAGGAGTGGTTGTCAGGCATGACGCGCTTTTCCGCGGGCGCTTTGCACGGTGAGGGTGAGTCCATGCCGGCCTATGTGCAAGCGCTGCTGGAACAGACGGCCGACGGCTTGGAACGGATGCAGCGTGCTTTGGCCGAGAGTGAGCGCGAACGGCGCGCCAGCGGGGATCAGCTCGGCGAGCTGAATGTTCAGTTGACCCGGTTGGCGGATCTGCTGGGACGTGAATCGCGCGAGATCCGGCTGATGGCGGAAACTCAGGAAGAATTGCGCTCAGTGCTCAAGCATATCGGCACAGCCGAGGCGCCCGGTTCGCGGCTGTCGGAAGAACTGCGGGCTGAATTGCGCCTGTTGTCGCGCACTATTGCGGCGGCAATGGACGGCAAGCGGGAGGTAGGCGGATGAGCGCGTCTTTCGCCCGCCGCCGACGGACTCTGGATATCTGGCCGGGTTTCGTCGACGCGCTGTCGTCCCTGATCCTAGTCATGGTCTTCGTGCTGTTGCTGTTCGCCATCGGTCAGTTCGTGCTGGCGGAAACCTTGTCTGGAAAAAGCAGGGCGCTTGATCTCCTTAACGGCCAGATTGCTGAGCTTGCGAAAACCTTGGCGCTTACTCAAGACGACAAGCGTGAACTCGACAGCCGGGTAAAGGAGCTTGCGGCGTCACTGAGTTCGGCCGTGAGCGAGCGGGATGCGTTCAAAGCACAGGCCGATTCCAGCCGTGCGGAGGCGGTTAAGCTCGGCGCCGATGTCCTGGCTTTAGCGGAGTTGAAAAAGCAGCTGGAGGCGCAGGTAGCGAATTTGGTAGGGCAGCTTGACCTTTCGAAAAAGGATCTGGTCGCTGCGAACGAGGTGAATGCGCGTTCCGTTGCCCAGACCGAACTGCTCAACCGTCAGCTAGCGGCGCTGCGCGAACAGTTGGAGCAGGTCTCGGCGGCGCTCAACTTAGCCAACGCCAGCATCAAGGCGAAAGACGCCCGAATCGCCGATCTGGGTAAGGAGCTGAACGTCGCGCTTGCCGCCAAGGTCAATCAGCTGGAGCGCTATCGGTCTGAGTTTTTCGGCAGGTTGAGCGAGGCGCTGGGCAACCGTTCCGACATTCGGGTGGTCGGGGACCGTTTCGTCCTGCCGACCGATATCCTGTTCGATTCGGGTTCCGCCGATTTGGGGCCGGCGGCGCAGGCGCAATTGGAGCGCTTGTCGGAGTCTGTCCGGGAGGTGGCCGGCAAGATTCCTCCGGCCATAGACTGGGTGTTGCGGATCGATGGGCACACCGACAAGCGGCCGATTCAGACCGACCGCTTCCCTTCGAATTGGGAGTTGAGCACGGCACGCGCCGTAGCTATCTTGAAATATCTTGTGATGCGGGGAGTCTCCCCTCAGCGCCTGTCCGCCAATGGCTTTGGCGAGTTCCAGCCTGTGGATGCGCTGGATACGACGGAGGGCTACGCAAAAAATCGCCGGATAGAGATCCAGCTGACGAATCGATGAAGTATGTCTTTACTGGATGAAGAGCCCCTTGCGGTGTAAGCAAAGGGGCTGCTCCGGCCGGAAAACCTCCGTAGCCTTACTTACATGCAATGTCCCATATCAGCATGCCACTGCTGAGGCGGCACGCAGCCGTGGGCGTCGCCCTGCGTCGGCGTAATTTTCACTTTCTTGGCCATGGCGGTCCAGGCGGCGGAGATGGAGTCGTCTGAGGGGTAGACGTAGATCGTCTTTGCCGTGGTGGGATCCGAATTGTCGGTACTGGCCGGGCAATCCGCGGGGATGGGGTTGCTGATGAGGTCGCGGTTGACGGTCAGGCTGGGGGAGTTGAGCTTAGTGCTTTCGCCCATGGTACTCCAGTCGAAGCCGGCGGTCGGCGCCATCTGCCAGACCATGATTTTCTTCTGATGGGCTTCCTTGGCTTTGCTGCAGACTTGCATGGTCGGGAAGAACAAGACGGCCTGAGTAGCGCAGCGGCCCGGAACCCCGGCCGCCGCATTTTTCGGGAACTTCGGCAGGGTCGGTTTGAGCGTGATGACGCCGTAGCGTTCGTTGGGGAAGTTGCTGCCGGTCCACATGTAAGCGTAGGGCTCATCCGAATGCGTGCCGCCGTGGCTGTCGACGAACGGGGCGACGGGCGTGCTCCATTGGGTGCCCTTGGCTACTTCAGGGCTGTATTTGAACTCCGGTGCGGCCAGCGACTTTGGGCCGGTGGCGCCGCCGGTCTGGGTGCCTGAGGGATAACCGGTCAGGGTGTAGTTCCAGGCGTTGCCGCTGGAGGCGTCTTGGGCCTTGAATTGGCTCGCTACCGGTTCGATGCCGTTGGCCAGGAGGCTGTCCATGAAACCCTGGCTAGAGTAAGCATTTTTATTGGCTTCGTAGACCGCGCCGTTGAGCAGCAGGGCGCTGGTGCCGATCGGCGCGACGACGCCGGCAGCGGTGTTGTTGGGGTAGGGCGCTTCGTGCGCGCAGGTGTGGGACAGCGTGACGTCGATGATGGGCGAGGTGCCTTCGAGGAAGCCGCCGACGTTGACGATTTCCTTGCCGTTGGCGTCCTTGTAGGTCATCCAAACGTCGTGGCTGCCGTAAATGCCGGCGTGCGCCATGGCGTGCGAGGAGACCAGCATGCTGCTGGTGATGGCTGCGCTGAGCAGAGTTGTTTTGATGTTATTCATGGTTTTTCATCTATGCGATTTGTTTTGTTGTAATGATCGTGGGCCGCACTTCATGAGAGAGGCGCGGACGCTGGTCTAATCGCATGGACCGTGCCAGATGATAATGGTTATCAGATCAAGACAATGAAGTATTAGGAGGGGCTGAATATGAGCGATATGACTCATCAGGAGAGCAAATAACGCACTCGGCTGGGTGGCACTCAGACCGGGTCTAAGGCTTCCGCGCCGAGCAGGATGACCTGGAGTTCTTCGGTGATTTCTTCCTGGCGCAGCCGATGATTGCCGGAGCGCAGGGCTTCCAGGGTATCGTCGATGCAGTGTGTAGCGCCGTCCAGGTGGCGAATCCGGTATTGGTGTTCGCTGAGGAGAGAGCGGTCCAACAGCCAATGCAGTAGGGCGAAGAGATAGTGTTCGACCAGGTGGCCGAAGACAGCGGCAGGCGTTTGGTACAGGAAAGGCGGATAAGGGCGCGAGGGCGGCGCGGAGGGATTGCCGAAAGGCGGCATGATCCGCGTTTCCAGGATTGTTTCGGCGTCGTCGGCATGGTGCAGCGCCACCACGCGGAGCGGGCCGCGGTCGCCGATGAGTTGGTTGATGGCGTCGATGAGGGCGGGGAGGCGTTCGCCGGTTTCATCCGCGGTCATCGGGCCGGGCAGGTTTCGGTAAACCGGGATGTCGAGAGCTGCGAGTTCGGCGCCGATCCGGCTGCCTACGACGATGAGCGGCGCCTGGGGAGCCCGCCGCGGTTCCAGGGCTGCGCGCAGACGGGCGTTGAAGTCGCCGCAGAAGCCGCGTTCCGAGCCGAGCACTAGCCAGGCGGTTTTGGCAGGTTCGGCTTCGGGGAGCAGTGCCGGATGGCAGCCCAACAGTTCTTCGGCGGTAGTCCGCAGCGCCGTTTCCAAATGGTACTGGCATTCAACGGAGCGCATCAGCCGGCGGCTCTCGATCAAGGCCAAGGTTCGCATCGAATCGAGGATTCCGGAGATTTCGCCCAGCGTTTTCATCCGCCGGCGGAGGGTATGGCGCCGGCTCATGTCCCGGTTTGCGGCAATGTTGCCCGCAGCCAGGCCAGCCATTCGGGGCGCGGGGCTTCGAGGGCGGGGCTGCCGTTCCGTATGGCCGCATCCAGTTCTTGCAGGCGGCTTTGAATATCGGCCGGCGGAACCGTATCCAGCAGGCCTTCGTTATAGGCCGTCATCCAGGCGAGCTGGAACTCCGGCGGCAGCGGCTGCAGGCGTTCCTGCCGCAGGATTTCGCGCAGCAAACGGCCTCGCCGTATCCTCGCCTCCATCGCGCTTTCCAGCCGGGCGCCGAAGCGGGTGAAAATTTCCAGTTCGAGGAATTGCAGATAGTCCAGCTTCATCCGTCCAGCCTCGTCCTTGATGCGAGGATGCTGGGCCTTGCCGCCAATGCGGGAGACCGAGCGGGTCACGTCGATCGCCGGCTTGAAGCCCGAGGCGAACAGGTCCGGATCGAGGTAGATCTGGCCGTCGGTGATCGAGATCAAGTTGGTAGGGATATAGGCCTCGATCTCGCCCAGCCGGGTTTCGACGATGGGGAGGGCCGTCATGCTGCCGCCGCCGTTGGCCGCGTTCAGCACCGTGGCGCGCTCCAGCAACCGGGCATGCAGGTAAAAAATATCGCCGGGATAGGCTTCCCGCCCCGGCGGTCTTCGCAGCAGTAGCGAAAGCTCGCGGTAGGTCTGGGCGTGGGTGCTGAGATCGTCGTAGACGACGAGGGTGTCGTGGCCGTCCGCCATCCAGCTCTCGGCCACGGTGCAGCCGGCGAAGGGGGCAAGATATTTGAGGCCGGCCAAGGCGCCCGCCTCCCCAACCACAACCGTGGTGTAGGCGAGGGCATCGTGCTTGCGCAGCAAGTCGATGGTGCCGACCACGGCGGAGCGCTTCTGGCCAATCATCACGTAAACGCAGCGGACGCCGCGGCCATGCTGGTTCAACACGGCGTCCATCGCTAGGCTGCTGCGGCCGGTACCTTCGTCGCCGATGATGAGCTGGCGCTGGCCTTTGCCGATCGGCACCAGGGTGTCGACGATACGGGTGCCGGTATAGAGCGGTTGCTGGACGAAGTCGCGGGCGACGATGGGCGGCGAGGGGTTATCGAGCGGGCGCCGGCTATGCGATTCGAACGCGGTCCCCCCATCCAGCGGGTTGCCGATGGGGTCGATCACCCGCCCGAGCAGGGCTTCGCCGACAGGAATGTCGAGGGTTCTACCCGCCAGCCGCGCCGCGGTACCGGCGGTAAGCTCGTCGGTCTGATGCAGTAGCACGGCGCCGATGCGTTTCTGGGTCAGGGCGAACACTACGGCCCAGCTCCCATCTTGGAAAGCCAGCACATCGTCCATGGCTGCCGAAGGCAGTCCGGTCACCCAGGCGATGCCGTCCCCGACCGATGCGACGGTCCCGCATTCGCTGATGCGCAACCGTGGCCGGTAACCCGCGATGCGCGCCGTCGCCGGAGGTATGCCGATAGCACTCGTTCCCTGAGGATCAGGGTTCCTGACGGGCAAGCGCTCTGATCCAACGCTCATAGCGGCGATCCAAGGTCTGGTTTTTAGCTTTTATCATGGGCACTGGCCGGTGTAGCTGCGGTTTACGGGCTGCGCTCGGATTAAATCCGAG
>JAQTYA010000155.1 GCA_028688525.1 Methylococcus sp. | reverse complement strand
TGCCGACGTAGGCGAGGCGGCGCTCTTCTTCGATGTTGTCTTCGTCAATGCTGGTTTGGTGGGGCAGGAGGTTTTCCTCCATGCCGACCAGGTAGACGTAAGGGAATTCCAGGCCTTTGGCGGCGTGCAGGGTCATGAGGCTGACGCGGTCGCCGGCGGCGTCTTCCTGGTTGCGGTCCAGCACGTCGAGCAGCATGGCTTTGGCTACGGTTTCGGCCAGGCTGTGGTTTTCGCCGTCTTTCTCGGCGATGCGCTGAAGCCAGTCGATCAGTTCCCGCACGTTGCCGAATTTGCGTTCGGCGGATTTGGCGTCGTTGCTGTTTTCCCGAACCCAGCTTTCGTAGCCGATCGCGCCGATGAACTCGTAGATTACCTTGAAGGTATCGCCGCGCGCCACGCGGTCGGCGGTATCGGCGATGTGCTCGCCGAAGCGATGCAGGCGCTGGATGGCGTTGGCGGGCAGGGATTGCTCGAGGCCTAATTCGAAGCAGGCGGCGTACAGGCTGATGTGGCGGCGGTTAGCGTATTGGCCGAGTTTTTCCAGCGTGGTGGGGCCGATCTCGCGGCGCGGGACGTTGACGATGCGCAGGAAGGCGGCGTCGTCGTCCGGGTTCACCAGCAGCCGCAAGTAGGCCATGACGTCTTTCACTTCCGTATAGCCGAAGAAGGACATGCCACCGCTGATGTGGTAAGGCACGCTGAATTCGCGCAGTGCTCGCTCGAACAGGCGCGACTGGTGGTTGCCCCGGTAGAGGATGGCGTAGTCGGCGAAGCCGGTGTTGTGGCGGAATTTGTGGTGGACGATGTCGGCGGCGATCTGGCGTGCCTCGGCGATTTCGTCGCGGTGCCTCAGCACTCGGATCGGGTCGCCGTGGCCCATGGCGCTCCACAGCCTCTTTTCGAAGATGTGCGGATTGTTGCCGATGAGTTGGTTGGCGGCCTTGAGGATGCGGCCCATGGAGCGGTAGTTCTGCTCCAGCTTGATGACCTTGAGCCTCGGAAAGTCGTTGCGGAGCTGGGCCAGATTTTCCGGCTGGGCGCCGCGCCAAGCGTAGATGGACTGGTCGTCGTCGCCGACCACGGTGAACTTGCCTAGACTGCCGGTGAGCAGCTTGATGAGTTCGTACTGGGTCTGGTTGGTGTCCTGGTATTCGTCGACCAGCAGGTAGCGGATCTGGTTGCGCCATTTGTCCAGTACCTCCGGGTGCTGCTGGAACAGCATCACCGGCAGCAGGATCAAGTCGTCGAAATCGACCGCGTTATAAGCCTTCATGTGGCGCATGTAGGCCTGGTACAGCTCGGCGGTCTCAGCCGCACCGGGCTCGGCGAGCATGCCGGCACGGTCGGGCGTGACGAAGCGGTTCTTCCAGCGCGAGATGCGCGCGGCGTAGGCGTCGACTTCTTCCGGGTCGAAGCGGTGGTCGCCATGGCGGACCAGTTCCCGCAGCAAAGCCTGCCGGTCCTGTTCGTCGAAGATGGAGATGGCCGCCTTGAGTTCCAGCGCCTTGTGTTCGCGGCGGACGATCTCTAGGCCCAGGGCATGGAAGGTGGAGACCGTCAGTCCCCGCAGCGACTTGTCGTCGGCCAGCTTGCCGACCCGGCTCTTCATCTCGCGCGCGGCTTTGTTGGTGAAAGTGACGGCGACGATGTGGCGGGCCGCGGTGCCCTGCCGGATCAAGTAGGCGATCTTCTCGGTGATGACGCGGGTCTTGCCGCTGCCGGCACCGGCGATCACGAGCAGAGGGCAGTCCAGCGTGGTGACCGCCGAATGCTGCTGGGGATTGAGGCCGGTCATCGGGCGGAGGGCGCCCTGTCGAGGCGCCGGTAGCTGATGGCTTCGCCGATATGGGCGGCGCTGACCGCTGGGTTGCCGGCGAGATCGGCGATGGTACGGGCCAGCTTGAGGATGCGGTGGTAGGCGCGGTGCGAAAGGTTAAGCCGATCCATGGCTTGTTCCAGCAGCGCCCGTCCCGCGTTATCGGGCATGCAGTAACGGTCGATCTGTCGCGGTGCCAGCAGGGCGTTGGGCTGGCCGCTGCGGGCTAGGGCTTTTTCACGTGCCGCGATCACCCGGGTGCGGACCGCTGCGCTGGTCTCTTCCCCGGTGGAGGCGGTATCCATCAGGCTGGCCGTATCCTGTCGGGCGACTTCGATGTGCATGTCGATCCGGTCCAACAGGGGGCCGGAGATGCGCATGCGGTAGCGCGAGACTTGTTCCGCCGAACAATGGCAACGCCCGGAGGCGTCGCCCAGATAACCGCAGGGGCAGGGGTTCATCGCGGCGATCAGCTGGAAGCGGGCCGGGAAATCCAGCCGCTGGGCGGCGCGGGAAATGGTGATGCCGCCGCTTTCCAAAGGCTCGCGCAGGACTTCCAGCACCCGCCGGTCGAATTCAGGCAACTCGTCCAGGAACAGCACGCCGTTGTGGGCCAGCGAAATTTCGCCGGGTTTGGGGCTGCTGCCGCCGCCGACCAGAGCCGGAGCGGAGGCGGTGTGATGCGGCGCCCGGAACGGGGGACGCCGCCAGGCCGCCGGGTCGAACGGCATGCCGCTGACCGAGGCGACCGCTGCGGTTTCCAGCGCTTCGTCCTCGGTCAGCTCGGGCAGAATACCGGGCATGCGGGCGGCCAGCATGGATTTGCCGGTGCCGGGCGGCCCCAGCATCAGCAGATTGTGGCGGCCGGCGGCGGCGATTTCCAGCGCGCGCTTGGCCTGGAACTGCCCGCGGACTTCGGAGAAATCGGGAAGTTCCTCGCTTGCCGGAGGCGCTTCGGTGCGCGATTCGGCAGCGGCGAGAGGTCGGCTGCCGTCCAGATGGGCGCAGACGTCGAGCAGATGGCGGGCCGGGAGCACGCAGGCTCCGGAGACCAGGGCCGCCTCACCGGCATTGTCCCAAGGCAAGATCAGATCCCGCTCGGCGCGGCGGGACTGGAGGGCGACCGGTAGGGCCCCGGGCACCGGGCGCAGTTCGCCGGTCAGGGCCAATTCGCCGACACACTCTACATCCGCAAGCCGCTCGGCGCGGAGTTGCTTGGACGCGGCCAGGATACCGAGCGCGATCGGCAGGTCGAAACGGCCGCCCTCCTTGGGCAGATCGGCCGGAGCCAGGTTGACGGTGATGCGCTGCGCCGGAAATTCGAAGCCGGTAGTGATCAGCGCGCCGCGCACCCGGTCCTTGCTTTCGCGCACGGCGGTTTCCGGCAGCCCCACAATGGTGAGGTTGGGGAGGCCCGGGGCGATATGGACTTCTACCGTGACTTCCGGCGCCTCGATGCCCTGGCGGGCCCGGCTGTGGACGATGGCGAGCGCCATGGCCGGTTTCAGGCCGGAGGCAGTTGTTTTTCCAGTTCGGCGATCCGGGCTTCGAGCTGTTCCAAGCGGGTGCGCGCCCGTTCCAGAACGGCGCGCTGCACGTCGAATTCCTCCCTGCTCACGAGGTTCAAACGGCTCAGAGCGCCCTGTAGCACAGCCTGGAAGTTCTTCTCTACTTCGTCGCGGACGCCGAGCAATCCAGTGGGAACGGCGTCGGCCAGGCGTTTGGAAAGTTCGTCGAGGGTGGTCTTATCGATCATGGCGGTTATTCGGGAGGTTGGGCGAGCGCCGGACGATTTGCCGCGCGCATTAAATTGGTGCGTTCTATTACGGATGTTTGACAAATCTAGGTGCATTCCCTCGGCAATGACAAGGCTATAGAGGTCTATCGCGCCAGTTTTCCTGATGGCATGGCTCCTGCTTTTTAACGAATGGAGCCATTGGATTTTGGTCTGCCCCATACTTTTCAAGGCGGCGGGGGAGGCCGTGTAAACCTTATAACCAAGGAGACCTGCATGAAATTCGTTACCGCAATACTCAAGCCTTTCAAGCTTGATGACGTCAGGGAGGCCCTATCCGAGGTCGGTATCACCGGCATCACCGTGACCGAGGTCAAGGGGTTCGGGCGGCAGAAAGGCCACACCGAATTATACCGTGGCGCGGAGTACGTCGTGGACTTTCTGCCCAAGGTAAAACTCGAAGTGGCCATCGCCGACGATCAGCTCGAGTCCGTGATCGAGGCGATCACCAAGACGGCCAATACCGGCAAGATCGGCGACGGCAAGATTTTCGTAGCTGAGCTGGAACAGGTCGTCCGGATCCGCACCGGCGAAACCGGTCCGGACGCCCTATAAACGATAAGGACGATAGGAGAACCTTCAAATGAAAAAAATCTTGATTTCCCTGACCGGGTTGGCGGGCTTGGGTTTCGGTACGGCGGCAATGGCCGAAGGCGTCGGCGAGATCGTGGAAACCATCGTCGAGACGGTGCAGCAAGCTGCCGCACCCACGCCGGACAAGGGCGACACGGCTTGGATGATCGTCGCCACGGTACTGGTCACTCTGATGGTGATCCCCGGCCTCGCGCTGTTCTATGGCGGCATGGTACGCGCCAAGAACATGCTATCTGTGCTGATGCAGGTCTTCGTGATTTTCTCGCTGATGGCGGTGCTCTGGGCGGTCTATGGCTACAGCGTGGCCTTCACTGAAGGCAACGCTTTCTTCGGTAGTTTGGACAAGGCGTTCCTGGCGGGCGTGACGCCCAGTTCCGTAGCCGCGACGTTCAGCAAGGGTGTGGTTATCCCCGAACTCATCTATGTCGCGTTTCAGCTCACCTTTGCCTGCATTACCCCGGCGTTGATCGTGGGCGCCTTTGCCGAGCGCATGAAGTTCAGTGCGGTGTTGTTGTTCATGGTGCTCTGGTTCACCTTCTCCTATCTGCCGATCGCCCACATGGTGTGGTATTGGGCCGGCCCCGACGCCTATACCGACGCTGCGGCGGGCGAAAAAGCTCTAGCGACGGCGGGCTTCCTGTTCCAGAAAGGTGCGCTCGACTTTGCCGGCGGCACCGTGGTGCATATCAACGCCGGTATCGCAGGATTGGTCGGCTGTATCTTGGTAGGCAAGCGCCTTGGCTTCAAGAAGGAAGCGATGGCGCCACACAGCGTCCCCATGACCATGATCGGCGCATCCCTGCTGTGGGTGGGCTGGTTCGGCTTCAACGCCGGATCTAACCTCGAAGCGACCGGCACTGCGGCTCTGGCCTTCGTCAACACGATGCTGGCTACCGCTGCCGCCACGCTGTCCTGGTCGGCCGTGGAGTGGATCGCCCGCGGCAAGCCCAGCATGCTGGGCGGTGCTTCCGGCGCGGTTGCAGGATTGGTTGCCATCACCCCGGCTTGCGGCTTCGTCGGCCCGATGGGATCGATCGTGCTGGGCCTGCTGGTGGGCGTCATCTGCTTCTGGTCCGTGACGAGCCTGAAGAACGCGCTGGGCTATGACGATTCGCTGGACGTGTTCGGCGTGCATGGCGTGGGCGGCATCATCGGCGCTTTGGGTACCGGCGTTTTCGCCTCTCCTGCCCTGGGCGGCACCGGCGTGTACGACTACGTCGCCAACGCCGTGGCCGAGTACGACATGCTGACCCAGGTGATCAGCCAGGCTTGGGGCGTGGGGCTCACCATCGTTTGGAGCGGCGCGGTGTCCTTCGTGTCCTACAAGATCGTCGACGCCCTCGTCGGTCTGCGGGTATCCGAAGAGGTTGAACGCGAAGGGCTGGACGTGCGGGAGCACGGCGAGACCGCCTATCACATCTGATCCGGGGCGGTTTCGGCAAACGAAAAGGGCGTCCTCGGACGCCCTTTTTTATGCGCGCCGGTTTTAGGGCGCAGGCTGTTCTGGCGTCTGCACGTGTTCGGGCCGGAGTCCGAGCCCGATCATACGCGCCGGCAGCCGGCGCAGCGGCGGGCAGGTCCGGAGCAGGCGGACGGGCAGAGGCAATGCGGCGGCTGGACCGCCGATCATCTTGCGGTGGATAAAGGACTGAACGGCCTGCGTCGCCCGGACCGGCCATTCGCGGCGCCGCTGGACCTTTTCGAGGTCTGCGGGGGTGACGGTGCCCAGGAGTAGCTTTTCGGCCAAGACGTTGGCCGCAGCTACGGCGTCCTGAATGGCGAGATTGACGCCTACGCCGCCGGCCGGTGACATGGCGTGGGCGGAGTCGCCGATGCACAGCAGGCCGGGCTGGAACCAGCGGCGCAAACGGTTGATCTGCACGGTCAACAGTTTGACGTCGTCCCAATGGGCGAGGCCATCCAACCTGCCTTGCAAGAACGGGGCGATGGATGCGACGTAGTCGCGGAATGCGGCCAGACCCCACCTTTGAATATCGCCGAATCCGCCCTTAGAGATGATGACCCCGCATTGCCAGTATTCGCCGCGGTTGATCATCACCATCATCTTGCCGTTGCGGAAATGGCCCAGCGCGGGAGCTGGGTCGCCGGCATCTCGGGGTACCCGCAGCCAGAGCACGTCGATAGGCACGCCCCGCTCGACCAGGGTCAAGCCCGCGCATTCGCGTACCGTCGAAAACCGCCCGTCGGCGGCGACGACCAGCTC
>JAQTYA010000032.1 GCA_028688525.1 Methylococcus sp. | reverse complement strand
CCGAAGCCTGCTTTCAATCCTTCGGGCTCGGTAAACGGTCGGCCGCCACGATAGGCACTTTCGGCATCGTCATCAGCCCACGCGCCTGGAAACCGCATTATGTGCGGCATGAAATGATCCATCACCTTCAAAATGAGAAGCTGGGCATGATCCAAGTGTGGCGGATGCCCGAGTGGTTCATCGAAGGCATGGCGTACGCACTCAGCGAAGACCCGCGTTCCACGCTCTCCGAGCCATTCGACCAATACCGCTCTCAGTTCAACCGTTGGCATGAACAGGTAGGACATGCCCGGCTGTGGATCGAGGCGCGCCATCTATGAGCGACGGCGGAATAGCCGGCTCCACAACTACTGGGAACTCGACGCCACACTCCCCGCTTCCGGTCAGCCCAGCGAACGGCAGTTCGACGCGATCGCCGAAGCCGGGTTCTAGGTGGTGATCAACCTCGGCATTTGATCGAGCGCCTCATCGTCTTGGCGATGGAGCGATTCGAGCGCGATAGCAATCTGCGGACTTCGGAGCGCTTGCCGCCAGGCGCATAGCAACAGCCCGTTGGCCGGCGAGGTTTTCGTTCGATAGCAGATCAGATCGAGGCCGGTCTGGAATTGCCTCTCTACTTGCATGATGAAAGTTAGACGGATATAGTAACTTGCATTATGCAACGTACAAGCTTCAAGAATATGAACTGCCCGGCCGCCCGCGCCTTGGAGCGGGTCGGCGAATGGTGGAGCATTCTGATCCTTCGAGATGCGTTCCACGGTCTTTCCCGCTTCGACGAATTCCAGGCGAGCCTTGGCATCGCAACCAATATCCTGACGCGGCGGCTGAAACACCTGACCGAAAACGGGTTGCTCGAGCGCTGCCGGTACAACGAACGGCCGCCTCGCTACGAATACAGGCTGACGCCCCAAGGCCGTGACTTCTTTCCAGTGCTGGCGGCGCTACTCGCCTGGGGAAACAGGCACCTTACCCCCGATGGCATCTCCGTCCAGTTGGCAGACCGAGAATCCGGCCGGCTGCTGGAACCAATTCTGGTCGATCGGAACACCGGAAAACCGATCACACCGGACAACGTGACGCTGCAACCGGGACCTACGGCTAGCGCCAAGGTTCGCGCACGGGCGGCGCGCATCCGTGAGCGTCACGCCAGCGCGTCTTTTCAAGATAAGGAGTCGGGAACATGAAGAAGCGACGCATCGTGGTCACAGGTATGGGTTTGGTTTCGCCTCTGGGCTGCGGGGTGGAAACCGCTTGGTCGCGTCTGATCGCTGGGCGTTCCGGTATCAGGGCCCTGCCCGAAGAGACGATTGCCGATTTGCCAGCCAAGGTAGGTGGCATCGTGCCGGCTAAGGCGGAAGACCCGGAAGCGGGCTTCGATCCTGATGTGGCTGCCACGCCCAAGGATCAACGCAAGATGGACCGTTTCATCCTGTTTGCCCTGGCGGCAGCGGAAGAGGCCATTGCCCAGGCGGGCTGGAGGCCCACCGATGCCCTTGGGCGCGAGCGCACCGCCACGATCATCGCCTCCGGCATCGGCGGCTTCCCGGCCATCGTCAACGCCGTACGCACCACGGACTCGCGGGGCGTGCAGCGCCTGTCGCCTTTCACGATCCCGTCCTTTCTCGTCAACATGGCCGCCGGCCACGTGTCCATCCGCCACCGTTTCCAGGGGCCACTGGGGTCTCCGGTGACCGCCTGCGCGGCGGGCGTGCAAGCCATCGGCGACGCGGCGCGGCTGATTCGCTGCGGCGAAGCGGACATCGCGTTGTGCGGCGGTGTGGAAGCCTGCATCGACAAGGTCAGTCTGGGGGGATTCGCTGCCGCCCGTGCTCTATCCACCCACTTTAACGACAGGCCGGAACAGGCATCCCGGCCTTTCGACTGTGGGCGCGACGGCTTCGTGATGGGGGAAGGTGCCGGCCTGCTGGTCATCGAGGCGCTGGAGCACGCTCTGGCCCGAGGCGCCAAGCCCGTCGCCGAAATCCTGGGCTACGGCACCAGTGCCGATGCCTATCACCTGACTGCGGGTCCCGAGGATGGCAGCGGAGCGCGGCGCGCCATGCAGGCCGCCTTGCAGCAGGCGGGCCTTACCGCGGCGGACGTGCAGCATCTGAACGCCCATGCGACCTCCACGCCGCTGGGAGACCGTGGGGAACTGGAAGCCATCAAGGCCCAGTTCGGCCGGAAATGGCGCATCGCCGTGACTTCGACCAAATCGGCCACCGGCCATATGCTGGGGGCGGCCGGCGGCATTGAAGCCATTTTTGCCGTGCTGGCCCTGCGCGACCAGCTCGTGCCCGCCACGCTGAATCTGCAAAATCCCGATCCGGCCGCCGATGGTGTGGACCTCGTGAGCGGCAAGCCCAGGCCCATGGCCATCGAGCACGCCTTGTCCAACGGCTTCGGTTTCGGCGGAGTGAACGCCAGCGTAGTCTTACGGCGTTGGCAGGGTTGAAGTGTGGCGGTAAGGCCCATGCATCCCTGGCGCCATTATGTCGCGATGGGTGACAGCTTCACCGTCGGTCTCGGGGACGGCGTTGAGGGCATCGAGCCCTTGGGCGTCGCGGACCGTCTGGCCGCCGCACTCCGGCTTTCCCATGCCGGCTTGCAGTACACCAATCTGGCACAGCCTGGCCTGAGTTCCGCCGAAATCCGTGACCGGCAGCTGGAACCCGCATTGGCGCTGAAACCGGATCTGGTCAGCATCGTCGCCGGTGGCAATGACATTCTGGGCAGGACTTGGGACCCCAAGGGCTTTGAAGCGAACCTCGGCCAGATGTTTGAAGCGTTTGCCTGTCTCGATGCGACACTGGCAACCGCCACATTGCCGAAGTTTCCCCTGCTGGCATCATTGCCTGGTCCGATAGGGTTACGCCTGCATCGACATATCACGACGGCAAACGCGATCATCCAGCGTCTGGCTTCGAAGTACAGGGCAATCTGCCTGGACATGGCACCCCTGTCGACTCCATTCGATCCGGCCCTGTGGAGCAGCGACGGCATTCATCCCAATGCACGCGGCTACCTGGAAATCACGTCCAGGTTGATTCAGCGGATAGAATGCGAGGCTGGTGTTTGCATTCCGACTGGCGAGCGCATTTCGCGAATGATCTGAGGTCAATCTTTTCCGTTCGTAGTCCGTTCTCCGCATCAACCGGCGCAATAAGGAGTCATGGCTTTGAATAGAAGAGAATTTCTGCTTTTCACGGTGAGCAGCGCCCTGGTCAAGGAAGCTGTTTCGGCACCAGCTATACAAACCCGGCTGGGCCTTCGGTTCAAATCGAATATCAGTGGTTGCAAGCACTATCCGGACATTATGTGGATTTCCTAACAGCCACCGAGGATAGCTTTGGCGTTTGCCTCGAAGCAGCTACATTTGGATATCCCGCCAAGCAAGCGCCAAGAGCTGCTTTCGGCGTATTCGGATCTCAAGGTTTGGCCTGATGTGCCGCCAGCCGTTGAAGCGTTGCGCAAGGCAGGGCTGAGGTTGGTCTTCCTATCGAATAGGACACATTCGATGCTTGATCGCGGCATCAAGCGATCCGGCCTGGATGGAATATTCGAGAACGTGCTGAACACTGACAGGATCAGGACCTATAAACCGGACCCTCGGGCATATCAACTGGCCGTTGATGCCCTGAAATTGAAGTGTGAAGCCATATTGTTTATCGCCTACGCCGGCTGGGATGTAGCCGATGCAAAATGGTTTGGCTATCCGACTTACTGGGTCAATCGTCTCGACAGTCCGATGGAAGAGCTCGGCACCGCCCCGGATAGGGCAGAACCGGACTTGGATGCCCTAGTAAAGTACGTCATCCGCAACCCGGCGGTCTAACTGGGCAAACTGCGCTCCCAGGCCATGGGGTAGGCCATAAGCGATGCCCTTGGGAATGGCGCGGAGATTGGCCGAAAGAAGGTCATGCGCGGGTTTGGGAGACGGTGTGGGCCTATTGGGTGCTCCTCGACCCTGCCAGCGCCGTGAAGAAACCAAGACCAATGAACACACCGCCACCGAGACGTCGACCCAAGTTGCGAAAGCCACGGCGACGCAAAGCGGGCGCGGCCACGCCGGCTGTCACAGCATAGACGCTATCGGTTACTGCGGCGATCCCCACAAAGAGCGCACCGAGCACAGTACTCTGAAATATGGGGAGTGCGTCGGGACCCATGAATTGAGGCAGGAATGCAGCAAAGAAAACCGTAGTCTTGGGGTTGAGCAACGCAACGACAAAACCGTCGCGAAAGACACGGCCCAATGGCGCAGCTATTGGTACAGAGTCCGAATTTCCCATGGGGGACGAACGGAGCATTTGAACGCCCAGGAAAACAAGATAGAGGGCGCCGGCGTACTTGACCACGGAGAAAGCGAGCGAAGAGACTGCGAACAAAGCGGCAAGTCCGATCGAGGCAGCAAGCGCGTTGCCGAAGTTGCCAACCGCGACGCCAGCCACGGACGCCAACCCCGAGCGGTGCCCCTGAGCGAGGCTGCGCGTAACGATATAAAACACACCGGGACCCGGCGTGACGGCAAGGATAAAGCTCGCGATCAGGAAAGTGGAAAACAGCGGCCAGGGCGGAATCAAATCAGTCATAGCGGTATCCTGCGAAGCCCACCGAACGCGGAGAAAATGCACAATTTGGGAAACTGAGGTAACAATTTATCTTCTTTCGGTGAGGCTCACAACTCCGTCCGGCCTCTCCGAACCTGAAACTCCAAAAGCTATTTTCATAGCCCGCGCCCCGCTCAAGGGCCGGGCTCGTCCAACAGCCTGCTCAGATCGTGGTTCGCTTCGCTCTCACGATCAAACCTTATTCGTTGGACAGCGACTTCATAGCGCGCCTGTCGACTCTAGCAAGCCCGACCACGATGCCCGCGAAATCGGTAACAACGTGAGCGACGATACATGCCGTGAGATCGCGCTGCCAAAGGTAGAAAGCCGCGAAGATCCCGCCTGACACAAGCGTAGTTAGGGCGACGCCCCTGCCCCACGTCGGTACGTGCGCTATCGCGAAGACGGCAACAGGCACCGTCACGGCCAGCCACAGACTTCCCGTCAAGTCCGCAATACGTTCAATCGCGTAGCCACGATACAAGATCTCCTCCGCGACACCGCCGATGATCACGGCAAGAACGAGGTACCAGACGGGAAGCCCTTGGAGCTCCGAAAGGCCTTTCGCGAAGCCACCGAGTCTCGATCGTCGGAGCGCCCTGTATGCCATTGGAGAAAAGACGTATCGGAAGAACGCGGCGAGGGCAAGACCTGATGCGAGTGTCTGAAGAGTCAAAGCTCGCAGACCAATGGACGAGGCCGGGCTCCGCTCCCAGAAGAACACGAGCGACAGAATCGCTGCGACCACGGCTACCAGTCCCGCCTGGGCTAGCAGCAGCCAGCCTAGACGATAGGACCGGTGTATGAACTTCTCGCTAGCGTCGGCAACGAGAATGGGGCCAAGCAGCGCCAAGACCAGCCCGAAGACAGTCACTGCCCAATTCTCGCGCATTGCGTTACCGCGCCGCCTAACCCATCCTGGCCGGCCGTCCGCTCGCCCCCTGGGATGGAGTCCAAGGCCGCCCGCGCCTGCGGGGTGAGTTGCAGCGTTGCCGCCTTGAGGTTCTCCCGGAGGTGAGTTGCCGACGAGGTGCCGGGGATGAGAAGGATGTTTGGAGACCTTTGAAGCAGCCACGCCAGCGCGACCTGCATGGGCGTAGCTCCTAGCGAGCGTGCCGCTTCCTCCAGCGCTGAGGACTGTAGTGGCACGAATCCGCCCAGTGGAAAGAACGGAACAAACGCGATGCCCTTTGCGGCCAAGTCATCGACGAATGCATCATCGGCGCGATGCACCAAGTTGTATTTGTTTTGAACGCAGACGATTTCGGTCATGGACTGTGCCTGTGCAAATTGCCTCGCGGTGACGTTGCTCAGGCCGAGGTGGCGGATAAGCCCCTGTTCTTTGAGTTTGACCAAAGCGGCGAGCGGTTCCTCAATGGAGCCTTCCTGTGGTCCGTGGTTGCCGGGGGCCCGCAGGTTAACCACATCCAACGCCTCCATACCGAGGTTACGCAGGTTGTCGTGGACCGCCGAGGTCAGTTCCTGGGCTGAGCAGGCGGGCCGCCACGACTTGTCATCCCCCCGGAGAACCCCCACTTTGGTGACGATCACCAAGCCTTTGGGGTAAGGGTGAAGGGCCTTTTGGATGATTTGGTTGGTGGTATGCGGACCGTAGAAGTCCGCAGTATCGATATGGTTTACCCCGAGGGCGACCGCTTCGCGCAGAACAGTCACGGCAGCAGAAGCATCCTGTGGGAGCCCGAAAACACCAGGGCCGGCGAGTTGCATGGCACCATAACCCAGTCGATGCAGGGCCATAGAAGTGCCCGGAAGGGTGAAAATGAGGTGGTCAGTCGATTTCATGGTTTGCTCCTGATGGTTGCGTAAAGCGACACATCCGCCATGAAAGTTGAAAGCCATTCAGGGCGGACGCAGCCAAACTGCAGGCGTGAAAGCGCCTGTAGTTTGTCGTGGGTCCGCTTCGAATGCGGCTGAAAATACCCCCAAGTTGGGAGCGGTCAGGCTAACCATCTGACCGGCTTTCATTCTGACGATTTGGAGATTTGCAGAGGATATTCGCAATGTCAATCACTTGACTCGGGAAACAATTTGAGCTGCTTCGATTAAAAGCGGACCTCTCGCCAAGGCCAGGCATGCCTTTCAACAGCCCTGCCCTATTTCAGCGGCAAATAGATGTCCGTTATCAGTTCGCTCTCCGGCGTTTCCGGCAGCAGATTGAGGTAATGGAAATAGAGCGGGAAATCGCGCAATTCCTCGCCGCTTTCCGGGAGCCAGTCGCGGTAGAGCGGATAGATGCTTTCATCGATCCGGAGATGGGAACCGCGATGCCGAACCCGTGCACAGCGGCCTCCGGGGATGGTCTTTGTCACTACGCCCTGCGGATTGGGCGGCACTTCGGCGGACACTTCACCGCAAACGTCGAAGCGGAATCGCGCCGGCTCGGTGGTATCCGGGTTGTCGTATGCGATGCCGAAGGTTCGGCTGGTCTGTTTTGGCGAAAGCCCGCTTTCCTTGCGCCAGGAAATGAACTGGCCAACTGAATCATTGATCTTTTCGGTCGGGCCGCGATGTTCCAGCACGGCGATGCGGGTGGTTTCGAATTCGACGATATTGATATTCACGGTTCTTTTCCTTTCTGGTATGTGGAATCGGTAGCGCTCGTGCCAGGACTCCCAGTCTGGTTGCCTCCTAAATCCGGATGGCGTTTGGCCGAAGGTGTTCCTGAACGCGCGCGAAAATGATTCCGGGTTTTCAAAGCCTGCTTCCAGGGAAATATCAATGACCTTGGCTTGACGGTCAAAAGCAAGCTGGTACGTCGCGCGCCGTAGCCGCAGCAGTAGGATGTATCGTGCCACGCTGGTGCCGATACACGCGGTAAATTGCCGATGGAAGTGGAACTTGGAGAAGTTCGCGATCTGGCCCAGACGTTCCGTGGTCAGCCGTTCACCAAGGTGGGCTTCGATGTAGTCGAGCACCTTGCCGAATCGCGCCGCGTACGTCTTTGTCCTGGCCTCGCGTATCCTTCCTTCTCTGTTCACGGGACGAACTATGCCCGATACAAGGCGCCAAATCTTGACGGCGATTGCTCAACCTATCGGATAGCCCGGAAAACAATGGTGCTTCCTTTGACAGTCGAAGCATTCGTCCACGGAACGAATTTGGGTAATGAGGAGCGTGGGGGAGTACCGCGGCGGACCGGGATTATTTGCAACTCATCGCAGAGGTCGGATAGGTAGGTCGCCCGGCGCATTCGACCAGACGGTGAGCTGATAGCCATTTAATTTCCTATCTTTCAATATTAAAGATAACACGTTGGTTCTGTAGCAACGTCCCTCCATGGCAATGAGCTAGGCGATGTTGAAGTCATGGCACTGGCACCATGAATTGTTGATCTTTTCTAATTTTGGCAGTGCAAATAAATTTAAGCGGGTCAGTGTCGCTGGCGTTTCTAAACAACACATGTTTTCGTGATGCGAGATCCTGATACGAATCACCGGCGTGAATCGTTTTTAATTCATCGCCTTCGTATTGGGACTCCGCCTGACCTTCAACGACATAGCACAAGCCGCCGACAGGATGGATATGTGGAACGCTGGAGCTGTGCGCCGGGAATTCAACCAACATGAGCCTTAACTCTTCGTCACTACCCGGTATATCGGTTCTTTCAAGGACTTTTCGCGATATTTCGGAAGTAGGAAAACCCGTCTTGGAATTGTTTGGCTTTGCTGAGTTGTTAGCGCAACCACCAACAGCGAAAGCAGCGACAACCGCAATAAATCCAGAAAGTATCGGCTTCATGAATGGTTGAATCATAGATGGCTGTTGCCCGAGGAAGTCCTGGTATGCCTAGCGCGATATCTCCGTCCTGCTTCAGCCGGTTGATCCAACGGCCACCTGCTGGTAACGACAGTTCTGTATTCTCGTCGGACGGCGGGTAGCCAAAAGACGCATGCCCACGTCCATTGTGCGCTCCCGAAGTTTTCGGAAACCCGCTGTTTCAAGCAATCAACCACGCTGCCCTTCATTACATTCCCCTTCAATTCGTGTGTAGCGAAACTTTCAAACGATGCCGGTGAGCGGCGAGGTATCACCGCTCACTGTTCCTAGTCAGCTCAGCCCTGCGCGATAGCTTCCCCGAGCTGCGCATTGGTCATGGCCTCGCCATTCAGGTTCCAGGCCCCCTCGACCGCATGAACCACGTTGATGTAGATGTGGTCTTTGGACTGCTTGCCGCCCGACAGGTCGTGAATGATATCGGTCGCCTCCGCAAAAAAGCCCTTCTGGACTTCCCTATCGGCAAACGCGAAAGACGGTACCTTCCATTCGACCCAGGCCCCGGAGAATTCCTTTCCGCCGGAAAAAGTCGCTTGCTTGGGCAGCACGTGGACGGTAGCGGTCACATTGGGCGTCATGACTTTATTGCCGGCCAGCCCATGCCATTTCAGCATGGCATCCGTGATTCGGGCGACAGCCAGTTTCTCGGTGCCGTTAGGCAGGACGCCTTCGGTAAGAGTGAGGGTCAAGGGCATTTCCATTCTCCTGATAACGAATGTTCGGATAGTCGCGTGCGCGATCATCGCGGCCATTGAATAACGACCGTGATATACATTTGCATAACGATCGTTATTTTGTCAATGGGTAACGATCGTTACATTTGATACAATCTGCTTTGGATGACTTCCCGTGCGGAGCGATCATGAGATACAAGGCAACTCAGAAAGAGGAAACGCGCGACCGCATCCTCGCAGCGGCGGGGCGCTGCTTTAGGAAAGCCGGCTACAGCGGCATCGGCGTGGACGGCCTAGCAAAAGAGGCAGGCGTAACTTCGGGAGCCTTCTACGGACACTTCAATTCGAAGAAGGCGGCTTTCTCCGCCGTAATTGTCTCCGGAATGGAGGAGCTGAGAGCGGGGATTGCGGGTTTCCGGCGAGAATGTGGTAAAGCATGGTGGCTGGAGTTTGCTAGGTTTTATATGACCGAGAAACGCACTTGCGATCTTGCCGAGAGCTGCGGGCTGCAGAGCTTGACCCCGGAAGTGGGGCGCTCCGAGGAATCAATACGCAGCGTGTTTGAAGCGGAATTGCTCAAGACCGCCCGGTTGGCCACTGAAGAGGCGACGCTCGCAACGGGTCAACCCACGATCGATGCCGCGTTGGTCAGGTTCGCCATGTTAATCGGAGGCGTGATGTTGGCCAGGGCGGTTGTTGACGAAAACCTGTCAAATCGGATTGCGGCAGCAATTCAAGATGCGGTGGTCGGGATGCAGCAAACTTGACTTGTTAAAATGTCGTGCCTTGGTATCGTGGACTCCCTCTTTCCAAGATCAGGTGTCCACCGAGAAAGGTCAACATCATCCCTGCGCTACTCTACCATCCAGCTTACGGGCCGTGCGCCGCAATTCTTGCGGGGTACGGCCGAAGATGCTCACGCAACTGCGGCACATCTTTTCTGCGCTGGCAAAGCCAACATCCCTAGCGATTATTTCGAGTGGTTCCGATGTTTCCTCAATCCTCGGCCGCGCAACTTCCAGTCTAAGACGCTCGATGGCTTTCGCCGGCGTCGTTCCCGTGGCATTGAAAAAGATCCGGCTGAACTGGCGGGAACTGACACAGGCCACTTCAGCCAGGTGTTCCACCGATAAAGCTTCGCGCAAGTGATCACGCGCGTAACACAGTGCATCCCTGACCCGCCCGGATGTGGGCGTAATGTCCAACATCGCGGAAAACTGCGACTGCCCGCCTAATCGCCGATGGTAGACCACCAGATCTCTGGCAACACTCTTCGCGACGGTCGAGCCAAAATCATCTTCGATGAGCGCCAAAGCAAGGTCTATACCGGCCGTCATTCCCGCGGACGTCCAGATATGGCCATCCTTGATGAATATCCGGTCCATGTCGACCTGGACCATGGGATATTGGGTTTGCAGTATTCCGGCATAGCGCCAATGGGTAGTGGCACGGCGACCATCGAGCAGGCCCGCTGCCGCCAGAAAAAATGTGCCCGTGCAGACGCTCGCTACCCGCTTGGCACGGCGGGCGTTTTCGGAAAGCAACGCCTTGGTTGAGGAATCCAACGCGTTGAGATGCGCCGTGGGACCTCCGACCGCCAGTATCGTCTCATGGTCCTCGGTGCCGGCAAACCGTTCGGTCCCGATACTCAAGCCGGCTCTGTCCACTATCGAGCCGCCCGTTGCAGAGACGACATTGATGTCGTATTGAGCGTCGTAGAACTCGTTGGCAAAATTGAACGCGGCGCAGGGTCCACTCAAATCGAGCAATTCGAATTGTGGATATACGAAGAAAGTAATTTTGCGCTTCATCGCCGGGTCATTCTGGAATTGCTCCGCATCTATCGTGCAAAGATGGAGAAAATATTACCGCCTCCAAGAAGGGATGGAGGCGGTAATGTTGCTTTCAGATGAGGTTAGTTCCTCGCTTCATAGGCCGGGATCGCGCCGAGCCTATATTCCTGAATAATCTCGGCTATCAAACCTTCATATTTGCCGGCAATTTCTTTGCCTGTATTTTCTACCGCTCCAGGTCCAAGTGGTGGGTGCGGGTCGTATTCGATGACCAGATTGGCCAAATGGGCAGTTTTACGGCCGAAAGCACTATCCGCCACCATTAGCGCGGCCTCGAAACCACCAATGCTGGGCCTTGCCGTATACAAATTACCATCCACTACCACCCCGCCTGTGGTCACGACTTCCGCAGCGCCCAGCTCTGAAAGAAGAGGGAGCGAATTGAGGCTCGTCGTCACCCGTTTGCCCTTCAAAAGACCCGCTGCACCGAGTAGCACTACGCCATTACAAACGCCGATCACGTATTTGGCTTTGCGGCCTTGCTCGGCTACGAATGCAATTACGTCAGGATCGTTCGTGGTTTCCGGGGCCAACATTGGAATCGCCAACACGTCCAAGGTTTCCGGACAGTCGGCGAAAGTAGTCGTGGGCTTTGTCCACCAAGCGGGAAACCCTTCTACTAGTTCCAGGGATTTCCACAGCAGATGAATTTCGACTCCCGGGCAGAATCCGAATACCGCATGGATACCCACCATGTCCATCGGAAGGAACCCTGGCCCGATGAGAATTCCGACACGAAATGGTTTAGTCCCTGGGGGCGATATTGCTTGTACGAACCTCTCGTATGACGGCAATTTGTTCTGACTAATTTCTTGAATCATTGATGTCCTCCAACCTTTGGAATCCGGGTAAAATTGACCCACGCATAGGGTTGCAAATCACCTCTGGGTCCTAAAGGACATTAAAGCCGCAATTTAGGACATGTGCCCGAACTGAGATGACCTGGGTAAGAACGCTGTGGAAGACATGGCGCCCAGGGCCAAATCACAGAAGTGCAACACCGCGCGAAGCGTTGTGACATGCCAAGGAGGTTCCCCGTGCCGTTCTCACCGTCCGAGCGTGAGGTTCTGCTGGCGGTAAGGGGCGTCGGCCCCACCGTGATCGCCCGATTGGAGCAATTGGGTCTCTCCAGCCTCCGGCAACTAGCGATAGCGGATGCAACGAGCATCTTGCATGATGCCGCTGCGCTTGCCGGTTCCAGTTGCTGGAAGAACAGCCCGCAGGCGCGAGCAGCCATAGAGTCCGCCATCGCTGCCGCCATCCAAGCCACGAGTCTTGCCGCTGCCGCGCCGTCCGATGGCTCATCGCCCGCCGAAATTTTGGCGGTCGAGGAATTGCGGCGGTTGGCGAACCTGGGGCCGAAGTCCGCCGCAACCCTGGCCGCAGCGGGAGTTCGGTCATTCGAGCATCTGCGCCAGTTGGGTTCGGTAGCCGCCTTTATGCTGGCCAAGCGGTCCGGCGCCAAGATCAGCCTCAACCTGCTCTGGGCACTGGAAGGCGCGCTCTCGGACCAGCCCTGGCAGGTCGTCGCCCGTGAGCATAGAGCCAGTTTGCTGCTTTCCTTGGAAGCCTGCGAACGTGGCGGCGATGAGTCGTGAACCTTGTCGGCCGGTGTCAGGTATCGAAGAGGCTTCCGTCAGCGTGCCTCTGCCGGGTTCCCAGCTCGATGAAAACGGGATGGCCGAATCGGCGGAAATCGCCGGGACGATTGGGGATGCTTTGGCGGCTTTGCACGCGGCGGTCTTGGCGCTGCCGCCGCAGCGAAATAGCGTCAAACGGTCGCTTTCTTGATGTCGAGCTGGATAGCAAACTGACGTCTACGAACCCCGGCGAATTCAAAAGCAAGCTTCGGAGTGTAAGGTCTGCGAGGGGCAGATACGTTATGCCGACCCTGTAGATTGGACGTGGAACCGATGAAAGTACCCGACACTCCGAATATGACCGACGCGAATGCCTGCTGGGCCGCCGTCCTCGCCCGCGACCCGGCAGCGGATGGCCAGTTTTACTATTCAGTGAAAACCACAGGCGTCTATTGCCGACCTTCCTGTCCGTCACGCAAACCCAACCGCCACAATGTCCGGTTCCACGCCAGTCGAGTCGAGGCGGAAGAGGCGGGTTTCCGCCCCTGCCGGCGGTGTAAGCCCGATGCACCCGCGTCGGGGGAACGGCAAGCGGCAGTCGTCGCCGCTATCTGCCGTCATATCGAAACCGCGGATGAACCGCTGAACCTTACCGAACTGGCCGCGCGGGCAGCGATGAGCCCTTTCCACTTTCACCGCCTCTTCAAATCGGTCACCGGCTTGACACCCAGAGCCTATGCGGCTGCGCACCGTGCTAGGCGGTTGCGGACCGAATTGGGGCGGAGCGGGGACATAACCGCGGCGATTTACGACGCCGGTTACAACTCCAGCGGGCGTTTCTACGAAGAATCGCAGCGCGTGTTGGGAATGACTCCATCTCGTTACCGTTCCGGCGGGGCGGACACGGAGATTCGCTTTGCTCTCGGAGCCTGTTCACTGGGTTCCATCCTAGTGGCCATGACGGCTCGCGGCGTTTGCGCGATCTCCCTCGGGGACGATCCGGAAGCCTTGATTTGTGAATTCCAGGACCGTTTCCCCAAGGCCCAACTGGTCGGTGGCGACCAACACTTCGAGCAGTTGGTAGCACAGGTGGTTGGATTTGTCGAAGCGCCGGCCCTAGGCCTGCAATTACCGCTCGATATTCGCGGTACCGCGTTTCAGTGCCGGGTCTGGCAAGCGTTGCAGGAGATCCGACCCGGCAGTCGAGTGAGTTACAGCGAGATTGCCCGGCGTATCGGTGCGCCCCAAGCGGTGCGCGCGGTCGCTGGTGCTTGTGCCGCCAATACCCTGGCTGTGGCGATTCCCTGTCATCGCGTTGTGAGGATCGACGGCGATTTATCGGGCTACCGTTGGGGCATCGCGCGCAAGGCCGAATTGTTACGGCGTGAGGCCGACCAATGACCGTCGAGTTTTCCGGTGCCCTGGCTCTACCGGCCGACTTTCGTGCCGAAGATATACTCGAATTTCACTACCGTGATAAATCAGGAATGTCCGAGCGGGTGGAGGGTCCGACGCTCAAAAAAGGTATCGCCTGGGCAGGACGTCCCGCCTGCCTGCGCATCCGATTCGGTGAAATGTGTGCGGAGGTTTTTTTAACCGTCGACGGCGATCCATTCGACGTTGAGAATCATGCTTTACTCGACATGGCGAGGCATATGCTGGGGCTGACCCAGCCCATTGCCGAATTCCAGGAGGCTCACCGCGACCATGCGCAACTGGGTACCTTGATCGAACACCAGTCCGGTTTGCGAGTGCCGCTCACCGCTACGCCTTTCGAGGCGCTGACCTGGGCGATCACCGGTCAGCAAATCAGCGTGGCTGCGGCAATTTCCCTACGGCGCAAACTGATCCAGACGACAGGCCTGAGACATTCCAGCGGCATCTTTTGTTATCCGGACGCACGGGCAATCGCCAGGTTAAGCGAAGAAACGCTAGTCCGCGCCGGCTACTCGAAAACCAAGGCCAGAACCCTGAGCATCCTCAGCCGCCTGTCGGAAGGCGGCGAGCTTCCCCTGAATACATGGCTGACAGGGCCGCCACCCATCGATGAAATCCGCAATCGGTTGTCCGCCATCCGCGGCATTGGCCCATGGACCATCAACTACGCGCTACTGCGAGGCTACGGCTGGTTGGACGGCTCCCTCCATGGCGATGCAGGAGTGCGGCGCGGACTCCAGATACTGTTGGCGTCGCCGGACAAAATTTCAGAGGGTCAGGCTCAACAGTGGTTGGCCCCATTCGCCCCTTGGCGCGCTCTGGTAGCCGCTCATCTGTGGGCGTACTCGGCAAAAATCCAAAACGGTCCTCACGAAGCTGATCGAATCCTACAATTGGGAACAAGTTGCCCGGGAACTGAACAGCCAGGGCAACGCCGTGCTCGATCGACTCCCAAGATGGAGAACTATGAACCTTTGGACCTAGCCCTCTCTGCCGCTAAAAGCTGGCTTGATGGTCTAAATGATCGACCCGTTATGGCGACAGCGCCCCTGGAAACACTTCGAAGTAAACTTGGATTTGCTCTCGAAAATAAAGGAGTCCCGGCGCAGGAAGTTATTGAGCACCTTCTCGAATCCGCAAAGGGAGGTTTTCACGGAAGTGCAGGAGGTCGTTTTTACGCATGGGTCATCGGCGGATCTTTGCAGTCTGCGCTGGCCGCAGACTGGCTGGTTTCTACTTGGGACCAGAACGCTGCGCTATACGCCTGCGGCCCCGCTGCGAGCGTGATTGAAGAAATTGCGGGCGACTGGATCAAAGAGCTTCTTCATCTTCCGAAGGAAGCATCCTTTGCGTTCACGACGGGATGCCAGCTTGCGCACTTTACTTGCCTTGCAAGCGCGCGAGCCGCCGTTTTGAAAAAGGCGGGTTGGAACATTAACGAAGATGGTCTTTTCGGGGCACCATCAATTCGCGTCCTAACGAGTGATCATCGGCACGGCTCGGTTGATCGAGCCATCCGGTATCTTGGGTTAGGTAATAAGTCCCTACAGTTACTTGCGACCGATCGAAACGAGCGGATCGAACTCAAAACTTTGAGGTCGGCTCTTCAGAAAACAAATCAGCCGACCATTTTAGTTCTTGATGCCGCCGATCTAAACATCGCTGCCTTTGATCCATTTGATGAATTGATTCCGGCTGCGAAGGAGGCCGGAGCATGGATTCACATTGACGGCGCTTTTGGTCTTTTCGCAAGAGCTTCGGAGAAGTTCCGCCATCTCACCAATGGGATTGAACTCGCTGATAGCTGGGCAACGGATGGTCATAAGTGGCTCAACGTTCCCTTTGACTGCGGCATTGCTATTGTGCGCAACCGAAAAGCCCACCGTGAGGCAATGACAATCAGTGCCTCCTATATCGCTGCCGAGTCTCAAGCACGAGATCAAATCGACTGGAACCCGGAGTGGTCGCGCCGGGCGCGAGGGATTCCGGTCTATGCAGCCCTTAGAGAGCTTGGAAAGGATGGGGTGGCTGATCTTGTCGAACGCACGTCACGGCATTGCCGAAAAATTGTAACGGAGATTGGAAAGCTACCAGACGCACAAATGCTTTGGGAGCCGCAGCTTAACCAAGGGCTCGTTCGCTTTCTCGATCAAAGAACAAACGCGACGGACGCCGATCATGATGCAAAAACAGACGCCGTTATTGCCGCGATCAATGCTGATGGAGAGGCGTTTTTCTCGCCGACGACATGGCAGGGAAAACGCGCAATGCGGGTTAGCGTTGTGAACTGGAGAACCTCAGAGGAGGATGTAAATAGGGCGATCGTTGCGGTAAAACGTGTACTGATCAAAATGTGAGCCAAGCGTTTCAGGCGGGTGTATTCGCCAGTCTCTCGGGCCAAGGATCGCTTGGTTTCACCCGCGGGTAGCTGGACACGAATGCCCCCTGAACATACTCGCCTTGTCCGGAAGCCTTCGAAAGGCCTCCATCAATTCCGCCTTGCTTCGCGCCGCGGCGCGTCTGGCGCCGCCTGAGTTGGCAGTGACAGTCTACTCAGGGTTGGGCGATCTGCCCCTGTTCAACCTCGATCTTGAAGCTGGGCTTCCCGCCGACGTAGTCCGCTTTCACAGCAATGTCGCAGCAGCCGACGCGCTGCTGATCGCCAGCCCCGAATATGCCCACGGCGTGACTGGGACCATCAAGAACGCCCTGGATTGGCTGGTCGGCTTCGAGGGTTTTGCCGGAATCCAGGTCGCCGTTTTGAATGCTTCGCCCCGCGCCCACCACGCCGACGACGCGTTACGGGAAACCTTGAGGACCATGGCCGCCGCCGTCGTCGAAGAGGCTTCCGTGAATTTGCCTCTGCTTGGTTCCCATCTCGACGAAAATGGCATGATCGAATCGGCGGAAATCGCCGGGACGATTGGGGATGCCTTGGCCACCTTGGATGCTGCAGTCTTGACGCTGCCGCCTCGGCGAAACACCGTTTATCCCGGCGACATCAATCAGCGTGCCGAAGACGGTTGAAAAAGGTAAAGCCGCCGACCGTATATCTGACGTACGGGAACGTCCAATAGCTGCCGTACGTGGCCTCTGTGCCATAGCAGTCACTCGCCCATCCCACATCTCAACAGCTGAGCACGAGAACTGAAATTCACCGCATCACGTCTCGTTAGGAGAACGAGTGGATCAGTTGATTTAGACGATCACAGGCGGCAGGAAGCTGACCTTCGGTTGTGGTGGCAACACCGAGAAGAAGCCCCGGGCGCTGAACTCCTGCTGGACTGAACCATGCCGAAAGTGGAGACGGCGCCAACCCGAAGGTCAATGCTTCTCGGGCAATTAGACTATCACGAGCCCCTTCAGGCAGCCAAAGCAGTACCGCGAGGCCAGCCGGTCGCGCCGGATACCCAATAGATTGCAGCGTGGTTTGCAGTGCATTGCTCCGACCGGCATACACGCGCTTCATGCGGCGCAGATGTCGCATGTAGTGTCCGTCGCGCATGAACTCCGCCGTTGCCAACTGCACGGCAGGGCCGGGAGCCGGGGCGAGACACATGACCGCTTCGGCAAACTCCGAAACCAACGTGGTAGGCGCGACGACAAAACCGAGTCGCAGCGTGGGGCTGATCGTCTTGCTGAACGAACCGATGTGGACGACGCGTCCGGTGCCGTCCAGAGATGCCAGAGCGGGTGCTGCGCGTCGCTTCAGTTGGAGTTCGCCGAGATAGTCGTCCTCAATGATCCACGCCTCGGTGCGCTTCGCCCATTCGATCAGTTGAACCCGCCGAGCAAGCGACAGAGGCACTCCGGTTGGAGCCTGTTGACCAGGTGTCACCAGTGCTAAAGCAGCATCAGGCGCATGGTGAATTCCGTAAGCCACGTCAATTCCGTCGTCGTCAACGGGAATCGGGACCGGGGCGAGCCGAGCGATTTCAAGTGCTCTGCGGCTTGGAGGAAACCCCGGATTTTCTACCCAGGCAGATCGCCCTTCGGCTTTGAGGACTCTGAGCGTGACACCGAGTGCGCCGGAAGTGCCCGCCGTAATGAAGATCTGGGATGGACGGCATTCGATGCCCCGCGAAAGTGCCAGATGCGCTGCAATCTCGCGTCTGAGTTCAGGCTCCCCGCGGGGGTCCGGATAGATGAGCGGAGCGGCTACTTCGGCACGGGCGGCATGAGCTCGCAATCGAGCGAAGAGCGTGACAGGAAAACTATCCGAGGCGGGCACGCCATTTTGGAAGATGGACGTTCCAGTAAGAAAGTCTTGGTACAGCAGTGGCTGCAAATCCGTCGTTTCGGACGGGTCAGACAATGCAATCTTTGCCGGATGATCTGCTACCCTGGTGCCGCCGGAGCGAGAGGATACGACCAGTTGCTTATCCGCCAATCGCTCGTAAGCCGTCTTGACGGTGCCCCTTGCGATCCCAAGTTGTGCGGCGAGGTCCAGCCACGAGGGCAGCCTTGCGCCTGGCATGAGTGCGCCACTGTCGATTGCAGCCGTGATGCCAATGCGGATCTGCTCGGCCAAGGAGGTCTTGGCCGTTCGATCCAGCTTGAGGTCCAAGATCTTCGCCATACCTCATGATACATCTGAAATATACGTTTTTGGTTCTTTTTGATGCACTGCGATGGTTGCATACTGCTGGCACACCTTAGGAGATGTATATGAAGCCCAAGCGCATTCTGCTGCCTCTGCTGGCTGCTATCGGGTTGACCCTTGCTGGCGCGGCAGGTGCGTACAGTCCGGGCGACGTGATCAAACCCAATTTCTCTCATGTTCTCCCGAATATTCCCGGCAAGTCGCTCGTCGCCGTGGAAGTGTTTTATCCGCCGGGCGGCGCGACGTTGTCACACCGTCATGCCCAATCGGCGTTCATCTATGCCTATGTCGTTTCCGGTCGGATCGTGAGCCAGGTGGCAGGGCAGCCGGAGCGTATCTACGGCGCGGGAGAAAGCTTCCATGAGGTACCGGGCGCACATCACCTCATTAGTCGCAACGCGAGCGATTCCGAACCAGCCAAGTTGCTGGCCGTTTTCGTCGTCGACACCAACGACAAAGTCCTGACCACCCCTGATAAATAGGAATTTTGAAATGTGTGAGAGATTGGATTACACGAAAACCTCACCGGGTGGCGTGAAAACTTTCGGCGGTGTTTATAGCTACATCATTCAATCCGGGCTCGAAGAAGTTTTGGTCGAATTGGTGTATCTGCGTGTTAGCCAGATCAATGGATGTGCCTATTGCCTAGACATGCATAGCCGCGGCCTAATTAAGAAAGGGATCAAGCTCGAAAAGTTGGCGCTTGTGCAAGTGTGGCAGGAGGCCGGCGAACTGTTTAGCGATCGGGAGCGGGCAGCCCTTGCCTGGGCGGAAACGGTTACCCGGGTAGCGGAGACCGGCGTTCCGGATGTCGAGTTCGAAGCGGCCAGCTACATATTTGATGGGAAGGAACTCGCCGACCTGACGATGGCGATCAGTCTGATGAATGCATACAACCGACTCGCAATTAGCTTTCGTCGCACGCCGGAAGCAGTTCTTTCAGCCAAACCCTGACGTCCCGAGGGTACCTGAATAGTCGTGAACGTGGGCCATGCAGCATCGCCGTGAATGGCCATTTAATGCGTGCTGTTAAGCAAAGAAAGCAAGCAAGCCCTTTCCCCCCACCCCGTCACACCAATTACAGACTGAACACATGGGACAGCGATTTGATATCACTCAATTGATACCCGATGGCTATAAAGCCATGTATGCGGTGCACACCTATGTGCAGGGTGCGGGCCTTGATCTCGGCCTGCTCGAACTAGTGCGTCTGCGCGTATCGCAAACCAACGGTTGCGGCTTCTGCGTAGCCATGCATATTCCCCTGGCGCGAAAATACGGTCTAACCGAACATCAGATCAATCTCGTAGCCACTTGGAAGGAATCACCAGTCTTCAGTGCTCGTGAACGGGCAGCGCTAGCCTGGGCTGATGCGGTTACGGCACTTGCCGGGCAGGAGGTACCGGATACGGTCTACGAACAAGTGAAAGCTGAGTTTAGCCATGAGGAGATTGCCAAACTCACGCTATGCATTGGTGAGATCAACACATGGAATCGTCTCATGATTGCTTCACGTACCCCGCCAGCGCTGTAACTGTGGATTCGGCCGATCCATTCAGAAAGGATTTGCAGTGAGTTCGACCGGACTATTGTTCATTGAATGCAGTCCGCTCGGGATAACGCCACGAGTAGTGAGCTCGGTCGCCACCGCTGACGGCGACTAGGACACGCTCCATCGCCCCATTTCGCGCGGCAAAATCGGGAGCCATTCCAGCATATGGGGCGTCCATGGCAAAGCAGGACGATTTTCATAGCCGCCATTCATCAATACTCAACCGATACCAGCAATGTTCCTGCAAGGCATGTCCGGCCGGAATGTCCGGATGCTGAAAAGTCTCGGGTTGAAGCCGCATGTTCAACCGCCGCATCACAGACTGGGAGCGCAGATTGCCGACGGCCGTGAAGGCAACGATCTCCGGCAGATTCAATTCTGTGAAGCCGAAACGCAATGCCTCGCGGGCCGCTTCGGTGGCGTAGCCCTGGCCCCAGTAGGGAAAGTCCAGCCGCCAGCCGATTTCCACGCAGGGCGAAAAGGGCAGAGCTGCGCTAGGGATATGCAGCCCGACGAAGCCGATGAACGCCCGCGATTCCTTGAGTTCCGCTGCCCAGAATCCAAAGCCGCGTCGAGCGATGAGGGAGCGGATGCGCTCGGCCATGGCATCGCTCTCCGCCCGGCTCAGGAGGGCGGGGAAAAATTCCATGACACGTGGGTCCGCGTTCATCCTTGCGAAAGGTTCCAGATCGGAGGGCTGCCACTGGCGCAACTTCAAGCGTGCGGTTTCCAATTCCCGGTTGGGCTTCGGCGAACGCGCTTCCAGACGATTCATGGTCTTTCCCATTGGAAGAACCGGACGATCAGCCGCGTTACCGACGCCAGCAAGAGGAACGCGCCGGGAACCGCGACGCCGTCGTAGAACGCCGCGATGTTGCGAATGGCGTCTGCAACCCGCGGGAGTTCGCGTATCTGCCGCAAGCGCGGATCGGATATCCGCACCCCAATGAGTCCCGCGCCGATCAGGATGGCACCCAAGACATGGACGAATTTCAACAAGGTGTGAGTATCCGAAGCGATTGCAGTCCCACCGGAATTAGCGATTCCGACGCCCTCCGAGCGGCTCGCCCGACGAAGTGCCCATGAGCGGCAGAGGAATGTGCACAAGCCACCGCAAGGCGGTTCGACGCCGCAACGGCTTTCCAAGGGTGCTCGGCTTATTTGGCGGAATGTGACGCACCCGAAAGAGGCAGCGCCGTACGGTCTATCACCCGACGCAGGACAAAACTGGTGTGAACCCCCGTGACTCCGGTGATGCGAGTGATCTTGTTCAGGAGTAGGTCCTGGTAGGCGTCCATGTCTTCGACGACCACCTTCAGCTGATAATCGGACTGCTGCCCGGTAATGAGGAGGCATTCCAAAACCTCCGGGAATTCGGCCACGCTGGCTTCGAAATTGGCAAAGCGTTCCGGGGTGTGCTGGTCCATTGAAATACCGATCAGCGCCATTAGCGAGAGCCCAAGTTTTTTCGCGTCCAGCAACGCTCGGTAGCCCCTGATCAGTCCATTTTCTTCCAACGCGCGCACTCGGCGTAGACAGGGAGAGGGGGAAAGCCCGATGCGCTCGGCCAGATCCTGGTTGCTGATCCTTCCGTCGGTCTGAAGCACCTCGAGAATCATTCGATCATAGCGGTCGACTTCCATCATCTATTCTCGGCGTTGCGATCAGAGCAATATTTTTATGTCAATTGGAATAATTAGCAATGTTATTGCCAATTATTCCAATATATGGCTATAGAACGCAAGCACCTGCCGGCTGGATTTCCCTAAGATTGCTCCATAACAGTTCGTTTTTCAGGAGCCCTCCATGTTGCAGAACCCGTCCAGCAAGTACCGGCCCTTTACCCCGGTACGACTCCCCGATCGACAGTGGCCCAACAAGATCATCACGACACCACCGATTTGGATGAGCACCGACCTGAGGGATGGCAACCAGTCGCTTTTCGAGCCGATGAACGGCGAAAAGAAGTTGCGGATGTTCAAGTGCCTCTGCGACATCGGCTTCAAGGAAATCGAGGTGGCATTCCCGTCCGCCTCCCAGACCGACTTTGACTTTGTGCGCACCCTGATCAATGAAGATCATATTCCCGACGGCGTGATCATCGAAGTCCTCACTCAGGCTCGAGAGCCTCTCATCCGCCGCACTTTTGAATCCATCAAGGATGCTCGCCGAGTAATCGTCCACATGTACAACGCTACCTCCAAGCCATTCCGGGACATCGTCTTCGGCATGAGCCAGGCCGAGGTTGTCGCTATGGTGGTGAATAGCGTGAAGCTCATCAAGGAACTGGCCGCCGAAATGCCCGAAACCGAGGTCATCCTCGAGTACAGTCCGGAAACTTTTACTGCCACCGAATTGGATTTCGTGCTTGAGGTCTGCAATGCGGCCACGGAGACCTGGGGTGCGACGCCGGAGAAGAAGGTCATCCTCAATCTCCCAAGTACGGTGGAAATCGC
Organism: Methylococcus sp.; assembly: GCA_028688525.1. Lineage (GTDB taxonomy): Bacteria > Pseudomonadota > Gammaproteobacteria > Methylococcales > Methylococcaceae > Methylococcus. Next base: position 6,368 of record JAQTYA010000032.1, on the reverse strand, counting down.
CACACCAAACGTCTATGCCGATCAGATCGAATGGATGCACCGCCATCTAGCGCGCCGGGACAGCGTCATTTTGAGTCTTCATCCCCACAACGATCGTGGCACCGCGACAGCTGCTGCCGAATTGGGCATGCTGGCCGGCGCCGACCGGGTCGAAGGTTGTCTCTTCGGAAACGGGGAACGCACCGGCAACGTCGACTTGGTCACCTTGGCCCTCAACTTGTACACCCAAGGCATCCATCCCGGCCTCGACTTTTCCGATATCAATGCCGTGGCCCGTACGATAGAACATTGCAACCAACTGCCCATCCATCCGCGTCACCCTTACGTGGGGGATCTCGTCTTCACGGCCTTCTCCGGCTCCCACCAAGACGCGATCAAGAAGGGATTCGCTGCTCAAAAAGCGGACGAGCCGTGGAACGTGCCCTACTTGCCCATCGATCCCGTCGACCTCAGCCGCAGCTACGACTCCGTGATCCGGATAAATAGCCAGTCCGGCAAGGGGGGAGTCGCCTATCTCATGGAGACCGAGTACGGGGTGGTCATGCCCAGGCGCTTACAGGTGGAATTCTCGAGGGTCGTGCAAGAACATACCGACGCCCACGGCCAGGAGTTGAGCGCCTCCGATATCTGGCATCTGTTCTCTTTTACCTATCTGGAGTCCTTGGCGCCTGTGCGTTACTGCGAGCACCATCTCATTGAACTCGGCGACGCTCAGGGTATTCGGCTTTGCATCGAAGTGACCGGCACCCGTTACCTGTTCAGCGGAGAGGGCAATGGCCCTATCGATGCAGCGATCCATGCGCTGCGGGAAGCCGGTATCCATGTTCAAGTGCGCAGCTACGTAGAGCGCTCGATGGCAGCCAGCGCCGACGGTGGCGACGCCCGAGCCTGCGCTTTCGTCGAGATCGTCGCCCAGGGTCGTGAGTTTTATGGGGTCGGTATCGACACCAACATCGTCACCGCTTCCATCAAAGCTATCGTCAGTGCCATCAATCGCAGCAGCTTAGGACATCGGGGTGTGCTGTGGCGGCCGGTTGACGGGGAGGTCAGGCAGGCAGAGCGAAGCCAAATATGAAAATCATTGCCCCGTTTCCAAGATGGCTCGGTCGCAAGATTTTGCAATCGACCGCTTACGGCACCAGACGACTATCGCGGCGAGCGGCATCGCCCGCTACCGGCTATCGCAGCTCAAGGACACATCACCTAGAGCGTCGTATCGTGCAATATCGAGAGAATTCGTGACTGTATTGCCTCCGCGACCGGTACAGGTCGGCCGGAGAGAGAGCCAAGTGTATCTGTATTGTCTGGGTCCTCCGCCTTATTGTACGGCTGACGGGATGGATCAACACCTAGCCAATGAAGAGCGCTCATGAAACTGTACGACATGGAATTTTCCGGCAACTGCTACAAGATCAGGCTGTTTTGTGCGTTGCTGGGACTGAGCTATGAAACCATTCCCGTGGAGCTGTTGAAGGGGGAGCATAAGACGGCGTCCTTTCTCGCCTTGAATCCGCGTGGACAGGTGCCGGTGCTGGACGATGCCGGCAGCGTCGTTTGGGACTCCATGGCCATACTGGTGTACTTGGCGAGAAAATACGGAAACGAACAGTGGCTCCCAACGGAGCCCGAACCCTTAGCCCGCGTCATGCAATGGCTCGCGGTATCCGAAAACGAGATCCTCTATGGACTGGCACGGGCGCGGGCAGTGGCCAGATTCAACCGTCCTTGGGACTTGGCGGCCTGCCAGGAGTTGGGCAGAAGCGGTTTGGCCGTCCTGGAAAATCATTTGCGGCACAAGCCCTGGCTGGCCGCCGACCATCCGACCATCGCCGATGTCGCCTGTTATCCCTATGCGGCGCTGGCGCCGGAAGGCGGCGTGGCCCTGGACGGCTTTCCCTCAATCGGACAGTGGATCGCACGGGTGCAAGCCTTGCCCGGTTACGTGGGCATGCCGGGACTGTGACCATGAACCCGCGCCTGTCCCGCCGCGCCGCGCGGCTTACCAGCTCCCTGATCCGCGACATCTTGCAAGTGACTCAACGGCCGGGGGTGATCTCCTTCGCCGGCGGGTTGCCCGCGCAGGAACTGATGCCGAACCCGGACTTCACCGGCCTGACTGAAGACTACCGGCAATACGGCCCTAGCGAAGGCGAACCCGCCTTGCGCAGCCTGATTGCGCAAAACCTCTCCTTGCTGGGTTTGACCTGCGGTGCCGATCAGGTTCTGGTGACTTCCGGCTCCCAGCAGGGCATCGACCTGGTGGGTAAGCTTTTCGTCGATGAAGGCTCCCCTGTGTTGCTGGAAGCGCCCACCTACCTAGCCACGATTCAGGCGCTGGACGTATACGGGGCGGAACTCCAGGGGCTTCCTTTGTCTGCCGATGGCATCGATCCGGACGCGCTGCGCCGGGTCATCGCCCACAACCGCCCTGCGTTCGTTTATCTCATACCGACCTTCCAGAACCCCTCCGGCTGTTGCTATACGGACGAAGTTCGGCGTGCCGTGGCCGGGGTTCTCGACGAAACCGGAGTGCCCTTGATCGAAGACGATCCCTACCGCGACCTGGTCTATCAGCCTGCAGACCGGACGCCGATCTGCGCCTATCTCCGCCGGGCGCCCTGGGTGTATCTGGGGAGCTTCTCCAAGATCACCGCGCCAGGCCTTCGAGTCGGCTATCTCGCCGCATCGCCCTCGCTATTTCCAGGGCTGGTGCGGCTGAAGCAAGCCAGCGATCTGCACACCAACCGGCTCGGCCAAGTCTGGCTTGCGCGATTTCTGAACTCGGATGAGTTCGCGGCGCACAGGGCGCGCATGATCGGCGTCTACCGGGAGCGGCGCGATACGATGCAGACCGCGCTGCTGCATCATTTCGCAGAACTCGCCGAATGGCAGGTACCCGCCGGAGGGCTGTTTTTCTGGCTGCGCCTGAGCGCGGACTGCGATACGCTGGCCGCGCTCCAGGCGGCCTTGGCGCGGGATGTGGCGTTCATGCCGGGAGAGCCGTTCTTTCCCTTGTGGAGCCTCCCCTACCCTGCCGTCCGGCTGAATTTCAGCCACGCGGCGCCGGAACAGATCGAACAGGGGATCGCCGTGCTCGGCGAACTCTTGAGCGGGCTCGCCGGTGGCGTTCCAAGCCGGCACAGCCGAGCCTCGGTATCCGTTTGAACCTTTTTCCGCACGCTGGATGCCTCCTATGACTCCGACCTTGATCATCAGCCACAAGAACTACTCGTCCTGGTCTCTGCGGCCCCGGCTGTTCGGCCAGTTCAGCATCCTTGACGCAATGTACGCGCCGATGGCTTTGCGCTTTCATACTTATCGGATCGAAGCGGAGCCTGCGGTGCAGGAATACGTGGACACGGTGCTCGGCCATCCGACCGTAGCGGAATGGATTGCGGCAGGCAAGGCGGAAGCCGAGGTTATTCAGGCATTCGAGGAATGAAGACGAGGATCTGGATTGCGTTGCTGGCGGTTTATCTGGTTTGGGGTTCGACCTACCTGGTGATCCGCTTTGCGGTGGAGACCCTGCCGCCATTCCTGTCGGCGGGACTTCGCTTCCTCGTTTCGGGTCTGCTCCTGCTGGCATGGCGATACCCAGCCGGCGATGCGCTGCCGACCCTGAGTCAATGGCGGTCGGCCGCGGTCGTCGGCACCCTGCTGCTGCTCGGCGGCAACGGCTTGGTCTGCTGGGCCGAGCAGACCGTTCCTTCGGGGGTAGCGGCGCTGATGATCGGCGCGGTGCCGATGTTCTTGGTTTTAGCCGATACCCTCAGGCCCAATGGCGTCAAACCGACGAGCCGCGTGCTCGCCGGCTTGGCCGTCGGTTTCTGTGGGATTTACCTGCTGGTCGGCCCTACGGAGTTTTCCGACGGATTGCTGTTGAACGTATTCGGCGTAGCGGCACTTTTGCTTGCCGGTATGCTTTGGGCCATCGGCTCGGTCTACAGCAAGACTGCAGATCTGCCGAAGTCGGCCTTGATGACCACGGGGGCGGAAATGCTTACCGGCGGTTTGTCCTTGATGCTCGCCAGCGGTCTCAGCGACGAATGGACGGGATTCAGCTTTGCCCAGGTCTCCACTCACTCATGGCTGGCATTGGCGTATCTCATCGCCTTCGGCTCCATGGTGGGCTTCGCCTGCTATATCTGGCTGTTGCAGAATGCGCCCATCTCCCTGGTCGCAACCTATGCCTATGTGAATCCGCTGGTGGCGGTGTTTCTGGGCAACTGGTTCGCGCAGGAGCCGCTGACGCCACACATCCTGGCCGCGTCGGCGATCATCATCGGGGCGGTGGTATTCATCAACTCGGCGCACCGATCTCGGGCTCAAAGAGCCGCGGTGCCGGCCGCGAGCGAGTGATGGGCCTTCAATCGGAATTGGCTGAATCCATGGGCCGCCAAAACGAGCTGGCGGAACCCTCCGCAGGATTTTTAAGCCGCCTTAGCCTTCGCCGCACATCACCATTGCGCCGTATTCTTCCGGCGTAATCGTTCCGCCCAGCTTTTCGGCAATACCTTTGTCACGTGCCGGCAAGGTGTCTTGCAAGACATCGATACGCTTCCATTGCGGCCCCGGTGTTTCGCATCCGGCTTGCGGCGCGTATTTGGAGGTCGCCACGCGCCGGTATGGGTGTATATAGCGCGGGCAATTGATGAAAACCTCGGTAACCTTCACCCGCACCACCATCTCGGCCTCGTGGAACGCCTGGAGCAGCGGGTCGTTGCGGTCTATGTTTGCTTCGCCGTGTACGCGTACGCGGTGCGGAATCTCAAAGTCGATGAACAGCATGCCGACCTTGCTGTTGGCGGTGATGTTGCCCATGGACAGGAACATGCCGTTGCCGTCGTAGCTGGGGAACGCAATGGTCTTGCCGTCCACCACGCGCACAAAACCCGGCAAGCCCCCTTTGTAAGAGCAGGTGGGGTAGCCGCGATGGTCTACGGTGGTAAGGAAAAACATATCCCGACTTTCGATGAAACCCCGGTGCTCTTCGCCGATTTCCGGCTGGACGATGATGTCTTTGACCCTGCCTGCCATGCTGGCGGTATCGAAAGACTGTTGCAGGGCAAGATGCTCGCTGCCGTAAATTTCGATCATGGAAACTCCGGGACAAGTAAAGAGGCTGTGCTAAACCAGCGCGATTTTCGTAGTGGATCGATGAAGAACAGTATGCGCGGTTCCGTTTCTGTCCGCTGGCCTGAGGCGGAACGAAAACTTGACTGGAACGGCTGCTTCTTCGTTTACATCCAGCCGCCGTACTTCTACTATCGGGGACCGATTTTTACGGCGATGGGGAGCTATGATCAATGGGCCTACCGACTCCGACGGCAGTCACGCTTTCGACAACCGGGGTGCCGGAGCGGGAAAGGCTCGGTTGGCTGCGCGAGGTGATCGCCCGGGAGTATGTCAAGGTCGAAATCAGTCCGCCCTCGGATGGGAGCCTCTTCAACGAGATGACGATCCACCCCTGGGAGAACCTGCGGTTGTCCGTCATCCGATCGAGCGCCATCGCCATCGAACGGCTCGCCGGTGAACCATACCAAGCCAGCCAGGATGCCTATTTCGCGGTTATCCTGCTCTCGGGCCGATATGCGCTGGAACAGCAGGGACGGGAGGTTTTTCTCAAGCCCGGTGATATCACTTTCTACGATGCCACGCGTCCTCATCGCATCCACTGCCCAGGAAGTATTTCGAAGCTGATTGTCTCCATTCCGCGGATGACGCTGCGAGATCGGATTGCCGGTATGGAACACTGTACGGCACTGCCTATTTCGGGGAGACAAGGCATCGGCGCCGTGGCCTCGCAGTTCATTCGTGCAACCGCCGACCAATCGTGCCGATTGCGTGACGCCGAATTTCGGGTACTTGCCGATCACTGGCTGGATCTGTTGACGTTGGCGGTGACGTCTGTACGTCCGCAGAACTTCCAGCTGTCCCGCAGCCGAACGCTCTCGCTCCATCGGGTCAAGGACTTCGTCGAGTACCACCTGGCCGACTCACAGTTGGATACCGCGACCGTGGCCAGCGGCGTGGGCTTGTCTTCCCGCTACGTCAACGAGTTGTTCCGGGCGGAAGGGACGTCCCTGATGCGCCACGTTTGGCGGCGCCGACTGCGTAAGCTTCCCCGTCAAGCGGACACCGTAAAAGTAGAACTTCCGGCGGCTTGTTGACGATATTCGCTAGGCGTCAGATGGCCTAGCGCGTCATGAGGGCGCTGCTCGTTGTACTCGATCATCCACCCCCACGCCGCTTCGCGGAGATCATCGATCTTGGCGAACAGGTACGGGTCCAGCACCTCCTCGCGGAACGTGCGGTTGAAACGTTCGATATAGGCGTTCTGGTTGGGCTTGCCGGGTTGGATGTACTGG
>JAQTYA010000031.1 GCA_028688525.1 Methylococcus sp. | reverse complement strand
CTTCACCGAGCAGGACGGCACCTGGCACCAGACGATCGTGCGCGACACCGACTTCACCCCGTCGCACATCATCGAGTTCTACCTGAGCTACCCGATCTACATCATCACCGGTTTCGGTGCGTTCCTCTACGCCAAGACGCGTCTGCCGTTCTTCGCGAAGGGCATCTCGCTGCCGTACCTGGTGCTGGTCGTGGGTCCGTTCATGATTCTGCCGAACGTGGGTCTGAACGAATGGGGCCACACCTTCTGGTTCATGGAAGAGCTGTTCGTGGCTCCGCTGCACTACGGCTTCGTCATCTTCGGCTGGCTGGCTCTGGCCGTCATGGGCGCTCTGACCCAGACCTTCTACAGCTTTGCTCAGGGTGGCCTGGGTCAGGCTATCTGCGAAGCTGTGGACGAAGGCCTGATCGGCAAATAAGGAATCGCGGTGTGTGGGGGCATTTCGCCTCCACTAACCGGAAAGGACTCGCGGCGGCGGTCCGGTGTTGATGCCGGACCGTCGAAAATAAGAAAACGACAAATTTGGAGGTAACTTTAATGAGTGCTGCGCAATCTGCGGTTCGTTCGCACGCCGAAGCGGTCCAGTTGTCCCGTACGATCGACTGGATGGCTTTGTTCGTAGTGTTTTTCGTGATTGTGGGCTCGTACCACATTCACGCGATGCTCACCATGGGCGACTGGGACTTCTGGTCCGACTGGAAAGATCGTCGACTGTGGGTCACCGTGACCCCGATCGTACTGATCACCTTCCCGGCGGCCGTACAGTCCTACCTGTGGGAACGGTATCGTCAGCCTTGGGGCGCCACGGTATGTATCCTCGGCCTGCTGTTGGGCGAATGGATCAACCGTTACTTCAACTTCTGGGGCTGGACCTACTTCCCGGTCAACTTCTGCTTCCCCGCATCGCTGGTTCCGGGCGCCATCCTGCTCGACACCGTTCTGATGCTCTCGGGCAGCTACCTGTTCACCGCAGTAGTGGGTGCAATGGGCTGGGGTCTGATCTTCTACCCGGGCAACTGGCCGATCATCGCGCCGCTGCACGTGCCGGTGGAATACAACGGCATGCTGATGTCGATCGCCGACATCCAGGGCTACAACTATGTGCGTACCGGTACCCCCGAGTACATCCGCATGGTTGAGAAGGGCACCCTGCGTACCTTCGGTAAGGACGTAGCACCGGTATCGGCATTCTTCTCCGCGTTCATGTCGATCCTGATCTACTTCATGTGGCACTTCATCGGCCGCTGGTTCTCCAACGAACGCTTCCTGGAAAAGGCCTAAGTTTTTAGGTTGGACCCCCGCGTATCTTTAGAGAACAGCCGAAGGGCTTGGCGTCCAAGCCCTAAGACGAATCCATCGCAAGAACTCGAAAGAGGAGAGATCATGAAAACAATAAAGGACCGGATTGCAAAATGGTCTGCAATCGGACTGCTGTCCGCAGTGGCGGCAACCAGCTTCTACGCACCGAACGCCAGCGCCCACGGTGAAAAATCGCAGGCTGCGTTCATGCGTATGCGCACCATCCACTGGTACGATCTGACGTGGTCGAAAGAGAAGGTCAAGATCAACGAAACCGTGGAAATCAAAGGCAAATTCCACGTATTCGAAGGCTGGCCGGAAACGGTCGACGAGCCGGACGTTTCGTTCCTGAACGTCGGTATGCCGGGCCCCGTGTTCGTCCGCAAGGAGTCGTACATCGGCGGCCAGCTGGTCCCGCGTTCGGTGCGTCTGGAAGTCGGCAAGACCTATGACTTCCGCGTCGTCATCAAAGCGCGTCGTCCGGGCGACTGGCACGTTCACGCCATGATGAACGTCCAGGGCGGCGGTCCGATCATCGGACCCGGCAAATGGATCACGGTTGAAGGCACCATGGCGGACTTCAAGAACCCCGTGACCACCCTGACCGGTCAGACGATCGACCTGGAGACCTACAACGAAGGCAACACCGTCTTCTGGCACGCCCTGTGGTATGCCATTGGTCTGGCGTGGATCCTCTACTGGGCCCGTCGTCCGATCTTCATCCCCCGTCTGCTGATGGTGGATGCAGGCCGCGCCGACGAGCTGGTCTCGGGCACCGACCGCAAGGTCGCCATGGGCTTCATGGCAGCGACGATCCTGATCGTGGTCATGGCCATGTCCAGCGCCAACAGCAAGTACCCGATCACCATCCCGCTGCAGGCTGGCACCATGCGTGGCATGAAGCCGATCGACCTGCCGGCGCCGACGGTCTCGGTGAAAGTGGAAGACGCTACCTACCGGGTACCGGGCCGCGCCATGCGGATGAAGCTGACCATCACCAACCACGGCAACAGCCCGATCCGTCTGGGCGAGTTCTACACCGCCTCGGTACGTTTCCTGGATTCCAGCGTGTTCAAGGACACCACGGGCTATCCGGAAGACCTGCTGGCAGAAGACGGCCTGAGCGTCAGCGACAACAGCCCGCTGGCTCCGGGTGAAACCCGCACGGTCGACGTGACGGCATCGGATGCAGCGTGGGAAGTGTATCGTCTGTCCGACATCATCTACGATCCGGACAGCCGCTTCGCCGGTCTGCTGTTCTTCTTCGACGCTCAGGGCAACCGTCAGATCACCCAGATCGACGCACCTCTGATCCCGTCGTTCATGTAATCGTCTGATAGGGAGTCCTTCGGGACTCCCGCCAGCGCGGTGAAAGGCAAAAGCCCCCGGTCCGAAACGGCCGGGGGCTTTTGTTTGTACTTACGCTCTGCGACAACTGCCGGTGAGCAGGGATTTTCAGGTGTTCAGCAACTGCTGTCCGCACCAATCTCGCGCAAATTGCCATGCGACCCGTCCGCTACGGGAGCCGCGGGCCAGCGCCCAGCGCAGCGCTTCGGCACGAATGGTTTCCCAGTCCTCGCCGACACCCGGTGTACCCAGTTTTTCCAACCACTGCCGGACTACGCTCAAGTAATCGTCCTGAGAAAACGGATGAAACGATATCCATAGCCCGAACCGTTCCGACAGCGAGATTTTCTCCTCGACCGTTTCGCCCTGATGGATTTCTCCGTCGATAGATTTGGCGTCCAGGTTCTCGCTCATATACTCGGGCAGCAAATGTCTACGGTTGGAAGTGGCATAGATCAGCGCGTTCCCGCTAAGGGCGCTTAAGGAGCCGTCCAAGACGGCCTTCAGCGCTTTATAGCCCGGTTCGCCGCTTTCGAACGACAGGTCGTCGGAGAACAGAATGAAGCGTTCGGGACGGCTACGGATACAGTCGAGGATATCAGGGAGGTCGATAAGCTGCGTTTTGTCCACTTCGATAAGTTTCAGGCCCGAATCCGCATAATCGTGGAGCAGAGCTTTGACCAGCGATGACTTTCCGGTTCCTCTAGAGCCCCAGAGCAAGGCATTGTTGGCCGGAAGCCCGCGCAGGAATTGCCGCGTGTTGCGTTCCAGCAAGGATTTCTGGCGATCGATGCAGAGCAGGTCGGCGAGGCCGATGGCATGCGGATGGGATACGGGCTTCAGGGGCGGAGGATGGTCCGCCCCGGCCCAGCGGTAGGCTAAGAATGACCAGTCGATAGCTCCGGGTGAGCTCGGTGCAAGCCGCTCGATGCCGTTCGCCAGGCGGTCGAGCGCAGCTAGCAGGGCATTGAATCGGGTGCTGTCGCCTGGCATACGCTTCGGAATCAGGCCTCGATCCGCTTGTATTTGAGCCGATGCGGCGTGTCGACCTCTTCGCCGAGACGGCGGCGGCGGTCGGTCTCGTAGTCGGCATAATTACCTTCGAACCAAACCACGCTGCTGTCTCCTTCGAACGCCAGAATATGTGTGGCTATGCGGTCTAGGAACCAGCGGTCATGGGAGATGACGACGGCGCAGCCGGGGAAATCGAGCAGGGCGTCTTCCAGAGCCCGCAAGGTTTCGACGTCGAGATCGTTAGTCGGTTCGTCGAGCAGCAGGACGTTGCCGCCGCTGCGGAGCAGCTTGGCCAGGTGAACCCGGTTGCGTTCACCGCCGGAGAGTTCGCCGATACGTTTCTGCTGGTCCGAGCCCTTAAAGTTGAATCGTCCGACGTAGGCGCGCGAGGGCGTCTGGTAGGTGCCGACCGTGATCATGTCGAGCCCGTCGGAAATCTCTTCCCATACTGTCTTGCTGTCGTTCATGTGATCGCGGAACTGTTCCACGTAGGCCAGCTGAACCGTGGGGCCGACGCGGATGGAGCCGCGATCCGGCGTTTCGGCGCCGGCGATCATGCGGAATAGGGTGGTCTTGCCGGCGCCGTTGGGACCGATGACGCCAACGATGCCGCCGGGGGGCAGGCGGAAGCTCAGTTCGTCGATCAGGACGCGATCGCCGAAACCCTTGCCGACATCTTCGAATTCGACCACTAGATCACCCAGGCGAGGCCCTGGTGGAATATAGATTTCTTTGGTTTCGTTGCGTTTTTGCACATCGCTCTGCGTCAGCTCGTCGAACCGCGCCAGACGGGCTTTACTCTTGGCATGACGGCCCTTCGGATTGGATCTTACCCACTCCAGTTCGGCCTTCATCGCCTTCATGCGAGCGGTTTCCTGTTTTTCTTCTATTTCGAGCCGGGCCTCCTTTTGCTCCAGCCAGGAAGAATAATTCCCTTCCCAGGGAATGCCGCGGCCGCGGTCGAGTTCCAGAATCCAGCCGGCGACGTTGTCGAGGAAATAGCGGTCATGGGTGACGGCCACCACCGTGCCGGGATAGTCGTGGAGGAAACGCTCCAGCCAGGCTACGGATTCGGCATCCAAATGGTTTGTGGGTTCGTCGACCAGCAGCATGTCGGGGTTGGATAGGAGCAGCCTGCACAAGGCGACACGCCTGCGTTCGCCGCCGGAAAGCTTGGTAACGTCGGCATCCCAATCGGGAAGTCTCAAGGCGTCGGCGGCGATTTCCAGTTTCCGGTCCAACTCCCATGCGCCGGCAGCATCGATCTTATCCTGGAGTTCGGCCTGCTCGGCCAACAGTTTGTCGAAATCGGCATCGGGATCGGCAAAGGCATTACTGATTTCGTTGAAGCGGTCCAGCAGCGCTTTGGTTTCGGCGACGCCATCTTCGACGTTACCCCGTACCGTTTTCGCCGGATCCAATTGCGGCTCCTGAGCCAGGTAGCCGATCTTGATGCCTGGCTGAGGGCGAGCTTCGCCGTCAAATTCCTTGTCCTCCCCCGCCATGATGCGCAGCAGCGTGGATTTGCCGGAGCCGTTAAGGCCGAGAACGCCGATTTTGGCGCCTGGGAAGAAGGACAAGGAAATATTTTCCAAGATGGTCCGCTTGGGCGGAACGATCTTGGAAACGCGGTTCATTGTGTAAATGTATTGTGCCATTTAGTGTGCATTTCAGGGTCTTGGATTTTAGTATTATTTCACGTTCATGCCTTTTTAGGCACCGACTCGAAACCAGCGAGGAAAGCGGATGAGCGCTGAATTCAGCGTACACGTACATTCGGGATTGGCGGATGTCCCGCGGGAGCGCTGGAGTGCGTTCGGAGGCTCCGATACGCCGACGAGCTACGAGTTTCTCACGGCTCTCGAGCAAACCGGCTGCCTCGGCCAGCCCGTCGGCTGGCTGCCAATGCACCTGTTGTTCGCCGCCGGTGTAGAGGATGAGCCGTGCGCGGCTATGCCGGCGTATATTAAGACGAATTCTTTCGGCGAATTCGTATTTGATTGGGCTTGGGCAGAGGCGCACGAACGGGCTGGTTTATCCTATTTTCCGAAATGGGTCATTGCCCCGCCTTTTACGCCGGTAACGGGAAGGCGACTTTTGGGCTTGGCGGATACATCAAGAGCCAGCCAGGAGACGATGATCGAACAGGCTATCAGGATAGGGGAAAAAGCGGGTGTATCTTCCATGCACTGGTTGTTCTGCACCGACCCGGTGTTGCTCGAGGCTCCCATGCTGGTGCGGCGCATGGGTTGCCAGTTCCACTGGAGGAATACGGGTTACCGGGATTTCCAAGACTTCCTTGATCGGTTTACAGCCAAACGCCGCAAGGAGCTGAAGCGGGAACGGCGGATGGTAGCGGATGCGGGGATCGAAATCCGGCGGGTACCGGGCAGTGAAGTCAGCGACGAGCTATGGGGCAGCTTCCACGATCTTTACAAGCGAACTTTTGACAGGCACGGAAACTATCCTGCGTTGAGTGTCCGCTTCTTTCGGCAGATCGGCAGGACTATGGGCGAAAACATCATGCTCGTGCTTGCGTCCAGAAAGACTGAATTGGTGGCCGCCGGTTTTTTCTTGGTCGGGGAAGACACCCTTTATGGCCGTTATTGGGGGGCGACCGAAGAAGTGCCGGCGCTGCATTTCGAGGTTTGCTATTACCAAGGCTTGGAGTATTGCCTGGAGCGAGGGCTCGCAACCTTTCAGCCCGGAGCCCAGGGCGAGCACAAGGTGAGCCGCGGCTTCGAGCCGACGCCGACCTGGTCCGCCCACTGGATTGCCGATCCGCGTCTGAGGGCTGCAATCGCTCAACACACCGAAGCCGAACGCGGGCATATGGAAAGCTATATGCGCTCGCTCGAAATCCACCTGCCTTTTAAGAGCCCGTCTGGATGCTGACTTTCCTCGATCCGGCAGACGAGCGCCAGGAATTCCCCTCTGTGGAGCTGGCGTTGCGACAGCCCAACGGTTTACTTGCGGTTGGGGGATCGTTAAGCGTGGCTCGTTTGGAGCAGGCCTATCGTAGAGGTATTTTTCCTTGGTACGGCGAGGATGATCCGATACTGTGGTGGTCCCCGGATCCCCGGTTGGTTCTGTTCCCGGAGAGCCTAAAAATTTCCCGTAGTCTGGGCAAGACGCTCCGTCGCAGAGTTTTCGAATTCAGTTTCGACTGCGCTTTCGACGACGTGATTTCCGCTTGCGCAGAACTGCGGCCGGATTCCGAGGGCACTTGGCTCAGCGCCGAAATGCAGTTGGCCTATGCGGGGTTTCACCGCGCGGGGTTCGCACACTCTTTCGAGGCCTGGCACGAGGGGCGCCTGGTCGGAGGCCTGTATGGCGTTGCAGTCGGCAGGGTCTTCTACGGCGAGTCCATGTTCCACCGTGTTACGGACGCATCGAAAGCAGCGCTGGCTTTTGCCGTGAGCTGCCTGTCGCATTGGGGATATCGTTTGATCGATTGCCAGGTCTACAGTTCGCATTTGGCCAGTTTGGGGGCGGTGTCGGTTCCACGCCTCAAATTTCAGGCCTGGATCAAGGAATATGCCGTCCAACCGCAAAATCCGTCCGCTTGGCTGGATGCGCCGGAGGGTTTTCCGTGAATCGTGAAGCGGTCGCGATATGGACCGGGCCTAGCCACTCCTGCAGTTATTTGCCAGGCCGGGATGCGCAATTCGGCTATGTGGCATCTGATTTCGACTTGTCTCCTGAGCTCTACCGTATGTTGATGGAGCAAGGATTCCGGCGTTGCGGCAATTGGGTTTACCGCCCCTACTGCAATGGCTGTAGCGCTTGCGTGCCAGTGCGTTTACCGGCGGCGGATTTTCGTTTGACCCGTGCCCAGAGGCGAGTTTTGAAGCGCAACGCCGATGTGGAGGTCCATGACGGTATCGCTCGATTCGAGGAGGCGCAGTTTCAGCTTTACGTGAAATATTTGGCGGCGCGGCATCCGACTGATAGTCCGCCGACCCGCGATGACTATTGGTCGTTCTTCGGGAGCGCATGGGCAGAAACCCGTTTCGTTGAGTTTCGGGTCGGGACCGGTCTGCTGGGCGTGGCGGTGGTCGACCGTGTGCCCGGAGCCCTGTCGGCTGTCTATACCTTTTTCGATCCTGCCGCTGCGGCGCGCAGTCCGGGTTCCCTAGCGGTGCTTTGGCAGATTTCGGAAGCCCGACAGATGGGTTTCGATTGGGTGTATTTAGGCTACTGGATAGCCGGTTGCCGCAAAATGGCTTACAAGGAGAAATTCAGGCCGCTGGAAGCGCGCATCGGGGACCGTTGGTGCAGATTCGACTTGGATGAGCCGTTATCCGTGAGCGTGGTATAATCGAAAAAATTTCCCCCCGCCTGTGAAAAAATGTCGAAAGAAGACCATATTGAGATGGAAGGCAAGGTGATCGAAACCTTGCCCAATACCACGTTCCGCGTCCAGTTGGATAACGGGCATGTCGTCATTGCCCACATATCCGGAAAAATGCGCAAAAACTATATCCGCATTCTTACCGGAGACCGCGTCAAGGTCGAGCTTACGCCCTATGATCTGAGCAAGGCCCGCATCACCTTCCGCCACCGCTAGCCGCGTTCAAGCGGGCTCAGCGGTTTTCTGCCGGGTTTCGTAGGTAAACGTCAAAGCGTCTGCGGCAGCGTTGACCCGCACCGTGCCGCCTTGTGCCAGACGGCCGAATAGGATTTCCTCGGCCAAGGGTTTCTTGATGTTTTCCTGAATAACACGGGCCATCGGGCGCGCGCCCATTTTCGGGTCGAAGCCGTGCTCGGCCAGCCACGCCCTAGCATTCGGCTCGATGACTAGGGCAACTTGCTTTTCGGCCAATTGGGCTTCGAGTTCGAAAATGAACTTGTCTACGACATGCCCGATCGTTTCCGTGCTCAAAGGGTTGAACTGGATGATCGCATCGAGCCGGTTCCTGAACTCGGGGGAGAAAATCCGCTCGATCGCTTGCATGCTATCGGTAGAATGATCCTGATGAGTGAAGCCTATCGACGGTCGGGCGCCCTCAAAAGCGCCGGCATTCGTCGTCATCACCAGGATGATGTTGCGGAAATCGGCTTTGCGTCCGTTGTTGTCAGTCAGCGTGCCATGGTCCATGACTTGCAGGAGAAGGTTGAAAACATCCGGGTGGGCCTTTTCGATTTCGTCCAGCAATAGTACGGCATGAGGGTGTTTGGCGATGGCTTCGGTCAACAGCCCTCCTTGATCGAATCCCACGTATCCCGGCGGTGCGCCGATCAGCCGCGACACGGTATGCCGTTCCATATATTCCGACATGTCGAAGCGGATCAGTTCGACGCCTAGCGCGTGGGAGAGTTGACGCGTCACTTCGGTCTTGCCGACCCCAGTGGGGCCTGCGAATAGAAAGGAGCCGATCGGTTTCTGGCCATCGCGTAGGCCTGCGCGGGACAGCTTGATCGCCGACGACAGGACACCGATGGCCTCGTCCTGGCCGAACACCAGCATTTTGAGATTGGGTTCTAGATCGCGCAGTTTCTCCTTGTCGTTAGCAGACACAGTTTTGGCGGGGATTCGGGCGATTTTCGAAACGATATCTTCGATATCCACGGTGCCGATGGTTTTCTTGCGGCGCGACGGTGGGAGCAGCCGCTGGCCTGCACCGGCTTCGTCGATCACGTCGATGGCTTTGTCGGGAAGATGGCGGTCGTTGATGTAGCGATCAGACAGTTCCACGGCGGTTCGCAGTGCTGCGAGGGAGTATTTGACGTCGTGGTGCTGTTCGAACCGCGTCTTCAAGCCCTTGAGGATCTGGTAGGTTTCTTCGACCGAGGGTTCCGGAATATCGATCTTTTGGAAGCGGCGGGCCAGGGCGCGGTCCTTCTCGAAAATGCCGCGGTATTCCTGATAGGTCGTCGAGCCGATGCAGCGCAGCTCGCCCGAGGCCAGCACTGGCTTGATCAGGTTGGAGGCGTCCATTACCCCGCCCGAGGCCGAGCCGGCGCCGATGATGGTGTGGATTTCGTCGATGAACAGGATGGAGTTCGGCTCTTTCTTGAGCTGGGCCAGCAGCGACTTGAGGCGCTTCTCGAAATCGCCGCGGTATTTCGTTCCCGCCACTAGGCTGCCGAGGTCCAGCGAATATATTGTGCTGTCCTTGAGCACTTCCGGTACGTCGCCTTCGACGATTTTCTTCGCCAGACCCTCGGCGATGGCGGTCTTGCCTACACCGGCTTCGCCGACGAACAAGGGATTGTTCTTACGTCTGCGGCACAGCACTTGTACCGTACGCTCCAGCTCGTCCTTGCGGCCGATCAGCGGGTCGATCTTTCCGCGCCGGGCGGATTCGTTGAGATTGACGGCGTATTTTTCCAGTGGGTTGGCGCTACCGCCGGATTCTGCTTCGTCCGATTCTGGCGCGCTGCCTTGCGGCGAACCCTCCGCTTCGTCGCGCACCTTGGAGATACCGTGGGAAATGAAATTCACCACATCGAGCCGGGTGATGTCCTGCTTGTGCAGCAGATAAACCGCGTGCGAGTCCTGCTCGCTGAAAATTGCAACCAGGACGTTGGCTCCGGTGACTTCCTTTTTACCCGAAGACTGCACATGGAAGGCCGCGCGCTGGAGGACGCGTTGGAATCCCAGGGTCGGTTGAGTGTCGCGCTTAACCCCGGCCGGGATCAGCGGCGTGGTTTCGTCCAGGAACTCGTTCAGCTCGGCCCGCAGCAGGTCGAGATTGCCGCCGCAGGCTCGCAGCACCTCTATAGCGGCGCCATTGTCGAGCATGGCGAGCAATAGATGCTCTACGGTGATGAACTCATGGCGCTTCTCGTAAGCGGTACGGAATGCGCCGTTGAGTGATAGTTCGAGTTCTTTGCTCAACATAGCGGAACCTGCTGGGGCTGGTAAAAAAATCAGGCCTCTTCCATGGTGCACAGGAGCGGATGCTGATGCTGGCGAGCATGGGCATTCACCTGCTGGACCTTGGTTTCGGCCACGTCTTTGGTGAATACACCGCATACGCCGACACCGCGCGTATGCACATGCAACATCACCTGAGTCGCTTTTTCTTCGTTCATGCCGAAAAAATGCATCAAGATATATACGACGAAATCCATTGGAGTGAAATCATCGTTCAATAATATGACTTTGTACAACGGCGGCCGCTTGACTTTCGGTTGAGCCTCTTGAAGCGCGGTGTTTTCGCCGGAATCGTTGTCCGATGCTTGTGCCATTCTCTATCGTTCCTAGCGGGATTCGCCGTCTGACTCCTGAGGGATATGGGCTTAAAACTCCCCGGATCAAGTCGGATCAACACCGCCTGAGCGCGTCGCGCTGGTCGATGTAGGGAAGCTGCCGCGGCAGTATCCACATTTCATACATCGACACCACCCACATGAAGACGAATGCCATGGCCAGGCCGCCGCCTCCCATCACGACCAGCAAGGCGAAATGCGGGTCGAGCTTGGTCAGCCACCACGAGGTAATGTCCAGCAGCAGAAAGATGTATGGCATGAGGATGGCTGCGCACTTCAGCTTGCAGGGCACACCCGAAGCTAAAGCAAAGATCATGCCTACGAACATGAAGATGAAGGCTATGCCGAACATGTGGATATGCGATACGCGGGCCAGGGAGGAAAAGGTCGCACCTTCGTCCGATTGAGCGCGTGTCTTTATGTTCTCGAATTGGCTGAAATCCGGCAATCCGCTGTCGGCATTGTGACAAGCGGTGCAATGAGCTTCGAACAGCGGCTTGATTTGCTTGGCGTAGGCGTTCTCGCTAGCGCCGTCGCGGACCCATTGGATGATCTGAAACCGGGCTTCGTCCGGAGCGTTGGCTTTCATGGAGCCGTTCAGCTTGGCTTCGAGGACTGAGCCCGAGCGGTTGCCATAGTAGCTGTAGACAATGTCCTCGATCGACAGGCCGAATTTTCCATCTGCCATGCCATGGGTGAACAAGATCTGAGCCATCGCAAGGGCATAGCCGATTGCGACGACGATCAAATAACCGGAAAATAACAATTTGACCGGTGTACCCAAGTTGCTCAAATTCAGCGGCATCCCCGCGGCCCCCACGATTTATTACGAACTTTGCAGGTCGTTCCTACGTCTTAACGGTTTAATAACATACGCGAATTGACAACTCAATTCGCTCTCAATTGAAAACAGTATGCAAAATTTGGAAACCCCGCCGGAGGGCCGCCCTCGGGTCACGGTAGCCGCCGTCATCGAACGGGACGGCTGTTTTCTATGTGTGGAGGAGCGTGCCGGCTCATCCTCCGAGCTCGTCATCAACCAGCCTGCGGGACATGTCGAGGCGGAGGAATCGGTGATCGAAGCAGCAATCCGCGAGACCTTGGAAGAGACCGGCTGGCGCTTGGTGCCGGAAGCGGTGACCGGCATCTATCTGTGGCGCCATCCTGAGTCCGGCAGAAGTTTTTTGCGTATCGCCATCACCGGTCGGGCCGATGCGCCCGAAGGCGAGGTGCGGCTGGACGAGGGCATCGAGCGGGCAGTATGGCTGAGCCGTGACGAGTTGCTGCGCGACCAAAGCCGCCACCGCAGCCCGCTGGTGCTGCGTACGGTGGAGGACTATCTCCGGGGCGAGCGGCATCCGCTCAGCCTGTTGAAGCACCTGCTCGACTGAGGCCGACATGAAACCGCATGTGATCGTAGGCATGTCGGGCGGTGTGGATTCGTCCGTCAGCGCCTTGCTGCTATTGCAACAGGGCTACCGCGTCAGCGGCCTGTTCATGAAGAACTGGGAGGAGGACGACGGCACCGAGTACTGCACGGCGGTGCAGGATTTTGCCGACGCCAAGCAGGTGTGCGAGCGCTTAAGCGTCGAGCTGCACGCGGTGAATTTCGCTGCGGAATACTGGGACGACGTGTTCGAGGTGTTCCTGAGCGAATACCGGGCTGGCCGGACGCCGAACCCCGACATCCTCTGCAACAAGCAGATCAAGTTCAAGGCCTTCCTCGACTATGCCGAAGACCTGGGAGCCGATCTGATCGCCATGGGCCATTATGCACGGGTCGTGCAAGAGGGTGGCCGCTTCCAGCTCCTCAATGGGCGCGACGCCGGCAAGGACCAGAGCTATTTCCTGTACACGCTGCAGCAGGAGCAGCTTGCCCGTACCCTGTTTCCGCTGGGAGAGCTGCACAAGAGCGAGGTACGGGTCCTGGCCACACAGGCCGGTTTCGCCAACGACGCCAAGAAGGACAGCACCGGCATCTGTTTCATCGGCGAGCGTCGCTTCAAAGACTTCCTAGAACGTTATATGCCGGCCCAGCCGGGCGAGATTCGCACGCCGGAAGGAACGCTGCTCGGCCGGCACGACGGTCTGATGTACTACACGCTGGGCCAGCGTTCCGGACTCGGCATCGGCGGCACCAAGGACGGCGGACAGAAGCCCTGGTATGTATTGGACAAGGATCTGGCCGGCAACGTGCTGGTGGTAGGTCAGGGACACGATCATCCGCTGCTCTTCAGGGACGGACTGGAGGCGAGCCGGCTCGATTGGGTCGACGGCGTAGGTCCCGCCGCCGGCGAGGTGCTGCGCTGCGCCGCCAAGACCCGCTACCGCCAGAGCGACCAGGATTGCCGCATCCGCGTCCTCGGCGAAGACCGCCTGGAGGTCGTATTCGACCGGCCCCAGCGCGCCGTCACTCCCGGCCAGTCGGTCGTGTTTTACCAGGGCGAGCGTTGCCTCGGCGGCGGCGTCATCGACCTGACCTTCAATACGGCTTCGAAGGCCGAAGCCGCGTAGACCCAAGACATAAGGAAAACAATGAATTCCATCAAGGCATTATCGCCGGTAGACGGGCGTTACGCCGACAAGGCCGACGCCCTTCGCAACACCTTCAGCGAATATGGGCTCATCCGGTTCCGGGTTCTGGTCGAGGTGCGGTGGCTGGAGGTGCTGGCGGCCGAGCCCGCGATCGCAGAGGTCCCCGCAATGAGCGGCGAAGCGCGCAATCTCCTGAGCCGGATCGTAAGTGAATTCGGCGAACAGGATGCCGAACGGGTCAAGACCATCGAGCGGACCACCAACCACGACGTCAAGGCGGTCGAATACTTCCTGAAGGAGAAGATCAAAGGCTGCGGCGAACTGGAACGGATCGCCGAATTCATCCATTTCGCCTGCACCTCCGAAGACATCAACAATCTCGCCTACGGCCTGATGGTGAAAGAGGCCCGCGACGCGGTCCTGCTGCCGGAGATGGAAAAGCTGATTGACGCGGTGCGGGAGCGGGCGCAAGCCTATGCCGGCCAGCCGATGCTCTCGCGTACCCACGGCCAGCCGGCGACGCCCACCACGGTGGGCAAGGAATTCGCCAATGTCGCTGCCCGGCTGATGCGGCAACGCGACCAAGCGGCGGCGGTGGTACTGATGGGCAAGATCAATGGCGCGGTCGGCAACTTCAATGCTCATGCTGTCGCTTACCCTGAAGTCGATTGGCCCAGGCTGGCGCAAGGCTTCGTCGAGTCGCTGGGGCTCGCGTGGAACCCTTACACCATCCAGATCGAGCCGCACGACTATCTGGCCGAGCTGTGCCATGCTCTCAGCCGTTTCAACACGGTGCTGATCGACTTCGACCGCGACGTCTGGGGCTACATCTCGCTGGGCTTCTTCAAGCAGAAGGCTGTGGCCGGCGAAGTGGGCTCTTCCACCATGCCGCACAAGGTCAACCCGATCGATTTCGAGAATTCCGAAGGCAACCTCGGTCTCGCCAACGCGCTGTTCTCGCATTTCGCCGAGAAGCTGCCGATTTCCCGCTGGCAGCGCGACCTGACCGATTCCACGGTGCTGCGCAACATCGGCGTGGGCTTCGCCCACGTGCTCATCGCCCTTAGTTCCACCTTGAAGGGGCTGGGAAAGCTGGAGCTGAATCCGCAACTGTTGGAGGCCGATCTCGACGGCAACTGGGAAGTGCTGGCGGAGGCGATCCAGACCGTCATGCGCCGCTACGGCGTGGAGCAGCCCTACGAGAAACTCAAGGCTCTGACCCGAGGCCAGCGGGTGGACGCCACCGGCATGCGGGCCTTCGTCGAGACCTTGGAAATTCCGGAAGAAGCGCGCCGCCGACTGGCCGAACTGGCCCCGCGGGATTACATCGGCTACGCTGAAACCTTCGCCAAAGCCATCTGAGCCCATGTCCTCATTCCGATATCTGATCACACTGCCGCTGCTGTTCCTGTGTCTCGCCGCGCAGGCGGAGACTACGCCGCAGAGCCGGCTGAAGAGCTTCCTCGATTCCGCTCGCACTCTGCAGGCCGAATTCACACAGGTCCAGCTCGACGAAAGCGGGCGGCCCAAGCAGGAGAGTAAGGGTACCTTCTATTTGCAGCGGCCCGGCAAGTTCCGCTGGGATTACGCCAAGCCCTACCACCAGGAAATCGTGTCCGCCGGCGGCAAGGTCTGGTTCTATGACGTCGATCTGGAACAGGTCACCGCTAAGAAGCTCGGCCAGGCCGTGGGTTCGACCCCGGCGCTGTTGCTGAGCGGCGAGATGGCGCTGGAAGACAATTTCACCATCGAGAACCAGGGTGCCGACGAGGGCATGTTCTGGATCAAGCTGGTGCCCAAATCGGACGAAGGCGGATTCCGCTACGTGCTGATTGGGCTCGAGGGCGACAAGCTGGCCGGCATGGAGCTCAGCGACAACTTCGGCCAGCTGACCCGCATCTATTTCTCCAATCTCCGGACTGGCGTCGCGCTCGATCCCAAGCTGTTCCAGTTCAGTCGGCCGGCCGGGGTGGACGTGTTCGAGGACAAGTAGCCTCCGGTGTTCGCAGATCTATCCCAGCCGCTGGCCGACCGGCTGCGTCCCCGGACGCTGGACGAGTACATCGGCCAGACCCATCTCATCAAGCCGGGCCGGCCGCTGTACGAATCGATCCGGCGCGGCCGCATCCATTCGATGATCTTCTGGGGGCCGCCCGGCACCGGCAAGACGACCTTGGCGCGGCTGGTCGCCCGTCATGCCGATGCCGAATTCCTGTCGGTTTCAGCGGTGCTGTCGGGAGTGAAGGAAATTCGCGAGGCATTGGCCCAAGCAGCGAAATTCAAAGCCGCCGGGCGCAGCGCCATCCTGTTCGTCGACGAGGTGCACCGTTTCAACAAGTCGCAGCAGGACGCGTTCCTGGCCCATGTCGAGGACGGCACGGTCAGCTTCATCGGTGCCACCACGGAAAATCCCTCGTTCGAGGTCAACAGCGCCTTGCTGTCGCGGGCCCGGGTCTATGTGCTGAAAGCCCTCACCGAGGCCGATTTGCTGGGCGTCATCGAGCGCGCGTTGTCGGATTTGGAGCGAGGTTTGGGCCGGCGCGGCTTGGACATGCCCGAGCCTGTACGCGCCGCTTACGTCCGCGCCGCCGACGGCGATGCCCGGCGCTTGTTGAACCTGCTGGAAATCACAGCGGACCTGCTGGACGAGGGCCAGACGGCGGTGAGCGAGGAGATCGCCCACCAGGTCCTGTCCTCGGGAACCACGCGCCGCTTCGACAAGCAGGGCGAGGAGTTCTACAACCAGGTTTCCGCTCTGCACAAATCGGTGCGCGGCAGTTCGCCCGACGCAGCCTTGTACTGGCTGTGCCGGATGCTGGACGGCGGCTGCGATCCGCTCTATCTGGCCCGGCGTCTGGCGCGGATCGCTTCCGAGGATATCGGCAATGCCGATCCCAAGGCGCTGGAGCTGTGCCTGAATGCCTGGAATGCCCAGGAGCGCCTGGGCAGCCCGGAAGGCGAACTGGCTCTGGCGCAGGCGGTGGCTTATCTGGCGGTGGCCCCCAAGAGCAACGCGGTCTACGAGGCCTACAAGGCCGCCCGCGCCGATGCCGCCCAGTCCGGCAGCCTGCCCGTGCCTCTGCATTTGCGCAACGCGCCGACGGGCTTGATGAAAAGCCTGGATTACGGCAAGGAATACCGCTACGCGCACGACTATGCCGACGCTTATGTGCCGGGGGAAAACTATTTTCCGGACGAACTGGGGCGGCGGGAGTATTACCGGCCGGTCAACCGCGGCATGGAGATCAAGATCGCCGAGAAGCTGGAGCGTCTCAAGGCGCTGGACAAGGAGGCAGGCAAGCGGTGAGCGCTGCCGAAGGCCTTTCTCCGGCTTCCCGAAATCTGCTGGCGCTGCTGGCGGACGGCGGTTTCCATTCCGGCGAGGCGATCGCCGCGAGTACCGGTTCCAGCCGTGCGGGCATCTGGAAGCGCGTCGAGGAATTGCGCGCCTTGGGCGTGGAGGTCCATGCGGTACCCGGCACCGGCTACCGGCTGGCACATCCGCTCGAGCTGCTGGACCCGGACATGATCGCGGGCGCTTTGACGCGCAGTGCGGCGCGTGCGGTCGGCGTGCTGGAAATTCATCCCCAGCTCGATTCCACCAACAGCCATCTGATGCGCCGGGCCGCCGACGGTGCCCCAACCGGTACCGTGTGCCTGGCGGAGCGGCAGAGTGCGGGGAAGGGGCGGATCGGCCGGGACTGGGTGTCCCCACTGTCCGGCAACGTCTATCTTTCGCTGCTGTGGCGGTTCGGCCGGGCCGGATTCTCCGGGCTCAGCCTGGCGGTGGGCGTGGCGGTAGTGCGGGCGTTGCGTGCGCAGGGCATTGCGGATACTGCGCTCAAATGGCCGAACGATATCCTGTGGTCGCGCCGGAAACTCGGCGGCATCCTGATCGAGGTCACGGGCGAGGACAACGGCCAGTACGCGGTGGTCATCGGTATAGGACTCAACGTTAACCTGCCGGACCGGCATGCCGGCGCCATCGACCAGGACTGGGTTGACCTGGCCCGGGTTCCCGGCGGGGCCGGCGTGTCGCGCAATCGGCTGGTTGCCGGGATGCTCAACGAACTGGTGCCGATGCTGGCGGATTACGAATCCACGGGGCTCGCGCCTTATCTCGACGAATGGCGCTGCTATCACGGTTTCGACGGCGCCAAGGCGGCCGTGCAGCAGGGCGACTGGGTACGGACGGGGCGGATCGCCGGCGTCTCCGAGGAGGGTCTATTGCTGCTGGAATGTGAAGACGGCAAGGTGCGGGAGTTCGCATCCGGCGACGTGCGGGTGAGGCCGCTGTGAAGCTGCTGGTCGACATCGGCAATTCGCGGCTGAAATGGGGGCAGTCCGAGCCGGGCGGTTGGGCGTTCGGCGGAGTGTTTCCGTCGGACCCGCGTGGCCTCACGTCAGAGTGCGAGCGCCATTTGGCAGGGCTGCCGCTACCCGCGGCCGTGCTAGTGTCCAATGTAGGCGGAGCGCCGGTCGGTGAGATATTCGCAGACTGGTGTTCCGGGCATTGGGCCGCCCCGGTGCGGTTCGTCCGCAGTGAAGCGTCCGCTCTGGGCGTCGTCAGCGCCTATTCCGATCCTGCCCAATTGGGAACCGACCGCTGGCTCGGCCTGATCGGCGCCAGGCGGATACAGCACGGGGCGTGCTGCATCGTCAGCGCCGGCACCGCGACGACCGTCGATCTGCTTGACGCGGAAGGGCGGCATCGGGGCGGGGCGATCGCACCGGGATTGGCGATGATGCGCGCCGCTTTGGGTGAGCTGGAGGCGCTCGGCGGCCCCGCAGAAATTTTCGACGGCTTCTTCTGCAACAGCACCGGCGCGGCGCTGTCCAGCGGCATCGTCCACTCGGCTACCGGCTTGATACGGGAGTCGCTGCTCTGGGCTACAGCGCTCCTTGGCGCTGCGCCCGAGCTGCTGCTGAGCGGTGGCGGTGCCGAAACGCTCCGTCCCCATATCGAGACACCCAGCCGACTGGTGCCTCACCTCGTCCTTGAAGGCTTGCATGCCATAGCCGAGCAATCGCCATGAGATTTCTGTTCTATATCCTGCTGATCGCCAACCTCGGGTTCTTTTTCTGGAGCCTGGGCCACCGGGACACCAAGCGGCATCTCGATGCCAAGACAGTCGAAGCGCCCGGCAGGCTGATGCTGCGCTCGGAGGTTGGCGACACCCAGGGTGAAATCCCCGCTCCGCCGGCCGAGATTCCTCCGCCCCTGGGGCTCGATCCTGGATCGTCTGGCGACGGCTCCTGCTACCGCCTCGGTCCGTTTGCCGAGACTGCCGAAGCGCGCCGCTTGCTGGGCCTGGTCAAGGAATGGATCGACCGTCCAACCGTGCTGAGCGAATCCTCCGAGTCGCTGGACGGCTATTGGCTGCTCTATCCCAAGGCGGACAATCTGGACGAAGCCAAGGGCAATCGCAAGATGCTGATCGACAAGGGCATCAAAGACGTGTGGCTGATCGATAAGGGCGACATGGCGGGCATGATCTCCCTGGGCATATTCAAGACCCGGGAAGAGGCGGAAACCGAATTGCTGCGTTTGTCCAACAAGCTCAACGTGCGGGCTCAGATCCGGCCGCGGATCACGCAGTCGGACACGGCCTGGGTACAGTTCAGCTGGGAAAAGTCGGCGATGGAGCTGGACGAAGTCATGATCCAACTCCGCGGCGAAAATCCGGACGTGTCGGTGCCGCCGTTGCGGGCTTGCCCGCGGCCTAAGTTTTAACGGCTGGCGTAGCGGTAGGCGACGTAGAGGAAAAACTGCGTGCCGAAAATCAGGTTCGCCAGAACCAGGTGCAGCGGCTGGGCGATGGCCGGGAAACCGAGCCGGTCCAGAGTAACGCCGGCGGCGATGGCGGCGGCGACCAAGCCAGCGAGAGTTTTCCCGAACCGGGCATAGAGCGAGCCCGCCGGCAGCGTCTTGACCATCTTCCAGGCCAGCCACAGGTTGACTCCGAGGATCAGGGCGGAGAACGAGCGGTGGACGTAGAAGATGAGAGGGAAGTTCTCGCGCCATAGGCTGCGGTCGGCCGAAGCGGCCGCGGCCATGACGTCCACGGATTCGCGGATCTGGGTGCCCATGGCGATCTGGAACAAGGTCATGCCCATGGCGGTCAGCAGAATGGTGCGGAAGCGCGGTGGCAGCTCGGACAGATCCAGCGCAGCGAAATAGCGGCGCTGCGAGCGCGTGACCGCGTAGATCAGCAGGCAGACGATCGCGAAGGCCATCAGCATGTGCGCCGTGATCATGATAGGGCGCAGATTGCTGGCGACTACCGCGGAGCCCAGCCAGCCCTGGAAGCCTACCGCCAGGAATACGGTCAGGGCCAGCCAGGTTACGGTCCGGTCGGTTTTCCAGAACGCGAGAGAGCGGTATAGCGTGGCCATGATGAGCAGGCCGATACTGACGCCTACAAGTCGGTTGACGTATTCGGTCCAGGTCTTGACCGGATTGAAGCGGGTGTCGGCATAGCCGCGCTCGGCGTAGGTTTCATGGTAATTGGCGGGAAGCTGGGATTCATCGGTTGGCGGAATCAGCTGGCCGAAGCAGGTCGGCCAGTCCGGGCAACCCATGCCTGCGCCGGAAGCTCTGACGATGCCGCCCACCATGATTAGGAAATAGACTGCGGCGATGGTGATGACGCCGATCCGGGCGAACCGGATACCCGCGTCGGGAGCGGCGCTGGTTTGCATGCTGTGTTCTCGAAATTTAGGCCCGGCGCATCATAGCACCGGAGCGGTGCTGGGGTAATCGGCCCCGCGGCGGGTGCGGAAATTCGCACCGCCGGGCTTGATAATGAATCCAGGCGTTCATATATGCGTTTTTTGTCCTTGCAACTTTTAAGCGATTCAATAAGGAGTTAGCTATGCCGATTTACGAATACCAGTGCAAATCCTGCGGCCACAGCCTCGAAGCCATGCAGAAGATCGCCGATGCGCCGTTGACCGACTGCCCGGCTTGCGGCAAGCCGGATTTGGCGAAGCAAGTCTCCGCCGCCGGCTTCCGGCTCAAGGGCGGCGGCTGGTACGAAACCGATTTCAAGGGCAGCAAGGACAAAAAGAAGAATCTGGCGGGCGACTTCAAGCCGAAAGCCGACAGCAAACCTTCGGATAGCGGGGCTTCGTCCAGCAAACCGGCCGCCAAGGAAGGCTAAGGCCGGCTTGCGTTGGTTCGAAACCAACGCGTAACATTCAGGGTTTTTCTCAGTCGATCAACAGAGTTTGAATATGCGCAGTCACCGTTGCGGGGAAGTGAGCGAGGCTCTTCTGGGCCAGGAAGTCGGATTGTGCGGGTGGGTACACCGCAGGCGAGACCACGGTGGCGTGATTTTCGTCGATCTCCGGGACCGGGAAGGGCTGGTGCAGGTCGTGTTCGACCCGGATTACCAGGAGTCCTTCAAGCTTGCCGAGACGGTCCGCAGCGAGTACGTCATCCGCGTGGTGGGCAAGGTCCGCAGCAGGCCCGAGGGGACTGAGAATCCCAACCTTAAGAGCGGCAAGGTCGAAGTGCTGGCCGGGTCGCTGGAAATCCTCAATCGTTCGGAAACCCCGCCATTCCCCATCGAAAGCGACATCGAGGTGAACGAGGAGATGCGGTTGCGGTACCGCTACATAGACCTGCGCCGGCCGGTGATGCAGCAGCGTATACGGATGCGCCGGGACATCACCCGCTTCTTGCGCAATTTCCTGGATCATCACGGCTTCTACGAGATCGAGACGCCCTTCCTCACCAAAGCCACGCCGGAAGGCGCGCGCGACTACCTAGTGCCCAGCCGCACCCATCCGCATTCGTTCTTCGCCCTGCCGCAGTCGCCGCAGTTGTACAAACAGCTGCTGATGATTTCCGGCATGGACCGCTATTACCAAGTCGTGCGCTGTTTCCGCGACGAGGACCTGCGGGCCGACCGCCAGCCGGAATTCACCCAGCTCGATATCGAAACCTCGTTCATGAACGAGGACCAGATCATGTCTCTCATGGAGGCGATGATTCGCGACCTGTTCCGGGAAACCCTGAACGAAGCGCTGCCGGACCCGTTTCCGCGCATGACCTATGCCGAAGCCATGCGCCGGTTCGCTTCCGACAAGCCGGATCTGCGCATCCCACTGGAGCTGGTGGACATCGCCGATCTCATGGCCGGCGTGGAGTTCAAGGTGTTCGCCGGTCCTGCAGCGGACCCCGAAGGCCGTGTGGTGGCGCTCAAGGTGCCGGGCGGCGGCGACATCTCGCGCAAAGATATCGACGACCTGACACGCTTCGTCGGCATCTACGGCGCCAAGGGCCTGGCCTATGTCAAGGTGAACGACCTCGGCGCTGGGCTGGAGGGCCTGCAGTCGCCAATTCTCAAGTTCATGCCGGAAGCCACGATCCGCGGCATCTTGGAGCGCACCGAAGCGCAGACCGGCGACCTGATCTTCTTCGGCGCCGACAAGGCACGCATCGTCAATGAATCCATGGGCGCTTTGCGGGTGAAGCTGGGCCAGGACCGCGGTTTGATCGAGGGCGGCTGGCGTCCGCTGTGGGTTACCGACTTCCCCATGTTCGAATGGGACGAAAAATCCAGCCGCTGGGTGGCTCTGCATCACCCCTTCACCGCACCCAACTGCAGCGAAGAAGAGCTCAAGCAGAACCCCGGCCAAGCTCTGTCCCGCGCCTACGACATGGTGCTCAACGGCACCGAGATCGGAGGCGGTTCGGTGCGTATCCACCGCACCGAAATGCAGCAGACCGTGTTCGGATTGCTGGGCATCGGCGACGAGGAAGCGCAGCAGAAATTCGGCTTCCTGCTCAACGCCCTGCGCTACGGCTGCCCGCCCCACGGCGGCCTGGCCTTCGGCATGGACCGCCTGGTCATGCTGATGTCCGGCGCCTCTTCCATCCGCGAAGTCATGGCCTTCCCCAAGACCCAGTCGGCTTGGTGCCCGCTGATCGACGCCCCTGCCCAGGTCAACGACGCTCAGTTGCACGAACTCGGCATCCGGCTGCGGAAGAGTCCGGCGGCGGAAGGTGGTAGCGCCCCGTCTATGTAAGGCTTTAAACCGCCACTTATCACTTGGGACAGGTGGCGGTTGGGGCTATTAGTGAGTGCACGACAGCGTTTCAGTTCGCTTCTTGTCTGTCGTAGCCAAAGAGTAGATGAGCCCGGGCAAATATGGCTATTTTGATTCAGCCTTACTAATTTTGAGTAGCTTTTCAAGCTCCGCAGCCGGAACTGGCTTTGAAAAAAAATATCCCTGACCGTAATCGCACCTGGCAGTCATTAAAAGGTCTCTTTGCTTTGGTGTTTCAACGCCTTCAGCTATTACTTTAATTCCAAGTTTGTGTGCCATTACAATTAGCGCCTCGCAAAGTGCCATATCTTTGGAGCCCGGCGTTAGACTTCTCACAAACGAGCTGTCTATTTTTAGGTAGTCAATGTCGAAATTTTTAAGGTAAGACAAAGATGAATAGCCCGTACCGAAATCATCTAGGGCGACTTGAATACCGTAGCTGCGGAGTGTCGCCAATTTTTCATTTATACTGATATCTGCAAGAAGCCCTTCGGTGATCTCGGCAACAATGCTCTCTCCTGGCAAGTCGGCATTTTCCAAATGGGTATGCCATTCTTCATTTTGAATTTTTTGACGGAACTGAGCAGGGGATCTGTTAATGCTGATTTGAAAGGTATTTATGTCGCTTCGCCATTCTGATAGTTGACGAACAACTTCCTTAAATACCCAATCTCCAATCGGTATGATCATCCCGGTTTCTTCAGCCAATGGGATGAAAGAAGCGGGACTAATAAGGCCTAGGACTGGGTGCTGCCAACGGATTAGAGCCTCTGCTTTACATATCTTGTTCGTATCTAGATCAACAATTGGCTGATAATAAACACAGAATTGGTTCTCCTGCAATGCAAGGTGCAGGTCCGTTGTTAATCGCAGTCGAGCGTGCGCGATCTCTTGCATGGAGGCAGTGAAATAATGGAAGCAGTTGCGGCCTTGATTCTTGGCGGCATACATGGCTTGATCTGCATTTTTAAATAGAGTAATGGTGTCCTTGGCATCGTCTGGATAAATAGTGATGCCGATACTGGCAGATATATATACCGTCTCCTCGTTAAGCGGGAATGGAGCCGATAGCTCTTTTAGAATATTGTTGGCGATACGCTCAGCATCTCGGCTATCGTCCATCTCGCCTAACAACACAATAAACTCGTCGCCGCCTAGACGGCCCAGCAAATCAGTATCGGGTATGCAAACCGCCATCCGTTGAGCGGCTTCATTGAGAAGGGTGTCGCCGATGTCATGGCCGAGTGAATCATTCACCTCTTTGAAACGATCTAGATCGATCATCATTAAGGCGCCTTTTAATGAGGATTTAGTGGATTTCAGGATGTAATGCTCTAGACGCTCATTGAACATGTGACGGTTCATCAGCCCAGTAAGCTCGTCAAAATTCGCCTGTTTCCAAAGTAATTGTTCATTTTCTTTTTGTTTGGTAATGTCAGAAAATAGTGCGACATATCTGCTTGGGGAGCCGTCTTTGTTAACGATTGAGTTAATCGATAGCCATTCAGCATAAGCTTCGCCGTTTTTACGGCGATTCCATATTTCTCCCTGCCACTTTCCAGTGGTTTTTATGCTGTTCCACATGGCTGTATAAAATGCCCTGTCTTGACGGCCAGAGCTAAGAACGTTGGCTTTTTTCCCTACGACCTCTTCGGCAGAATATCCGGTCGTATCTGTAAAAGCGGGATTGACGGCAATGATAGTGGCTTCCTGGTTCGTGAGAAGCATGCCTTCGCTCGTTGAATTAAATACTAAATTCGCCAATTTCAGTTGCTGATAGTTTTCATGATTAAGTATCCTGTTCATCAGGATGACTAAGGCGATGAATCCGAGCGGACCCATGGGGGCTGCGTCTACAATTGATACTCTTGCCAGCATTCCATGAATGGTTGAAATAAAAAAAACAATCATGGCAATCAACATCCACAAGGCTTCATTCTTTCTTGTTTTTTTATGGAATTTTGCAATTGAAATAAACATGTAGCCATATGTCAAAAATAATATTGGATAGGTTGTTTCCATCCAGGGGCTGAGTTGGCCTTCTGCACGGATATATGGCTCGCCCCATGGTGTCTTCATTGTTTTTATTTCGGTGATTTCAGCATACTCAAGACTGAAAGGCGAAAACAAATTAACGGCAAATAAAATTATAAATGTCAAGCTTAATGCATAGGCAAAATACGCGTGCCTTTGTTTTGTATATATGGTGATGAACCAGACCGTGCAAAGAAAGAAAATAATAGCGAGGGCGATGAAAGCTTTACTTGGCCATATATAATCATTCAATGAGGTGGCTTGTAAACAACGGACATGTAATATTGCGATAAGTGCTACTAACAGGCACATACATGAGAATATGAGCTCTTTCTTGTTTTTCGTGCTGTTTCTGGCCGCCTCTAAATGAGTGAAGAATGCGTAAATACATATTCCAGAAAACAAGTAGAAACTAGGAATTATCATATCTCTCATCCTATGTTTTGAGGCTGGCTCTCGTATTTATTTGTGCTATATTAAAGACGCGCACTTTAATTATAGCTTCGGATTCAAAATAAACCTGCAATTGACTGACTAAGCAAGAAATCCGATCGTTGCGGGCAAGTCAACGGGCGAGCATTTCTCGCTCCAGATTGGCAAGGCAGTTCCGGAACGGACGCGTCGTACCCATCCCGCGGGAGACCACCAGGCTGCCTTGCAGAAGCACGATGGCGCGTTCGGCGCGGAAACGGGCCGTGTCCTCGTCGAATCCGGCGTCGATGAGGACAGCGGAGAGCGCTCCGATCCAGGCCTCGAACGCATTCCTGATCAGGCTTGCGAAAGGGCCATGGTCGGCGTGGGGCGAAGACAGCATGTTCAGCAAGCAGGCCTGCCGGCCGCCGGAATAAAACGCGTCGACACTGCGAACCATGCCTTGGATCCTGGCTTCGGGGAGGGCGCTCGACTGGAGCGGCGCGAGGATATGCTCGCTCAGCCAGGTTTCCGCGCGGGCCATGACCTCACGTGCCATCTGCTCCTTGCCGCCGGGGAAGCGATGATAGA
The DNA here is from genome assembly GCA_028688525.1 of Methylococcus sp. Lineage (GTDB taxonomy): Bacteria > Pseudomonadota > Gammaproteobacteria > Methylococcales > Methylococcaceae > Methylococcus. Next base: position 3,977 of record JAQTYA010000031.1, on the reverse strand, counting down.
GGCTGGCTTTCTTCAGTCCTGCGGCTTCGGACAGCACGGCGAGCGATGCGGCCTCATAGCCGACTTCGCGAAAGACATCGCTCAGCCTTTCAAGCAGGGCGGAATCCTCGATCTTAGCGGGTCGCGCCACAATATTTCTCCGTGCAAAGCATTACCTTAGCACTTTACCGAACGAACGTTTAATTTGCTCTGGACAAAGTCCGTTGCACCTCATAATATACCGAACGTTCGGTAATAATGTCGGACGACACCAAAAATGAGGAGAAACTCCATGTCCAAGACGGCCATCGTCATTCTGTCCGATCCGCAGTCCGGCTCCGAGGAGGCGCTAGGACGCCTCTTCAACGGGATGTTCGTCGCTTACGAGCTGAAGGAGAAAGGCCAAGAGGTTGCCTTAATCTTCCAAGGTACAGGCACGCGCTGGGTCAGCGAGATAGCCAAGTCCGACCACCCCGCCCACGGCCTTTATGAAGCCGTCAAGGATGTAGTCGTCGGCGTCTGTGGCGGCTGTGCCGACGTCTTCGGCGCAACTGCCGGAGCAGAAGCGACGGGTCTGCCGCTGTTACGGGAAAAGAACATCGCCGGTATCGTCGGCATCATCGACCTGTCCCGCTATCTCGACGAAGGTTATCGCCTGCTCACGTTCTGAAGTCATCCGTTTGCGCCGCCCCTCACGGCGGCGCCTCTGGAGCAGGGTGGAGCGGTGCGCGGACGCGGAGAAAGCCGTAGCCGTCGATCAGGCGTATTCCCAGTGTCCGAAATACATCCAAGCCAGCATGACAGGTGCGTGTCCAAGCCTACAAAGCGCACCGTCCGGGAGGGGGAGACCCTCAGCGACGACCTGATCGAATGGATTCGCGGCGCGGACACCTTCTTCGTAGCCAGCGCCATACAGACGGGCCGGCCGAGACAGATGATGCGTTCCCTATTCCCCTGTTTCGCGCTGACCGAGTCAGAAATAAAATGCAACTATTGAGTTGCTCTTTTGCTGCGAATGAATCCATACTGCTAACCGCAACAATTGGGTTGCATAAAGGAGCCGTCCCATGAGCCATTATCGACAGAGCCTCGTCCTCGAGGCTGACCCCGCCGCAGTTTATGCGGCTCTCACCACGCCCAAAGGCCTGCGAGGCTGGTGGACGCAAAATTGCGACGTCGCGACCGAAGTGGGCGGAACCATCCAATTCCGCTTTGGACACAGCTACAAGAACATGCGCATCGAGCGGTTGGAGCCTGACCGCGAAGTGTGCTGGTTCTGCACGGGTGCGCACATCGCCGTTGACCAGCTTGCACACAAGGACGAGTGGGTGGGCACGCAGCTTGTTTTTCGCCTGACGCCGGACGGGGAAGAGCGAACGCGCGTTGACTTCGAGCATGTCGGCCTCGTACCCGCGTTCCAATGCTACGACCTGTGCAGCATCGGCTGGCGCCACTACTTAAACAGCCTGCAACAATTCGTCGAGACCGGCCGCGGCACGCCTCACGAACTTGCGGCGGAATGAGTGAACTGAAACCGGAAGAATGGAGCGGACCGAATATGAGTGCAACCTCGAACACCGACCGAATCGAACGCAGCGTCGTCATCAACGCCCCGCGAGAGCGCGTGTGGCGTGCGCTCTCGAACGCTGACGAATTCGGCACCTGGTTCGGCGCCAATCTGAAGGGCCAAACCTTTGCCCCGGGCCAGCGTGTACGCGGGCAGATCACCGCTTGCGGGCACGAGCATGCCTGGTTCGACATCGTCATTGAGCGCATCGAACCACCGGATCTGCTCTCGTACCGCTGGCATCCGTACGCCGTCGATCCAGCCGTGGATTACACCGAGGAGCAGCCGACGCTGGTGACGTTCACGCTGAAAGACATGCCCGGCAACAGCACGCTGCTGACGGTAGTGGAATCAGGCTTCGACCGGGTGCCGCCGCATCGCCGCCTGGAAGCGTTCCGCATGAACAGCTGTGGCTGGGAAGCCCAGTTGAACAACATACAGCGCCATGCCGGCGCGTAAGGTTAAGGCAAATGGCATGGACAAGTGCGACGCCAGCCTGCCCGCAATAGTCCAATCGAGCGAAACTCTCGCGAACGTATTTGCGGCGCTGGGCGACCCAACGCGCCTGAAGCTCGTAGCCGCGCTCTGCGCGGGCGGTGCTTTATCGATCGCGCAGCTGACGTCGAACACCGAAATCAGCCGGCAGGGTGTGACAAAACACCTTCATGTGCTAGCCGACGCGGGCGTGGTGCGTAATGTGAAGTCGGGACGGGAACGGCTCTGGCAACTGGAGCTGAGACAGATCGAGGAAGCGAAGCGAACGCTCGAGATGATTGGGAGGGAGTGGGAGGTGGCTTTAGGCAAACTCAAGAGCTTTGCAGAATCACTTTGATCGGCTCTACTGCAAGGAGCAAACCGTACATAGGGAGCTTTTGCCCTTTAGAGTTTCGCTGGGTACATCTTGAGGCCTGCCGTGCGCTGGTTGACCGGCAGGTAAGGCGTCATCTCTTTCGACGGATGATGAATACATTTTAGGCCTTTTGGAACTCTGCGGTCAGGTAGTACGACATGGCCTCGGGCGAGAGCAGCGGGGAGCTTACCGCACCGGTTGAAGTATCGCTTGGCCGACGTCATCGAAAGGGTTGCATGGTCACGGATTCGGCGGATTCGTGATCGAGGCCTTGCCCGACACTTACAGCAAGCTACTGGCGCGCAACCTTACGGACTGGAACCGGATCAAGGTTCGGTTAGCGGAGAAATCGATAGGCCTGTCCTTCGATGCAATTGTTGCCGCTGGACGGGCTGCGCTTGGGATGTTGGCAGGGTAGGGCTGGAGCCTGGCAGGCACGATGGAATTTCCGCGCTACCTGTTTGTCTGACCTGGCTCTTGAAGTCGCGCGGTTTTGAGGGGAAGTATGTGGGCCGTATTGGATTCGAACCAATGACCACTGCATTAAAAGTGCAACTCTCGGAATAAAGTTGCTTATTTTTCAATAACCTGAAAACGCCCGCATCAAGAAACGAAGTTTTGTAAAGCCTTGATTTAACGTGACCGTGACCATGCAGCGGTTACGAAATGGCTACGCTAATCCTTCATCCAGGGATTGAACAATCGAACCGGCATCCGTTCAAAATCGGCTGTGTTTCGAGTCACTAAAGTCAGGTTGTGACAAACCGCCGTTGCCCCAATCAAGCTATCGATGACCGGCAACGACAAGCCCGACTTCGCTCCAGCCCCTTGCAGCACACCCCATTCCAACGCCACGGCAGCATCGACCGGTAAAATCCGCCCTTCGAACCGTCCTCGCAAATCCTGTTCAAGCCAAAGCTGCAAAGCCTGGCTTCGTCTTGCGTCCTCCAGCTTTGCGATGCCCTTTTGAATTTCGCCCAGCACGATTACGCTGATAAACAATCTCGACTCGTCAGCCGCCTCAACCCAAGCGGTCACGTTCGGATCAGGCGCCGGCTTTCGTAACTCGGATAGAACGCACGTATCCAGCAAATAGCTCACAGCTCTATGTCCCGGCCAACGTCCTTTGAGCGCGTCACATCCAGTTCCACATCAGCCCACGGCGAAGCCTGGAAGAAACCGACCAGCGATCCGCTTTTCATCGTCAATCGCCGGTAATCCTCAGCCGAAAGGATCACCGCCGCTTCCTTCCCACGGACCGTAATAGCTTGTGGACCGGATTTCTGGGCGGCCTGAATCACTTCGCTCAGCTTGTTCTTCGCTTCTTGCAGTTGCCAACACATCGCCTTTTATCCTCATAAACACCTAGACAGTCTAGCTTGTTATGAGGGCGTCGACTATACCGGCTCCCGCACCTTCAGCGGTCGTCACGCAGGCAGGAACCACCTCGCGCAAACCTTTCGTTATCGTGTTGACAACGTGCGCACACGTTAGCACCATAACAAAACCAAAGGCCACGAAAGAAGCACGCCCATGCAGCCGACCACAACGCCAGAAAATAGCGGCCAAACCCGCGACATC
>JAQTYA010000154.1 GCA_028688525.1 Methylococcus sp. | reverse complement strand
TTGATGGCCTGCTGCCGCATCACCTGCAGGGCATGATGATCCAGGGTTCGCCCGTCCGAGTTCCGTTTGCATTTCATGGCTCCATTATATCAAATATGTGACATTACTTTGTTTAGGCTTAGTAAATGGCACTTCATCCCCGATTTGGTATGACGACGTTTCGCCATTTCGCACATACCGGAATGCTTTCATTCCTGCTGCTGCGGCTGCCTCAATTCCAACTTCACTATCTTCTACGACCACGCATTGGCTAGATATAAAGCCCATTGCATTTGCTGCATATTGGAAGAGACCAGGTTCCGGCTTCCAAGAGCCAACTTCATATGAACTGAAGATATTATCATCAAAGTAAGGCGTGAGACCGCTAACTTGCAGCGCCTGACGGATTTTCAAAGGTGGTCCACTTGAGGCAATGCACTTGGGAAAGATCGTGGTTTCGAGCATTTCGAGAACCCCTGGCATAGGTTTCAACTCACGAGAGAAGAGTTCCGCAACATGCTGGCGATAATGCAGTTCAAACGCATCTGGCAGCTTCTGGCAAAGACGGCTCTCAATATCCGCAAGGATTGAAGCCAGTTTTTTACCCCGATATCGCTGGGTTAATGATTCCACCGTGTCATTCAGTTGCGGAAGCAGATCGAGAAACGCTTGATTGCAAAGTCCCTCGCTGTCTACGAGCGTGCCGTCCAAATCAAAGATTACACAGGTACCATTCATTTACCGAGATGCCCAACGTTGAGGTTATGGGGCGGGCGGCTTCTCGCCCGTCCCTCTTGACTGTAAGGTTATGCTTCGGTTGTAACAGACGGCTGAGCTCCGAAAAAAATTCGTTGCGATGAGAAACGCCATTACCGTTCAAACGGTGATCCGATTCTGGATAAACTTTTAGGATAAGGTTGTCTTTACCCGCTTCCTTGAATTTTTCATCTAAGAAAAGTGCAGATTCAACAGGCATGAGCTCATCTTTCTCACCAACTCCGACGATAACGGGGATATTCAACTTGAGGAAGTCAGGTAGCGGATCAATATCCATCATGTCTGACCACCAACGATAAGTGCCGTCATTCCAGCTCTTTTCGATGCTTCGCGGGTCGGAAGGGACCTCCTTCCATAATTTACCAACATCAACCGGTAATTGCCCCTTTTGTTCTAGGATTTTGTACATCTGACGCACAGAATATCCGCCGTAGCCGATGATGGCGAGGTGAGTGATTGCCGGGGTTTTCGCAGCAATCTTTGATGCAACCAAGCCACCTTCCGAGACTCCGACCATAACAACATTCTTTGGCTGTTGCGAGAGGGAACCAAGTTGTGCAGCAATGAATTCAGAATAATCGCTAAGCCATTGGCTGGGATTGTTCGCAAGATTGAATTCATTGCCACAATCGAAAATTCCGATTGAGCGGTCAGACATAAAGCGTTTGTTAAGCACGAAAACACGGGCACTAACGGTAAGTCCGCTCATATACCCAGGCATCACCGATTTTCGACTCCAGCAGCCTGAACCACCAGCGTAGAAAATCACTGTTTCAGGCTGGGGTACATTTCCAACAGTAAACGAGTAGTAAATACTTGAGCCTCAATCTTTGTAAGTGAAAGAAAGGGGTGATGGCGCTTCGCTACTGTACATGTGAGCTATTCGCTGAATGTCCGCACATCCAGACAAAACGACGAAAGTGACTGAAAGGGCAATTTGCTTGAGGAGGCGCATAAATTTAGTATGAGATAGATGCATAACGCCCAGGTTAACCGGCGCCGGAGCGCGAAGCGCGCAGGGCACCAACACTGGCCATAAAAATGGTGAAGTCATGGCCAGTGTTGGCGTCCACGTTGAACCGACAGTTAGGCCGGTGCCAGGCGCTGGAATTTGGGCCTTTACACATATGTTTGCTGTTACGCGTCAATAAGCTTGCCCATACTGATGCGAGGCTCTTGGGTGTAACCAATGGCCTCATAAAATCCTACTACTTGCGCATTACCTGCAACAATTTGCAGATTGATTTTTTTGCAGCCTTTATTTGTCAGCGCTTTTTCCGCATGAGCGACCAGCGCGGCCCCAACTCCTAGCTTTCTTTGATCGGGAAGAACTGCTACCGAATAAAGCCAGCCGCGATGGCCGTCATAGCCCGCCATGATGGAGCCTATAACCTGATCCTTCCGCACCGCTACAAAGAGCAGGCCATCATTAACGGCTTGCTTTTTTGCAATGGACAATTCCGGTGCGTTGTGATCTGTAGGGTTGTTGAATGCAATGTTCCAAAGCTCAATAATTCCGCTCTTGTGAGATTCGTCGTTGTAAGGCTGAATAGATACGTTGTTTGACATGATGCCCGGATGGTTTGTTATGAATGCTGCGCTGATGTTGATATGAGAAGCCTAACTTGTTACTAGACAGATTCTATATATTCTGTATAGCATCTACACTTGGTTCAGGGTGCCGCCCAGTTCATCAATAAGTCACCGTTGCATACCTTGCTCTACAACGAGGCTACGCTCATGGTTGCCGGATCGTCAACGGCAGGCGACAAGGTACGTTCCTTCTGGGACCGATATATCGGGAAACTCCACGAATCCGGCGTTAAACCACCGTTCGATCGGTGGTTCGTGGTGCGCGCTGAGCAATATATCGAAACGCTTCGTGGTCGAAAACTGGCCGACCAACGACCTCAGGATGTCAATGCTTACCTGGCTGACGTCGGTCGGCGTGGCGGTTTGAAAGAGTGGCAATTCCGTCAGATCGTCGATGCTATCCGGTCCACAAGGATGTGCCGACGAAGGAGGCGCATCAATCGATGCAACGCGCATGATGTGCTTCGTGCCTCAGCGCATCCTTGTATTGTGAAACCGTTGTAAGGTTGCTCGGGTTTACCCGAGCGGGAAGAGTGGACGCCGAGCGCATCCTTGAGCAGAAAAGCTCGCCGCGTAGATGATGCGCCACTCTTCCCATTCCTCTGGCGAGAAATCGGACAGTATCTTTGGCCCGACTGAGTCGGCAGCCCGTATTCACAAGGTAGATTGCGCGAGGAGCCTTCATGAAACACATACTCGGAATCGACGTTTCCAAGACCAAGCTCGATGTGGCGTTACGCCTTCCTGAGGGCAAATTTCGCAGCAAAGTCATCGACAACACCCCGCAAGGCTTCGAAGCCTTGTTGGCTTGGCTGGCCAAGCAGGAGGTGACTGAACTCCACGTTTGCATGGAGGCCACCGGTACCTACTGGGAAGCCGTCGCCGAGGTTTTGGTCGATGCCGGCCATACGGTGAGCGTCGTCAATCCCGCGCAGATCAAGGCTTTCGGAACCTCGGTCATGGTGCGCACCAAGACCGATAAGGTCGATGCCCGCCTGATCGCCGCGTTCTGCGCCGCTCAGCATCCGGAACCCTGGCAGGCCCCGTCTTTGGCCATTCGGGAATTACGGGCGCTGGTGACACGACGGAACGCCCTGGATGCCATGCGCACTCAGGAACGCAACCGGCTCCAGGTGGCGCGCGAGGCGGTGCGCTCCGATATCCTGGCCCATCTCGACTACCTGGAGCAAGCCATCGTCGAAATCGACGCGATGATTCACCGCAAGATCGACGATGATCCCGACCTCAAGAACCAGCGCGCTCTGCTCCACAGTATTCCCGGTTTGGGCGATAAGACGATCCCTATCTTGCTGGCCTTCTACGGCGGCCCCTTGCGTTTCGACAACGCCCGTCAGGCTGCCGCCTTCGCCGGGCTGGACCCACGTCATCACGAGTCTGGCAGCAGTGTTCGAGGCAAACCTCGTCTGTCCAAAGTCGGCCATGCCTTGCTGCGCAAAGCCTCGTACATGCCGGCTATGGTCGCAACCACGAAAACAGCATGGGGCCGAGCCTTCAAAGACCGTCTGGCAGCCGCCGGTAAGCCGCCCATGCTGATTCTCGGCGCCATGATGCGTAAGCTCGTCCATGTCGCTTTCGGCGTCCTCAAATCGGGACAACCTTTCAACCCCGCGCTTCATTGCGCTTGACGCTGATAACAGTATCTATGGCCCTAAGGTGCGCCCCCCCCTAGCGGCCAGTTCGTGCAGCTGTGCTGGCGTGCCGGACCACACCTCATAGAAGCCATCGCGCCGGCTGGTCTGCAGCCAGGTTTCCCAGCGCGTGTGGGCCAGTGCGGGGTCGTTGGCTGCCAGCGCATCCTGCTCCACGCCCACCGACAGGCTGCCGCCTCCACTGCCGCCACCCTTGGCCTTGAGCTGGCGGATGTTGGCCTGGATGCGTTGCAGTTCGGCCTGCGATGCCGGCGGCAGGCTGTGCACCAGCCAGCGCCGCCCCGGCGCAGGGGCGTCCAGGCCCAGGGTCGCGGTGGAGGCCACGGTTTGCTGCAGCGGCAGCTTCTTGTCCACCGGTTCAAAGGCGCCGGCCTCGCGCGGGGTGAGCTTGATGATGAGTTGCGGCGCCGCCCCCGGTGGCGGCACCATGCGCGCGTCCACCTGCAACGCCACCATGAACTCGGCCGGATTGGCATCCAACAATTCGTCTGAGAGGCGCATCAGGCGCGGCAGGGAGCGCAGGGGCACGCCGCTGCAAGCAACCAAAAGGGCACACAAAAGAAGGGAGGCAATGGATCGACGCATGGGCTTGACTGGTGGTTGTTAATTGATAAATAATTATCGTAATGCATAAATATATTGTCAATAAACGATGATTTCACACGAGGTGTACCCATGACCCGCTCCCCCGTTGCATCCGCAGCCAGCCGACTGGCACACATCCGCCGTTTGAGCCGTTGGATGGGCTGGGCCTGTCTGGCCCTGGTGGTAGTCTTGCCGATCACCTTGATGGTTTACTGGGCCACGGCCGAGGCGCCAGAGCTCGCCATGCAGGGCAATCTGCCTGCCACGGCTCTCCAGGCGCCGCTGCAGGCGTGGCAGCGCTGGGCGTGCGCGGCGGTGACGGCCGTGCCATTGGGCATGATGCTGATGGGACTAAGGCAGGCACGGCGCTGCTTTGTGCAGTTTGCCGATGGACAGATCTTCACCGCGCAGGCCACGGCGCATCTGCGCCGCTTTGCCATGTGGGTGGCCGCCGCGGCCCTGGGCGCCATTGTCTCGGGGGCCATCACCTCGGTGCTGCTGACGCTTCACAACCCGCCCGGCATGCGGCATCTGTCCATTGGGGTTGGGTCCAGCCAGGTGTTGACCTTGTTCTTCGCCGCTGTGGTGTGGCTGATGGCCGACATCATCGGCCAGGGTCAGAGTCTGGCCGAAGAAAACGACGCTTTTGTCTGACCAGACCGCCACACCATGCCCATCCTCGTGCAACTGGATGTCATGCTGGCCCGGCGCAAGGTCAGGTCCAAGGAACTGGCCGCGCACATCGGCATCACCGAGGCCAATCTGTCCCTGCTCAAGCAGGGCAAGGTCAAGGGTGTGCGCTTCGACACGCTGGAAAAAATCTGCGCGTACCTGCAATGCCAGCCGGGCGATCTGCTGGCGTTCTACCCCGAGGGGCAACAAGAAAAATAGGGCACTAGCTGTTTAGTCCTGGCATTTGATGGATTGGATTGAGCCTGAATCGTTCAGGTTGTGATGTCCAGAGTTTGCAGATGAATTCATAGGGCGTGAACCCGCGCAGGGTTTTCAATCGCCGCTCGTAATTGTACGCGTCGATGAAATCGGCGAGATGAGCTTCGAACTGAGCGTGATCATCGTAACGCGATAAGTTGCGCAACTTACATAGGTTGTGCCGAACAAGGTGAGGCGCAACGGTGGCGAGGAACAGAATTGTCGACGCGGGAGCATGCATCAGCGCCTAAGCGATACCGTTAACCCGGTCAAACGCCATGAAGGGCACGCCATCTCGCCGAAAAAACATGTGCGACGAAGTTGTAAAGATGCCAAAACGCAGCCAAGAACGGAATCAAGCACGAGAAACGCTAGGGAACCTCTGAACAAACCCTGCGGGTAAGCTATTCCTGCCCAGAATCCCTGAACGCGGTGCCCCCATGAAACAGACCACCTTCGCCTCCTTAGCCTTTGACCGGAAGAATAAGCAGACTCGGCGTGAGAAGTTCCTGGCCGAGATGGAGCAGGCGGTGCCGTGGCCGGAACTGCTGGCGGTGATCGAACTGCATTACCCGAAAGCGGGTCGGCGCGATCGTCAACCGTACCCGTTGGCGACGATGCTCAGGCTTTACTTTCTCCAGCAAGGGTATGCCTTGTCCGACCCGGGCCTGGAAGATGCCCTGTACGAGATCGAATCGATGCGGCGTTTTGCGGGTCTGGAGTTGGCCGATGACGCGCTGCCGGATGAAACCACGATCCTCAACTTCCGGCGCCTGCTGGAACGTCACGAGCTGACGGCGAAGCTGATGAACACGATCAATGACGTGCTGGAAGCGCGAGGGCTGCTGCTCAAGGGGGGCACGATGGTGGATGCGACGATCATCCACGCCGCGCCATCGACGAAGAATAAGGCCAAGACCCGTGATCCGGAGATGCATCAGACCAAGAAGGGCAATCAGTGGTTCTTCGGCATGAAGGTGCATGTGGGAGCGGATGTTCACACCGGCGTCGCCCACACGGTCCCGGTCACACCGGCCCACGCCTCCGACA
>JAQTYA010000153.1 GCA_028688525.1 Methylococcus sp. | reverse complement strand
TCCCGCAGATAGGCGCTGGTTATGGGTTTGAGACGGATCGTAGCCTCCAGAATGAAGCCGGTCAGCCCCATGCCGCCGCAACTGGCGCGGAATAGTTCCGGGTTTTGCGTCTTAGAGCATTCGACGACGTCTCCGTCGGCCAGAGCCAAAGAAAAACGTTCTACATGCTCGCTGAAGCAGCCCTCGATGTGATGGCTCTTACCATGCACGTCGCTGGTGATGGCGCCGCCGACGCTGATCAGCTTGGTGCCCGGGGTGGCATGTAGGAACCAGCCGCGCGGTACGAAGACCTCGAGGAGCTCGGCAAGCAGCACGCCGGCTTCGCAGCGCAGCAGGCCGGTCGCCGCGTCGAACGCCAGAAAGCGGTCCAGACGGCGGCTGCTGACGACTTGCGGGGCCAGCGCGCTGTCGCCGTAGCTCCGGCCGTTGCCGCGGGGGATGCCGGCGAAGGCGGCGCGCTTGAAACGATGCTCGACATCCCGGGCCGACAGCGGCGCAAGCACTTCGGCGTCGATCACGGGTTGGCGTCCCCAGCCGCTTATCTGCATTTAGATCCTCCGCTGTCTGAACACGAAGCGCTTGTCCATGTGGTATTTCATCCAATAGCCTAGGGCGAGGCCAATGATGCCGCCCGTGTAGCGCAACGTCTTGGTCTGGAATGCATAATCGAAACCGAATTCGAACCCCCAGAATACTCCGGTCGTGACCAATCCCATCAGGGTATATAATACGAAAGTTCGAGTATCGTGCGCTAACCCTTTGGCCTGAAATCGGAAGATATATTTCTTGTCGAGCAAATATTTGACAATTAACCCGACTGCCGTTCCGACAAATACGGAGACGGTCACATTATAAATGCCCTGATAAAACCGGGTGAAGATGTCCTGGCTGCCGATATTAGCGGCAGTAGCGATGAGGGCGAAAAATGTATACCATAGCGCCGTCTTCATGGTGGGCATCCGATTGGAGTTCGAGTTTATGCAAAGTATCCGGCAGGCGGCCGTACCGATAGTATATGTATTAGTGCGTCGGGTGCGGCTTCATCGCGGCAGGCATGGAGGCCGCGCGTAATGGCCAGGGATTCTGCCATGGCCGGCCGGGGAAATAAATCGAGTCTTGTCGGCTTAGTTCTGCTGCTAAGGCCGCGGCAATGGGTGAAAAATGCGTTCGTACTGGCGCCGCTCATCTTCTCGGGCGAATTTTTGCAGCCTGCCGCCGTGGCCGATGCGTTGCTCGCCGCCCTGTTGTTCAGCATCGCAGCGTCCGCGACCTACATCGTCAACGATTTCCAAGATATCGAGCGCGATCGCCATCATCCTACCAAATCCAAAACCCGTCCCCTGGCTGCCGGCATCGTTTCCCGCTCGCAAGCGTTGCTGCTGCTTGCGGGGCTATACGGCGGGCTGATCTGGGGATATTTCGTGCTGCCGGGAGTGGTGCAGGTCATCGTTGCCTATCTGGCACTCAATCTGCTGTACACCTATGTGCTCAAGCACCAGCCGGTCATCGACATTTTCACCATCGCTATCGGTTTTGTCCTGCGCGTCTATGCCGGCGCCGAGGCCTTGGATGTGCCAGTGTCTCCCTGGATGTTCGTCACCACACTGTGCCTGGCGCTCTACCTGGCTTCCGCCAAGCGCCGGCAGGAACTGGCATTGAGCGGTGCGGGTGGGCGAAAAGTGCTCGAGCGCTATACCATCGCCTTGGTGGACCGCTATGCCGAGATGTCGGCGACGGGGGCCCTGGTGTTCTATAGCCTGTTCGTCATTTCGGCGCGGCCCGGCATGGTCGTCACCATACCTTTCGTGCTGTTCGGACTGTTTCGTTACTGGTACGTGGTCGAGGCCCTGGACGGTGGCGAATCGCCCACCGATGCCCTGCTCAGCGACTGGCAACTTGGGCTGACCGTGTTGTTCTGGATCGGCACCTGCGTCTGGGTGCTTTGGCCCGTTGCCGTGTGAGCCTATGGACATCGCTTACGCCATTACTCCCTTCCTCGCCTGGCTCGCTGCCGGCAGCCTAAAATTTCTCATCAACAGCCTGCGCGCCCGCCGCTGGGCGTTCGGGCAGATCGGCTACGGCGGGTTGCCCAGCAACCACAGCGCCATCGTCAGCAGCACGGCGGCTTTGATCGCGCTGCGGGAAGGCATCGGTCATCCTGCGTTCGGCGTGGCGGTGACGCTGGCCTTCATCGTCGTTATGGACGCCAATAGCCTGCGCCGCCAGATTGGTAGGCATGCCGAAGCGATTAACCGCCTGAGTTCGGAACGCTCGGCCATTCAGCCCCTACGGGAACGCATTGGCCATACCCGGGCTGAAATCGCCGCGGGGATTATTGTCGGTGTTGCGCTCGCGTGGGTGATGGCGCGAGCGGCTTAACGCAAAGAGCAAGCCGTGCCCTTGCTCGTGTTCACGGCGAATGCCTGCAGTGTGGTTCCGGGAGCAGCCCTAGCATAGCCTACCCATCCGCTCCGTCGGCTGCGGGTCAGAGTTTTAGGTACGTCGGGACGGAGCCAGCCCTCCGCAGCCCAGCCGACGATGCGCTGGCTTCCGTCGGTCAAGACGATGCGGTCGGGTAGATCGTGTGTATCGTTCAGCCAGGCCCATCCAGCTACTCGCAGCGAGTCTGGGCTGACCGCCACTGCGTCTACGGCATCGACATGACCGCTGCAGCGGGTCGCACGGACTGGCCGGAACCTGTCTGAGAGTGCTTGGCCGACTCGGTATCTATCGCCATGGAATACGGAGAGCCGTTGTTTCTCGAAAAAGCCTAAGGCATTGAGTATGAACGGGTGGAAGGATGGATTCCACGGAGTCTGCTGGGCATCGTCGATGTGCAGGGCGATGGCGATCGAGGTGGCGCCCATTTTGGCCGAAGCATCGGCGAACCGATCTATTTCCCGTGAAGGGAGGTAGAAAATAACGGCCAAGGCGCATAGGGCGATGATGGGAGTCCTGATTCTTTCGTGCGTCCTGTTTTCGGCTGGGCGATTTCTGAGCGCGAAGTTGGTGGCGAAGATGCAAGCGAAAGATAGTGCGGATAGGACGGTATATCTTGAGCTTAACGCGTGCTCCAACCCGAAATTGATTCTAGAGCTTGCGGCTGCGGCGGCGGATAGGCAAGAAAATATTGTAATTCCAAGCAGCGCCGTGATATTCCGGGGCGATTTGGCGAAGGCCTCTGCGTAGGCGATGAAGGCGGACCCCATCCAGGTAGCTGCGGCGCCTCCCGCGGCGGCGGCGATGGCTACGCCGTGTCCGCCGGCCAAGGAGCCGATGACGATCAAGAAGAAAGCCAATAAATCGGCTGGGTGCTGCATGAGGGCCTGTCTGGGATCGGCATGGTAAGGCGGGCTAACGTAGTTATGAAAGTAGAGCAAGTAGGCGAGGCCGCCTGTAATCAGCCAGATGAGCGACTTTCCCGTAAATTTTCGTTCGCATGCGAGCAATGCCAGTAGCCCAATCGGCCAAACCAATAATCCTGATGCTAGGCCGAAGACGGCTAATATCCCGGCGGCCACGGCATAGCTCATCAGAGTTAGGGAGCGGTACTCATGGGCGCGGGAAAGAATCGCTAAAGTCAATATGACAAATAGCGATGACAGCACATTTCCCACGGCGAAAGACCAGAAGAATAATTCGATCTGGGGCAGGGAAAAAAGGGTGCCGAATGCAAGCGAATAGAGGGCTATACGCTCGCTGTGGGTGCATCCTATTTTGTAGGTCGCGAGCCATCCGATGGCGGCGGCTTGCGCTGCAGTCGCTATGACGGTCACTGCAAAGTGGAACAAATTACGTCCGCCGAAGATATAAAGATCGGCGAGATCGACGAGATGGGTCAGTAGGATCCGATGTTCATTGTGTTGGGCAAATAGATCGGAAAGCGTGAGTTTGCCGTAGGTGCCGAGTAATATCGCGGTTTTCCAGCCATCCTCCCAGGGAATTTCCGGCAGGAGTTTCAGGCTGGCACATAGCGTACGCATTGTTATCGCTAGGGCGATAGCGATACAGAGAAACGAAAGTGCCGGTGAGAGTAAGGCGCGATAGTTGGTGCTCATCGTGGATTAGGACCTCTCCCCGGCTGGGTTTTGGGTGTTCGGCGTTCAGCTCACTAAACCGCGTCCGCAGTAATGATCGTCGAGCACCAGCGATCTGAGAATTTCGAGTTCACTCGCAGAGGGGTTTTCCGCGAAGATTTTATAGGTTTCCTTGACTAAATCTGGCGGGATTTCGAAGTCATCCAGCAGAGTATGGCGAGTAGCGACGGCTGCATCTACAAAATCGAGGGCGCCGCGCCGAGTTTCAGCGCGCACTGTCCGGGTTTGCTGTTCCGTTTCACTCGGCGTCCGGTATTCCGGGATCGCTTCCCCGTTATTTTCTAGCCGATAACGAACGATCTGGCCGTCATCGGCGCTGAGCAGCTTTTCCAGGTGGAAGCTTAAGCGGTAGAGGGCATGCGCCTCGGGATTCGGTTCAACCAAGTGGACGAAGCATCCCAGGGCTCTGACGCCGTGGCTAGCCGAGACCTTGGCGGCTCCTGTGTCTGTGGCCATATAGTAGCCATGGATTTCTGGGCCGAGAAGCCGGTTCAGGTGCTCTTGAATCGTGGCCGAATATCCGATGTCGACGACAGCGGATTTAACCGGTTGGTTGAGGCCCATCCTCTCCAGATAACGCAGCAGACCGGGACGTTCCCTACGCGACTGAGCGTAGATGCTTTTTTCCAGGGCGCGCAACAGCGGTTTGATCTGGGTAATGTCACCGTCCTGAACTGTGACGGGCTTATCCTTCGGCCAATGCCTCGTTAGTTTCTTGATAAGGCCTGCGTCTGGCTCGAGCCCGAATCTTTCGAAAAGAAACGATTCGGCGGTATTGGGGAAGTGGGGTTTCTTTGCGATTTGCTCGATGTCTGCACGGCAATTGATGGCCGGAACGGTGACAGCTCGCCGGGACAGCACAAGATAGCGAGACGAAGCGGTCGCGGAGGGTTGATGGGATGTCCAATGGTCGTAAACCGTTTTCAGGAACTGCCCCTCACGGGAAAGGAAATACAGCCTTTCGATATGGTCTTCCTTCGCTTTCTTGGCCAGCCATTGGACGAAAGACAAGACCAGCGGTCCGAGGATGGAATAGCCGATGGAATAGGCACTGGGAAGGGCGAAAGCCTCCGGATCGAAGTGAGGGAAAGAAAGCGGAGCGAAGTTGTCGCGCACGATGATCCCTAGCGTAAGCTCCGCGTGCAAATCGCTACGGTCCAGGGTGCTTTCGATGAGTGCGTTCAAGTGCGGGCGCGAGCGCGCGAGGTCCACCGGCCGTAACACGTGAGCGCAACGAAAGCCCAAGTCCATCGGAATTTGCAGATCGGAATGCTCGCTGTCGCCGATCATCAATATGCTGTCGGGAGCGGCGGATTCCTGTTTGAGGATGTGCCGATAGGTATCGCCGGAGTCCTTTCTGAGACCGGTATCGGACGATAAATACAAGGCATGCCAAGTGTTTATGCCGTTTGCGCGGAGCATGGATTCCACGGTGGCGCGGGGTAAGAACATGTCGCTGGCCAAAACGACCCGTTTGCCTTGTTCGAGGGCGTAGTGGAGACTTGCAACGGCTTCTTGCCTTGGCGATACCGCATCGTGTTCGACGATTTCTTCCAAATGCCGTAAATCTTCGACGGTCTGGTCCGGCATCCCCGAAATGGATGCGAATTCGTCGAAAATCGCGTCTAGATCGACATCTCGGCCCGCTTTTTCACGAGCCTGAGTTTCCGCAAGGGCACGGAACTTCGAATAGGCTTCGCCGATTTGTCCTCCGGCGCGTTTCGCGACGATGGCCTTGATGCTTTCCGGATTGAGTAACGGGCGAACGAGCAGAGTGTCGAAAATATCGAAGGCCACGATTTGCACTTCCGGCGCGTCGATAGCCGAACGCAGGCGTGTCTCGGCTTGATCGAGATACTGGTCGATGCGCCAGGGCGACCAACTGGGGGCGACGGGGTCTCGCAGAATAGCGGTTGCGAACCCGGCCTGTTCGGGGACTAGTGCGAGCAGACGTTCCAGGCAGTGCGCCAGGGTGCCGTCGGTCTGTCCGGCCTCTTCCGGGAAGTCGTCGAGGGTGAGGCCGGCATTGAACAAGGGGCGTAGGGCGTCGGTACGGGCCCAGAACATGGAGCCGGCCGGAAACGAAAAATAGCCGCTGGGGAATGCGATGCCTAGCCGTGCGCACCACGCTTGCCCCATAGCCCGGTTGGACAGCCAAGTATTGGCGACATAGGGTAGACCGTGGAAATTTTGGGGATAAACGAGCCCAGTGAGTCTGCATCCCGCGCCGGTGAGCAGCGTGAAGATCTTTCGGACCTGATTCTCGGTACCCAGCAAATTCGCCAGCAGATGTTCCCTCCAGCCGGCTGTCGCCCCATTGTTGTACAGCGATTTTTTGCCGTGGATATGGGCAATGAAATCGTAATTAGCCAGTGCTCTTCTAAAGGTGCAGAGCATGGGGGCGATATCGCGTCCGCGGTTGGGTACCACGCTGATGGTTAGCAGTCCTACCCGCGGCAGATGAGCAAAGGCTCGCCTGCAAACGATACTGTCGGCGTCGGAGGCAACGGATACGAACAGGTCGAAAGGGAAGGGAATCTGCTCGAGGTGG
>JAQTYA010000152.1 GCA_028688525.1 Methylococcus sp. | reverse complement strand
CAAGACTTCCGAGTTCTACTGGCCGACCCAGCGCAACACCCGTAGCTTCACGGATTGGGTCAAGAGCCGCACGCTCAAAGGCCAGATCGTCATCATCGGCTTGTTCAACAACGGCATCCTGCTCGGCGAATGGAGCGGGCGCGACGGCGGGGATGCGGAATACGACCACATCGTCCCCGTGCTCGGCTGGAGCTCCGGCAAACCGCTCACCGAAATGCCCGATACCGCTCTCCCCAACGATGTCATCAGCTTCAGCGACAACGGCCTCTACGGCCCGTTCGGCAGCCCGCCCGCCTACCCGTTCCTTTATAGCTCCCGCATGCGCCATTTCGCCGGCACCCGCCGCCAGGCCAACAATCCCGACGGCCCCGTCTACCTGCTCTCGAACCACGCCCCCAATTTCGCAATCGCCGTCGAAGGACCGCTGGATCTCGACGACGTCACGATCCCGGTCCGCCTTTCCGCCAGCATTAACTATGAGCCTCCGATCACTGACGGTTCCGACGAGCCGCCCCTCCCCGCTCCGCTCACCCTGACCGCCAGCGTCGAGATTCCGAATACGGCCAGCGCATATAAGCTCTATCTCTACGACGATTTCGCCCGCGTGCCGGTAGCGAACTTCAATGCAGCGGCCTCCGCCGCGGCCCGGTCCTGGCATATACCGCCCGATTCGGGAACCACCTTCTCCGTCGCCGTACCGACATCGACCGGCGCCACGGCAGTCTTCCGCGCGGTTCCCCAGTCGGCACCCTGAAGCCTAAAAACAGGGCAAAGCGTCTCGGAACCCCGGACGCCCAGTGCTAATCTAACTAAAAAGACGACGGCGCCAAGCCTTTACGACTGTAGAGAGGGCTCGTGACGAACGGCGCCGGCGGACCGTTCCGGATATCCTGCCGCCATGCCAATAGTCCTCAACCGGACAAGATTAATACGAGATTTCCATGGATTATCGTTTCACCGATTTGGTCGACGCCGAAGGGCTCCATAATATGTTGCAGTCGCTCTACGAGGCGACAGGGATCATGCATGGACTCACCGACGCAGATAACCACATCATCAGCGCCGTCGGCTGGGAGGAGGCCTGCACGAACTTCCATCGCGCCCATCCCTGTACCAACGCGCGCTGCCTGGAGAGCAACTGCTACCTGGCGGAACATCTCGGCGAAGGCGCCTTCGTCGGCAGCGCCTGCACGAACGGCCTGATGGACTACGCCACGCCCATCGTCATCGAGGGCCGGCATCTGGCGACTCTGTATTTCGGGCAGGTTCTACACGAACCGCCCGACTTGGAATTCTTCCGCCGCCAGGCGGAGCAATTCGGTTTCGACGAGGAGGCCTATCTGGCGGCGATCCGCAAAGTGCCGGTCATCCCCAAGGAGCGCGTCGAGCCGATCATGGCTTTCTACGTACAGCTGGCCCAAATGCTCGCCCGCAGCGGACTCGACCGCCTGCGCCAGCGTGAAGCGGAACGGGGCCTTGAAGATCTCAACCGGAATCTCGCTCAGCGCATCGAGGAGCGCACCGCGGAGCTGGCGGCGAAAAACGACCTGCTATGGCTCGAGATTGCAGAACGCCGGCGGGCGGAAGAAGCGTTGTACGCCAGCCAGCAGCAGATCAAAGCTATCCTGGATTCGTCCCCCGTCGGAATCGGCTGGGCGGGCGACGGCCGAATCGAGTATCTCAATCACAAATTCACCGAACTGTTCGGCTACCGTCTGGAGGATATCCCGACCCTGGAAGCTTGGTACCAGCGTGCCTATCCCGACGAAAAGTTCCGTAACGAAATCGTCGGCAAGTGGACGCGCGCCACGATAGCCGCCAAGGAAACGGGTACCGAAGTGCCCCCATTGGAAGTTCCCGTCACCTGCAAGAACGGTGCGGTCCGCCATGTCGTTATCGCCGCAACCTGGATCGGCGATTATCTGCTAGCCAATTTCAGCGACATCAGCGACCGCTGGCGCGCCGAACAGCGCTACCGCTCGCACAATGCGACGCTGGAACTGATTGCCAAAGGCGCATCGCTGCAGCAAATCCTGAGCGCGATCGTCCGTAACGCGGAGGCGCAAGATCCCAGGTTGATCTGTTCCATCCTCTTGGTCGATGCCGACGGCCGGCATCTGCGGACCGGAGCGGCCCCGGGACTGCCCGAGTTCTACAACCAGGCCGTGGACGGCATAGAAATCGGCAAGGGCATCGGCTCTTGCGGCACTGCTGCCGCGACATTGCAGCGGGTCATCGTCGCGGACGTCCAGACGCATCCCTACTGGGAAAAATTCAAGGAAATAGCCGCACGTGCCGGTTTGGCGTCATGCTGGTCGGAGCCCATCCTGTCCTCCAAAGGGCGCCTGCTCGGCACCTTCGCCATCTACCACGGCCAGCCGTGCACGCCGGACGACGAGGCTCTCCAACTGATCGGATATGCCGCCAATCTCGCCAGCATTGCCATCGAACACCATCAGACCCAGGACGAACTCGAACGCCAGGCGCACACGGATTTCCTGACCGGCCTCGCCAACCGCCGCCATTTCATCAAGCTGGCGGAGGTCGAGCTCGCGCGGGCCCGCCGCTATGGGAAGCCGCTCTCCCTGTTCATGATTGACGTCGATCACTTCAAGGCGGTCAACGACAGCCTCGGGCACGATACCGGCGACCGGGTACTGCAGGACATCGCGGCGGCATTGGTGCAGACCCTGAGAACCACCGACGTCATCGGCCGCTTCGGCGGAGAAGAGTTCGCCGTCGTCCTGCCGGACACCCCCGCCACCCAAGCCGGCGAAGCCGCGGAACGGCTGCGCCGGACGATCGCCGCCACCGATATGCAGGGCGACTCCGGGCCGTCCTTGCACACGACCGTCTCGGTGGGCGTCTCGACCCTCACCGACGCGCCGGCCGACCTCAATACACTGCTGAAACACGCCGACGACGCGCTTTATATTGCCAAGAACGGCGGCCGCAACCAGGTCCGAATGATCTTCGACGTTCAGCAACGCATCGGCGCCGACGCCGTGGCGAATTTCATCAAACTCACATGGCACGGGGGCTACGCCTGCGGTCACCCCAAGATCGACGAACAGCACCAGGCCCTGTTCCGCCGCATCAACGACCTGCTCGCCTCGACAGTCGCCGACTGTCCGCCGGACCGGGTGATCGCTGTGCTGGATTCGCTGATCGCCGAAGTCGTCCGCCATTTTCGGGACGAGGAGGCCGTGTTGCAGGAAATCGGATTCCCCGGCTTAACCCGGCACGCGGCTATCCATCGGCAACTGGCCGATCGGGCTACCGAGCTGACGCTGCGTTTTCGCAAGGACAAGCTGGCCATCGGAGACCTGCTGCGATATCTGACCTACGAACTGGTCGCCGGGCACATGCTGAAGGAAGATCGGGAATACTATCCCTATCTGCTGCAAGCCCGGCAAAATTCTGCTGACTTGAGCCGCTCCGAATCGATAGAATAAAGGGTTTTCCAACCGCAGAATTCCCCTCCCCATGCGCACCTCCCAGTTCCCCCTGAGCACCCTGAAGGAAACCCCGTCCGACGCCGAGATCGTCAGCCATCAGCTCATGCTGCGCGCCGGCCTGATCCGGAAGCTGGCCGCAGGCCTCTACACCTGGCTGCCGCTGGGCCTGAAGGTACTGCGCAAGGTCGAGCGGGTGGTGCGCGAGGAGATGGACCGCGCCGGGGCGCTGGAAGTGTTGATGCCGGTGGTGCAGCCGGCCGAGCTGTGGCAGGAATCGGGGCGCTGGGAGCAGTATGGACCGGAGCTGGCTCGCCTGAACGACCGCCACGACCGGGCGTTCTGCCTGGGGCCGACCCATGAGGAAATCATCACCGATCTGGCACGCAACGAGCTGAAGAGCTACAAACAGCTCCCGGTCAATTTCTACCAGATCCAGACCAAGTTCCGCGACGAGATCCGGCCGCGCTTCGGCGTGATGCGGGCGCGCGAATTCCTGATGAAAGATGCCTATTCCTTCCATCTCGACAACGAGTCGCTGGCTCAGACCTACGATGCCATGTATCTGGCTTACAGCAACATCTTCAGCCGGCTGGGCCTGAAATTCCGCCCCGTCCTGGCCGACACCGGCGCCATCGGCGGCAGCCATTCGCACGAATTCCACGTGCTGGCCGACTCCGGCGAAGACGCCATCGCCTTCTCCGACGGCAGCGATTACGCCGCCAACATCGAGCAGGCCGAGGCGGTGGCGCCCGCGGCGCCGCGCTCCGCACCTGCTGCGGACCTCCTCAAAATCGAAACCCCGGGCAAGAAGACCATCGCCGAAGTCGGCGAATTCCTGGGGGTTCCGGCCGAGCGCATCCTCAAGACCATCGCAGCCATGCAGACCATCGTCGACGCCGACGGCCTGGACCGCGACGTATTCGTGACCGTATTGCTGCGCGGCGACCACGAGCTGAACGAAATCAAGCTGGGCAAGATCCTGGGGACATTCCGCTTCGCCAGCGAGGACGAGATCGAGCGCCACATGGGCTGCCGCCCCGGCTACATCGGCCCTCTGAATCTGCCTGCTTCAACCGCTTTCGGCCCCGTCTATGCCGACCGCGCCGTGACCGCGATGAGCGATTTCGTCTGCGGCGCCAACGAGGCCGGCTACCACTTCGCCGGCGTCAACTGGGAACGCGACCTGGCGCTGCCGCAAGACGACTATCTGCGCGACCTCCGCAACGTGGTCGAGGGCGACCCCAGCCCGGACGGCTTAGGGTTCTTGAGCATCGCCCGCGGCATCGAGGTCGGCCACATCTTCCAGCTCGGCACCAAGTACAGCGCGGTGCTCAACGCCACCGTACTCAACGAGGAAGGCCGCAGCCAGGTCATGGTGATGGGCTGCTACGGCATCGGCGTATCGCGGGTGGTCGCGGCGGCGATCGAGCAGAACCACGACGAACGCGGCATACTCTGGCCGGAAGCCCTGGCGCCGTTCCAGGTCGCCCTCTGCCCGATCAACATGCAAACCTCAGAACGCGTGCAAGCCGGTGCCGACCGGCTCTACGCCGAGCTCTCCGCGGCCGGCTTCGAGGTGCTGTACGACGACCGCAAAGCCCGCCCCGGCGTGATGTTCGCCGACATGGAACTGATCGGCATTCCGCACCGCATCGTCGTCAGCGAGCGCGGACTGGACGCCGGCACCCTGGAATACAAGGGGCGCAGGGATACCGATAGCCAGCAGATCGAGCTGGCCGGTGTGGTCGAATTCCTCCATAGCCGTTCGGAAACCCGGTAAGCACCGCCCGCATTCGTATAGAATGCACACGCTTTAGCCACGACTTATAAATATCCTGTGGAAAATTTTCACGGTACGACCATCGTCTCCGTACGCCGGGGCAACCATGTGGTGATCGGCGGCGACGGTCAGGTCACGCTCGGCAACACGGTGATGAAGGGCAATGCCCGCAAGGTGCGCCGTCTCTACAACGGACGCGTCATCGCCGGTTTCGCCGGCGCCACGGCAGACGCCTTCACCTTGTTCGAGCGCTTCGAAAACCAGCTGGAAAAACATCGCGGCAACCTCACCAAAGCTGCGGTGGAACTGGTCAAGGACTGGCGCACCGACCGCATGCTGCGCCGTCTGGAGGCCCTGCTGGCGATCGCCGACGACAAGGCCTCCCTGATCATTTCCGGCAACGGCGACGTGATCGAGCCGGAAAACGGGCTGATCGCGATCGGCTCCGGCGGCCCCTTCGCCCAGTCGGCCGCCCGCGCTCTGTTGGAGAACACCGAACTCGGCGCCCGCGACATCGTCGAGCGTTCGCTCAACATCGCGGCCGACATCTGCATCTACACCAACCGCAATCTGACCATCGAAGAACTCGAGATCGGCCAGAATTCCAGTATCCCAACATGAGCCAGATGACTCCCCGTGAAATCGTCCACGAGCTGGACAAGCACATCGTCGGCCAGGCCGATGCCAAGCGCGCCGTCGCTATCGCGCTGCGCAACCGCTGGCGTAGAGCCAACATCGGCCAGCCTCTGCGCGACGAGATCACCCCCAAGAACATCCTAATGATTGGCCCGACCGGGGTGGGCAAGACCGAGATCGCCCGCCGCCTGGCCCGGCTGGCCAATGCGCCGTTCATCAAGGTCGAGGCGACCAAGTTCACCGAAGTGGGCTATGTCGGGCGCGACGTCGAGTCGATAATCCGCGACCTGATCGATGCGGCGATCAAGATGACCCGCCAGGCCGAAATGGCCAAGGTGCAGAGCCGGGCGGAAACTGCCGCCGAGGACCGCGTGCTCGACGTGCTAGTCCCGCACGCCAGCACATGGAACGCCGAAGAAGAAGGCGATTCGCCGGCGCGGCAAAAATTCCGGCAGAAGCTGCGCGACGGCGAGCTCAACGACAAGGAGATCGAGATCGACGTCTCGGCGGCGCCGATCGGTGTGGAAATCATGGCGCCTCCCGGCCTCGAGGAAATGAGCAGCCAACTGCAGCATTTATTCCAGAACATGCAGTCGGGGCGGACGAAAAGCCGCAAACTGCGGGTTCAGGACGCCCTCAAGCTGCTGCAGGAGGAAGAGGCGGCGAAGATGCTCAACGAGGAAGAAATCAAGCTGCGGGCCGTCCAGTCGGTGGAACAGAACGGCATCGTCTTCCTCGACGAGCTGGACAAGATCTGCAAGCGCGGCGAATACGGCGGTCCGGACATTT
>JAQTYA010000030.1 GCA_028688525.1 Methylococcus sp. | reverse complement strand
TTGATGGCCTGCTGCCGCATCACCTGCAGGGCATGATGATCCAGGGTTCGCCCGTCCGAGTTCCGTTTGCATTTCATGGCTCCATTATATCAAATATGTGACATTACTTTGTTTAGGATTAGTAACTGGCTATGCGTATTTTAATCGCATCGTTTCAGGCCCCATTTCAGCGCGGAGGCGCGAATGAACTGGCGGCCGGGTTGATGGAGGCAATTCAGGCGAAAGGCCACGAAGTAGATTTGGTGACTCACCCGTTTCGATTTTTCCCTGATAATCAAGTTCGCAGAGCTATAAATGTCTGGGAAAACGAGGATTTCACCGAGCTCAATATGACGGTGCCTGATGTGGTCATTCCGCTGGCATTCCCGGCTATTTATTGCAGTCACCCCAATAAGCGGCCGTGGCTAATGCATCAATTCCGAGGGGCCTATGAGCTTTTCGATGGAGAGCGACCTGGAGGTATCTCCGATGAGACACGCTTATTGGTTCATGAAAAGGATACGCAGTACCTGATGGCCTGTAAGCGAGTGTTTACTATTTCCGGGCGCGTATCCGATAGATTATTGCGGAATAATAGTGTCACGTCGACCCCCCTTTTGCATCCGCCGCCTTTGTCTGATGAGTTTTATTCTCGGCCGGCCAGACCGTTCATCTTTGCTCCTAGTCGGATTGAGTCTTTGAAGCGTCAAGAGCTGTTACTTAAAGCGATTAAATATGTAAAGAGCCCGATAGGATTTATTTTTGCCGGGATGGGAGGGCAATACGGTACTTTGTGCGAGCAGATAGATACTTTGAACGTCAAGAATAGGGTTCGACTTGTCGGTATGGTTTCTCAGCGCGAAAAACTTGCCTACTATGCTAATTGCATGGGTGTTTTTTTTGGTCCTAAAGACGAAGATTATGGGTATGTTACGTTGGAGGCTATGCTCGCCGCTAAACCTGTCGTTACATGTAATGACTCCGGTGGGCCACTTGCGTTTGTGGAGGATGGAGTGACTGGTCGCGTGGTCGAACCTCGGCCCGAGGCGGTTGCCCGCGCTATAGATGACCTTTATTTAAACAGGCTGCGTGCAGAAGAAATGGGGCGAGCCGGTAGGCAACGGTATAAGGAGTTGGACATTTCCTGGAACAATGTTGTCGAGATGCTGCTGGGGGGCGTGTGAGAATAGGTATAGTGGCTCCATGTGGGGTGCCATTCGTTGTTGGCGGGGCTGAAAAGCTCTACTGGGGATTGGAAAACTATATTAATACCTATACCACTCATGTGGCCGATATCGTCAAACTACCCAGTCCGGAGAGTGATTTCCGGGGTCTGATTGCGAGTTACAGAGCATTTTATCAACTGGATATGTCTGGTTTTGATTTGGTGGTTTCTTGTAAATATCCGGCATGGATGGTAAGGCATCCGCGGCATGTGGTCTACCTATTGCATAAATTACGAGGGCTTTACGACACCTATTCGGGGTGGGATCAGTTACCGTCGGGAATAGGTAAGCATAACGGACTGCGAAATCTCCTTATGATAGCTGAGCGATTGAAAGACCGAGGCGAACCAGACGAGTTTTTTGATGCCATCGATGCGCTTACCTTTCGGAGCGATGCTGAGGAACAGTCTTTTCTCAGCTTTCCTGGTCCTCTCGTTCGGCAAGTGGTGCAAGCCCTTGATGCTTACGCGCTGGCGCCTAGCCGGATTGCTAAATATGGCGCGATTTCGCATGTGGTTGCGAGGCGCCGGGACTATTTTCCGGCGGGAAATGCGGTGGAGGTTTTGTATCCACCCACAGGTTTGACGTTCGAGGGAGCTAGGGGTGAAGTAGGGAAATACCTTTTTACGGCTAGTCGTCTTGATGGGCCTAAGCGCATAGGCTTATTAGTGGAAGCCATGCGATATGTTGGTGAGAATATCCGCTTGATGGTGGCCGGTACGGGACCGCTCGAAGACGCCTTAAAACAGGCGTCGGCACGAGATCCGAGGATCGAGTGGTTAGGGTACGTTAGTGACCGCCGTCTCGAAGAGCTTTATGCAGGAGCCCTGGCAGTCCTTTTTATGCCCGAGCAGGAAGATTACGGTTTGATTGCTCTCGAGGGAATGTTGGCCGGTAAGCCAATTATTACGGCACATGATTCTGGAGGACCAACTGAATTGGTGGAGCACGGTGTAACGGGGTGGGTGGTTGCACCTGAGCCGAAGGCCTTGGCCGGTGCGATAGAGGAGTTGCTTGCCGATCCTGAGCAAGGTTTGCTCATGGGTGAACGCGCCGCGGAGCGGGCGCGGATGGTTGGGTGGGCGCCGATTCTAGAATGGATGACGTGTTGACTATGCGTATTGGTATCGCTGCGCCCTGTCCATTGCCGTATATGTCCGGCGGTGCCGAACGGCTTTGGCGTGGGCTGCGCAATTACATAAATTCTGAAACCTGTCACCAGGCTGACATCATAAAGCTTCCGGTTGATGAAACGTCATTTTGGAATTTGATCAAGGGCTACAAAGATTTCAGCGCACTAGATCTTTCCGGGTTTGATCTAATTATTAGTGGAAAATATCCAGCCTGGATGGTAGAGCACCCGCGGCATGTTGTGTATATGCTGCATCCTTGTCGGGGTCTCTATGAGTGTTACCAAGGGGCACCCTTTATTCGGGAGGAGTGGCGGCGCATACCTCAATTCGAGAGTCTTTTGGACCTGATTGATCGAAACAGAGGTGATCGATCAGTTTTGGCCGAATTGTTCGCGTCACTGGATGAAATTTGCGTCGATCCCGAGCTTAAAGCGCGTGTTCGATGGCCGGGGCCTATCGCTAGGGCTGTTATATTATTTCTTGATCAAATTGCTCTTAATCCATCGAGTATTTCCAAGTATGTTGCTATTTCAGGCCAATTGCCCGCTAGGGATAATTATTTTCCGAAAGGCATAGACGTGGAGGTGGCCTATCCGCCGAGTGCGCTGCTCGTAGAGCCTAAACCTTCCCGTGATTATATATTTACAGCGAGCCGATTGGATGGCTATAAGCGCGTCGATGTATTGGTGAGTGCTATGGCCGAGGTTAAGTTTGATATAGCGGTTAAGATCGCGGGTACAGGTCCAGAATTTGCGCGTTTGCAAGAATTGGCTTCCAAGGATCCGAGAATTGAATTACTCGGCTACCAGAGCGACTCGGCCTTGGCCGACTTGTATGCCCATGCTAGAGGGGTGGTCTTTTTGCCGTATCAGGAGGATTACGGCTTAGTCGCTGTGGAGGCGATGATGGCCGGTAAGCCGGTGATTACTGCCATTGACTCGGGAGGGCCTGCCGAGTTGGTCACCGATGGTCTGACAGGGTATGTGGTCAAGCCTTCGCCAAAGGAAGTTGCGCAGGCAATCGAAAATCTCTGCTCCGATTCCGGACGCGCCGAGTCGATGGGGCGGGCAGGGCTGGAATTCGTGCGTGCCGTGAGTTGGTCGAACGTGCTGGCAGCTTTGACCTCAGGAGAGGCGGGAAGTGAAAAGAATCAAAGCCGTATTTGGGGAACGCGAGGCTTACCGCATCTGGCGGTGACGGTGACTTTCGGAATATTTCCTCCGCGACATGGGGGGCAGGCACGGGTTTTTCACCTTTACCGAAATCTTGCACATTGGTTCGACATTACGATCGTGGCCAGTGTGCCGGCCCATGAAGTCTACCTCGATCGCGAAATTTCCCCAGGGTTGCGCGAAATACGTGTGCCTATTTCGCGACAACATCAGAAGAAGGAGAGACAGCTGTACGCTAAATTTGGTGTGCCGGTCGATGACATGGCGGTTATGGCGTACTGGCAGCATTCGCCACAACTAGTAGCTGCAGTGGAATTGGCCTGTCGGGATGCAGTGGCTGCAGTAGCCTGCCACCCGTATTTTTATCCGTTAATTAGGAGTGTGGCTTCTTGTCCAATTTGGTATGAGGCGCAGGATGTAGAGGCGCAAATTAAAGAAGCCATGCTGCCGCAAGGTCCCCAGCGGGACTATTGGGTGAGTAGAGTCCGCGATGTCGAGCAAGCGTGTTGCGATGAAGCAAACATTATTCTGGCTTGTAGTCAAAACGATTCCGATACATTAGCCCGATTGTATCGTGTTACGGCGGGAAAAGTGACGGTAGTGCCAAATGGAACGGATCTGGATGCGATCACCTTCCGGGATCAGGTTAGCCGGCGAGGGCTGAAGAAGAAACTGTTTCCAATGTTAGAGCCAAGGCCGTTGGTGTTGTTCATGGGGAGTGGGCATAACCCTAACTTGGAGGCTGTAGAACAAATTTTCCAGTTTGCGGTAGCAATTCCTGCTGCGGCTTTTCTTGTTCTCGGAAGCAGTTGCTATGCCTTTGATCCAATGATGAAGCCGGAGAATGTGTGGTTCTTGGGGCAGGTTCCCGAGACAGAGAAGTTTGTGGTCATGGAGATCGCCGACATAGCGATCAACCCTATGCTTTCTGGATCGGGTACAAACGTGAAGATGCTTGATTATTTGGCGGCTGGATTGCCGACTATAAGCACAGCCATAGGTTCCCGAGGGCTTGAACTGGTTCCAGATGAGCATGTTTTAATTGCGGATTTGGATCAATTTTCAAGTAAAATCAATCAACTGCTAGGCGATGCTGAGCTGCGTGACCGGTTGGTCCGATCCGGGCGCAGGTTTGTAGAGGAGAAGTTCGGGTGGAGATGCATCACCCAAAAGCTGTACGAAAAACTACAATTGCATATGTGCAGTGTATCGCCGGTGGGCGATTAGGGATCGCCAGTTAACGGGAGTCGTAGCGCCAAATAGCGAGGTGCAAAGATGAATGGGCCAAAAGATCGTCGGTCTTATGTATGGCTGTTGAGCCTTTTGCTCAATATATCAACGGCCTATGCGAACGTAATTAAGCTTGCAATCCCGGGTGGGGAAGTGCGGGACATTATCTATGCAGATGCTAATACAGCTTATGCCGCGACTCAAGGCGGAGGTATTTACCGTTCGTTAGACGGCGGCTCCAACTGGGCGCGCCTGCCTAACTCCCCGGACAGATACGTCAATCAGTTGGCGAAAGGGAGCGCTGGAACTCTCTATGCAGCGACCAACGGTGGAGTGTTTCTTTCTATGGACAGCGGAGGCAGCTGGACCCGCATATTCAATGATGCGACTACGGCTATCGCGGTTCAGCCGGGTACTGATAACTCCCTGCTTTGGGGGGCGCCCGGTGCTGGCGTCTATCGCATGGTGGGAGGTTCGGCGCCTGTGTTGTCCAGCGCAGGCTTGGCGAATACAGGCATTTCATCGATTGCGTTCGATCCGGCTGTGGTGTCTACAGCATATGTAGGCGTGAGCTCCCCGTGCAATGGCGGTGCGTGTCTGCCGGAGTCCGGTACCGGGGTATATCGCTCAACGGATGGCGGCATCAATTGGAGCGATATTACAGGGAACCTCGGCCTCAAATTTGTCACTGGTGTTGCTGTCACGGGTGATCGAACGCTTTTTGCCTCGACGCGTAGACCGGATGGTTGTGGATTGGGGGGGATTCACCGCCTAGTTTCGGGTAGTTCGAATTGGATCAACCCGGCAGACGAAGCCGATGGAATGATCTATGGGGCTGAAACGGTCAAGGTAGACCAATTCGACGGTGCATCCGTTTGGGCTGGGTCTTGTGGTCTGGGCCTGTATCGTGGAGTGAAATCCGGATCGAACTGGAGCTTTGCGAGACAGCATACGGTCGGTGGCGGTTCGTCCGAATTATTGAACGCTTCATACGCTGTTGGTTCGGCGTCTTCGAGCGCTCGCGTATCCGTCGGCGTTCGGGGGGCCGGGATTTTCGTATCCTCGAACGGTCGGAACGGCGCATTGACGGCGTGGAGCGAAGCGGTCGGGCTACATGCCTTACGGGCCACATCATTCGATATATCGCCTATCGACGCAGGAGTGCAGTACGTCGGTTCAATGGGCGCGGGTGTGCTGCGTTCCACTGATTATGGGACAAACTGGTTGCGTTTCAACGCTGGTTTTCCGGGGCTGAGCGGAACATCCGTACCGGCTTTATTGAATGTGCGCGCACTAGCGGCCCATCCGGCAGATTTGAATAAGGTCGCGATAGTCGCTGGAGGGTTTGGTGGTTTCCCTGGAGGCTTATTTCAAGCGAATCTAGGTGTTTGGACGCAACCCGCTGGGGGCGGCACTTTTCTCAACCCATTAGGATTGATCTATGTATCGAGCGACGATTCCGTGTTGGTTTCCAATTTCGATGCCCAGCTTCAAGCCGGTGTGTTTTTGGGTTCCGCAAGCGCTGGTGGATGGTCGCAACGTATAGCCGGTGCGGGAGGCGGAAAACTGTTGCAGAGCCATTTCATTGCGCATAAATCCTTTTTGATGATGTTCGCATCGGATGATAGCGCAGTCGCCTCCGACGGCCTTGGGGCGGTAAGTACGAATGGCGGCAGTTCTTGGACTTACATGGGAGCAGCGCATACGGGTTTTATGCGGCTCGGGGCTTATACCTTAGCCGAGCGCGATGGTAATTACTTGGTGTCGTCTACAAACAAGGGCTTATTTGTATCTACAGACGGTGGGGGATCATGGACTCGTGTCGCTATCGCCGGTTCTCCGACAATCGTTTTTTCTGGTCTGGCCTATTACGGTTCGACCCTGTTTACAGTAAGCCGCAGCGGGGGCTTCTACTGCAGCAACAACAACGGCGTGAGTTGGGCGAATTTGAGTGGTTTACTGCCAGAAACGCCTGTATTTTTGGATATAAAAGCCGTTGGCGGTAGCCTCTATCTAATATCCGATGGGGCTGGAATTTTCTCCGCCGATCCGGTTTGTCCTTGAGGTGAAGACATGTCTTCGAATATTCGATTGGATCTGCGCGTTATAGCGGCGTCGGTATTGATGTGGTGGCTTGCATACCCCAATGCGGTTTCGGCGGCCGTAATGAGTGCTCAAGTTAGGCTGACCACGATTCCAGGTTACGCCCGTTCGCCTCAAATAACTTCCTTCGGAAGTAATCTTTATATTGTTTGGGCTGAAAATATTGCACCTGACCGATATGATATCTATGTGATCCGCAGCCCAAACAATGGCGATAGCTGGGCGAGCCCGGTAAGATTAGCGACGAACATAGCAACCTTTAAGCCGTTGCCGCAGATCGGGGCGGGCCAGAATGGCGTGTATGTATTCTGGACGGATAATATATTGCAGGGGTCTTCCGGCCAAGGAATCTATTATTCGCGTAGTACAGACGGCGGCATGAGTTTCTCAGCCCCCACTTTATTGATTGGCAAGTCTAGTAACGGCTATACCCGTCCTTCCAGTGTCCTTGTTGATGCCTCGAACGGCACAGATCGAGTTTATCTTGCTTGGTACGACAGTCGCGCATCCGGA
This sequence comes from Methylococcus sp., assembly GCA_028688525.1. Classification (GTDB taxonomy): domain Bacteria; phylum Pseudomonadota; class Gammaproteobacteria; order Methylococcales; family Methylococcaceae; genus Methylococcus. The sequence goes on along the minus strand of JAQTYA010000030.1, from coordinate 22,815 downwards.
GGACTGGAGGTGGGGCAGGTATTTCTAGCTGTCAGCTGTGACGGTGGCGCGACGTTCACTTCCCCTCAGCATGTAACTGTGCATGATCGCGGAAACGACGCTGAGTCACCAAGCTTGGCTTTAGATAGCAGCGGCACGCTTTTTCTTCTCTATCGAAGCAGTTTGAATGGCATTCCACAAGAAGGATGGCCGCCATTTTCTCAACATCTCATGCGTTCCAGTCTTATTGCCTGCGGTTCCGATCCTGCTGTGCAATGGTTGCACCCTTCCCAATTGGTCTCAAAAGCACTGCCCGAAGAATTCGGTAACACCTATGGTGGTTTACTAGCGTCCGGAGGCAGCGGCCGGCTGCATACGGCTTATTGGTCTGATGGCAGTGGAAACAATTTAATTTATCGAGCAGGGCTCCCATATTCGTTAGGCTGGTCTGCGCCTATTGACGTCACATCCGACGTTTCCGGTTACGGCTTGAATTACCCTGAAAATAGCAACGACAGCGCCTTTGGTTTTGGCGAGAGTGCGAGCGGTGATATTCATATCTCCATGTGGCAGCAAAGAGGAACGACGGCCGGAGGGTTGCCGATAGGTCGGATTTACTACCGTAAAGGTACTGCTGTGGCGAATGTGTACAGCTTTGGAGCGCCGGAGGCTGTTGTCAATATTGATACGTCATTTGAGCCAAGCGCTCGGATAAATAACGATCGTTTGGGGGTGGTCTGGTCCGATGTGCGCGATGACGTCAGCGCCGGCAGCAGCGAACTCTATTTTCGGAACGTATTTACTCAGCAGGTCACCGGCAGTGCGATTTCAGTGAGTGCGACCGCCCTAGATTTCGGTAGGCAATTGATAACAACGGCCGGTTTACCAAAATCGGTTTCGATTACTAGTATCGGCGATAACGCAACAATTATATCAGGCGTGAGCACTACTGGCCCATTTAGCGCGACTACGGATTGTGGTATCCAGGTATCAGGAACGACTTGTAGCGTGAATGTGAGTTTCTCACCAAGTGCAATCGGTGATGCTGTCGGTACTTTAACTATCGCTTCGAATGCAGTTAACGCACCGCATACGGTTTCTCTGTACGGCGTCGGCATAGGCTCGCTAGTGGAGCATTACTATCGCTCGATTCTTGATCGAGCGCCGGACGCGGCTGGACAGGCGTTTTGGGAGGGCGAGGTGCAGCGTTTGGGGAGGCTGGGCGTCGATCCGCGTGAGGTCTTTATTGTTATGGCTAATTATTTTTTTAACAGCGCAGAATATATAGGTCGAGGCACCAGCAACGCAACTTTTATAGGAAATTTATATCGAACATTTTTCGCGCGCTCGCCCGATGCTGGCGGCTTGAGTTACTGGAGTAGCCAGCTAGCCGCCGGGATGCCAAGGGATATTGAAATGTATAATTTCCTCTTTTCTCCTGAATTTAACGGTTTTATGTCGAATTTCTTCGGAAATACTCCGAGTCGCGCTGAAGTGTTGGCAGTTGTTGACTACTATCGGGGAATTTTGGGGCGTTTGCCAGATACAGGGGGCTTAAATTATTGGGTGGGAAGGTTTAGGCAGGCGCAATGCCAAGGAGCGGGGCCGGTTTATGCGGAGGCCGAGTCGATATCGCAAGGCTTCTTCTCAAGTCAGGAGTATTCCAGTCGGGGCCGTAATAATACTCAATATGTGTCTGACTTATATAACGCGTTTTTGCGGCGTGGCGGAGATTTAGAAGGCGTGAGCTTTTGGATCAACCAGCTTAATGCGGGAACGAAAAGCCGTGACCAAGAGCGGCGCGACTTTATTGCTACTCCAGAGTTTACCAATCGTATTAATGCTATCGTGACTCAAGGGTGTCTCTAGCGTGGGGGTCTTGGCGAATGCAGGTTGGATAGTGACTGCGAAGCTCTCAAGCTCATATGAGTAGATGAAATTTGGCTTCGAGCTGAAGGTCTGGTTTTCTTACGCCTTGCGTTGGCATGCAGTTACTAGTTAAAAATAGAATTTCGTGGCTTATGGGACTTCATTGGTTGATGGGTAATGCGCGATTTGTAGGTGATGAGAAATGTTTTGGCGTGAGGTGTGATGGGTCCGTTAGCTTGTTATGTGGGTGAAAATGAAGATGCGCAGATTACCCGCTTGAAATCCGGGGTGTTGGTCGCGATTGCTTTACTTGCCGTTATTCACGTGTATGCGGCGCGTGGTTTGTATGCTGATGGTAGTTATTTTCTCCTGGAGATTATTTCTAGAGGCACGTTCTTTGACTTTGATAAGCCAAGATATTTTTCTCAAATAATCAGCCAGCTTCCGGTCGTGCTTGGATTGCATGTCGGAGTGAACCGCATGGAGAGTTTGATATGGCTGCATTCTCTTGGGCTGTTCGGGTTTCCGACTTTATTCTGGCTGCTTGCGCTATATAAGGTGGCGCGCAATGGCTTGTTCTGGCCGTTTGTAATGGTCTTTGCCGTTGTCTATCTCAATACAAGTTTTTTTTCGATCGGGGAGTTTAATCTCGCGTACTCCGTTGTGGCGTATGCGATGGCGATCCTCTTGGGCGAGGATGAAATAGGCATTGCGATGGGGTCGATCTTGTTAGTACTTGGGTTGATTCTGACAAGATCGTACGAGGGCTTGCTTTTTTTGGGGCCGCTATTGTACGCGGTTTCCGTATTAAGACTGGTTCGGGAGTCCTCACAAATTGTTGAGAGAATATTTTTATCGATTGCGGCGTTTCTCTTTGCGGTGGCTTTTGCAATTTCTTTATGGTCAATTTTGTTCCCCCGTGATCCAGCTAATTTGGCCGGGGCGACCAATCTCGCGTCTCTTATCAGCAATAAGCAATGGGTTTTGTCAGCGTTGGCGGCGGGGCTATATTTGGGGATGTACCTGCTATCGCGCTATAAGCGTCTGATGTGGCTGTGTGGTGTGCTGAGTTCTTTTGTGATTGTGTTGTTGTTTTATCCAGGCTTTTATGCAACCCCATTCCAAAATTATTCTATGAGAGCATTTGGCAGTTTGGTTATGTTTTGTGCTTTTTCCCTGATGGTGATTGCACGATTCCGTGTCATCGGCCCGGATATGGCTTGCCAAGCAAAAGAAGCGGGGGGGTTAAAGGCGGTTTTGTTTCGGCTCTTGCCCATTTTGATGCTAACGGCATTAATTATCCCTGATATTCACCACACATTGGGTTTTCGTCGATTTATCCATATGTTCAAAGAGGCGACTGATAGCCAAGTTGGGATTCAAGCGGCAGAAAGCACCAAACTTCTTATTCCGGAGGCGATAGTCTACAGTTGGGCGTGGACATATCCCACCCTCAGTTTGCTGTTGCGCAGGAATGAACATGGTGCGATCATTCTGAACCCAAAATATTATATCGGTTGGCAGCCGTTTGATCCGGCAGCCAACAACAAGAATATTGCAAGGTTCTACTGAGCGTTGGGGGTTCTTGGATCGGCAATCGCTCATATGACTAACGACTAGGCTAGATGTCCCAATGGTTGCTAGTAAGGCCGGCGGAGATGGCTTTAATTGGTTTGATAACGCAAAACAGTACTGTTTGAGCTTCCCTCGAAATTTCGTTTTCCAAGAGGATGGGTATAACGCCCCGTGAACGGGAAGGAGAAACGAAGTTGAAGAAGATACCGAAACAGGAATGCGCGGCTGAGTTTAGGGAGTTGGCTGCGAAGCGGGTCAAGGAAGGCCAGAGCATCGGGGCGCCTGGAAAAACTGAGGTCATGGGAGCATGCCCTGCTGAACATCTTGCCTGAGGCGGAATGATCAGAGTGAGCCTGTTCGCCGTCGAGAAACGGGAGATCAAGCCGGACTGCCAGGGCGACTTGCTGCGAGAGATAGAGAAGCACATCGATTTCAAGGCGCTGGCCGCCGAAATCGACCGGACCGCACAGCGCCCGGGTCGAGCGCGTGGTGGATGTCCGCTGCTTCTGACCGAACTGAAGGTCCGTGCGTTCATCCTTCAGAACTTGTACGGACTGAGTGAACGAACAAATGGAGTTTCAGGTGCTGGACCGGCAGAGCTTCCAACGCTTCCTGGGGCTGCGGCGCAGCAGCCAGGTGCCGGATCTGACTACGTTCTGGCCCTCCGCGAGCGGCTGACGGCGGCGCATGCCGGGGACTCGCTGTTCCGGACGGAAAGAGCCTTCCGGGGCTGAGCCAAAAAACGGAAAAATCGCGGGACGGTCGACTGATAAGGTGTGGTTGCCCGTTTTACTTGACTAATACCCGGTTTTTCTGAGGTACCCTATAACGAGGTTGGTCATTTGCCGCACCTCTCTGCGTACGGAGCTGAAGGGCCTGGGGGAGGTGGGGAAGGGCTCGCGCTATAAGCCTGAAGAAATGGGACCCCGGAACAGTTCGAGCGGCTCGGGTCGAGATCGCTGGCTTGATCCAGCAGGCCAATGTGGAGGCCTGCTGGCCTATGAGGACGAAGCTGGATTTACCCCCGCAACCGCCCATCGTTCAGTTTGGTGCGCGAACAGCATACGGTGAACCGAAGCAGTCATCCCGCTTCGATTGGGCTGACTAACTCTCTACCTCCATAGGCATGCCGTGATGAGCTGACGGGCGAGATGCGCCCGGAATCTCGCCCCGATGGGTGAGTCCGGGTGGAAATCACCAAGGTAAGCAAGGATTTTCGGCGCCCTTCACCCATTTTCAAAGCCTAATTATTAGCAGGATGTGTTTTGCCGGTCAAATCAGAATTGTTCAGAGGTTCTTTAGCATCATTTTATAATATTCTACCAATAACGAAGTTCCTCCAATGCCTTTATTGGTGAATGGTCGATGAAGGCGGAGGCGCATGGCGTAGTATTGCGAGATTTCGATTTGGTGTCGAGAGGTTTTTATGGGGGCTAGCGCAAGGGGGGTATTATACATGTTGTTGGGTGTGTGGCGTTACCGTTATTTTATTTTGGCTTCAATAAAGGGCGACCTGATGGGGCGTTATGCTCGATCTCGGTTGGGGGCGCTGTGGTTTATTTTGAACCCGCTGGCTCAGTCAGCCGTTTTTGCGATGGTACTGTCTGAAGTGCTGGCGGCCAAATTGCCTGGAGTGGAGAGCAAATCCGCCTATGCCATTTATTTGATGGCGGGGACCGCGGCCTGGGGGTTGTTTACTGAAATAATTTCGCGAAGCACTAATATATTTGTAGAGTATGCTGCGGTGATGAAGAAAATATCGTTTCCTCGCATTTGTTTGCCTATCATAGTGGGTGGAAGTGCTATCTTGAATCATGTGTTTTTGCTCTTGGCCATTTTTTTTGTGTTCATGCTCTACGGCCATATTCCTGGCATAACTATTCTTGTGCTGCCTCTTGGAATTTTGATTGTTTCAGGATTTGGGTTTAGTCTTGGTGTGTTGCTTGGTATATTTAACGTTTTTTTGAGGGATGTTGCACAAGTCTTGGTGGTGGGTTTGCAAATTTGGTTCTGGCTTACGCCGATCGTTTATCCGGCGAATGCAGTTCCTGCGAGTATGAAGTGGGTGCAGGAGTGGAATCCGATGGTACCGCTGGTCAGCCTTTATCAGCAGGTAATGCTTTACAACCAGTGGCCAGATTGGTCTGCTCTTATTGTGCCGATGTCGGTTATGGCAGGGTTCGGCATGCTTACCCTGTTTGTTTTTTTTCGTGCCAATGCCGATTTGGTTGACGCTTTATGACCTCTCCTGTTTTATGTGTGGACAAGGTGAGCAAGTGTTATGCAGCGTATACAAGTAACTTGCATCGCTTCGCTGAGTGGTTCGGTCTTTTCTTTGGGGATAAACGCGAATATTGGGCTGTGAGAGATATCAGTTTTTCCCTGAAACCCGGGGATGCCTTGGCACTCATTGGCCAGAATGGCGCAGGCAAGAGTACATTACTAAAACTTATCACGGGTACTGTTCGTGCTACCGCCGGAACCATACATGTTGCAGGTAGAATAAGTGCTTTGCTGGAGTTGGGGCTCGGCTTTAATCCTGAATTCACGGGACGGCAAAACGTCTATTTGGCGGGCGGTCTTATGGGGTTTTCTTCGGCTCAACTCAATGGGCTTATTCCTGGGATAGAGGAATTTGCGGAATTAGGTGATTTTTTTGATAAGCCGCTTCGGGTATATTCAAGTGGCATGCAGGCGCGGCTGGCGTTCTCCGTGGCCACTGCAGTCCGGCCGGATGTGCTCATAGTGGATGAAGTGCTTTCGGTGGGAGATAGTTACTTCCAGCATAAAAGCTTTGACCGTATCCGCAGCTTCAAGGAGGAGGGGACGGCGTTATTGTTTGTATCCCATTCTATGGGTGATATCCGAGCATTATGTGATCGAGTGATTCTCCTTGATAAAGGAGGGGTTTTGAAGGATGGTCTACCAGATGAGGTGGTTGATTATTATAATGCCCTTATCGCGGAAAAGGAAAACGCAAAACTTTCCATTGAGCAGCGTAGGCAAAAAGGGGGGTGGGTATATACTGAATTTGGCAACTTTATGGCTAAAGTCGAGGCTATAGATATTTTTCGGCCAGGCGAGAGTTTGCCATTGCGGATGGTGAAAACGGGTGAAGTTGTGGAGGTGCGAACTCGAATTCGTATTCTGCAGGATTTAGACCATCTAGTGCTTGGGCATCGTATTGCGGATCGTACTGGGTATGTAATTTGGGGGTCGAATCTTTGGCACACAGGTCAAGGTATAGAAAGCCCAAAAGCAGGTCAGGTTATTCAAACAACATTGCGTTTCTCCTGTTCGCTTGGTCCCGGCTCATACGCTATTTCTTTTGGCCTGCACCGCGATGATGTGCATATTGGTGAGTGCTATCATAAAGTAGACAACAAAATTGTGTTTGATGTTATTAACGTGGATCGGCCATATTTCATCGGTGCTGTAAGTCTGGATGCGATTTTTGAAGTAAGTTTTGACTCAAATGAAAGATAAAGTTGATCCTGTTTTTATTCATTCGTTGCATCGAAGTGGGAGTACCTATGTTTTTAATGCCTTCCGGCGCGCCCAGAAGAATGGGAATTTTATATATACCGCATTTCAGGAGCCAATCCACGAGCTGGCTGTATATGCGAGGGAAAACCCGGAGACTCTTTTAAATAATCAAGAGGCTGGTGGGCAACTGCAAAAACTGTTACGGCATCCTGCGCTGGATAGGCCGTATTTTATTGAGCTTTATGAAGTGTTTCCTTGCTGGAAAGCCGTGCTTAGGCCGGAAATCGTATATGCCGATTATTTCGGTAATTGCGCTATTGATCAAACGGTTTTTTATTTGCAGGCATTGGTTAATGCGAGCCAGCAACGCGTCGTCATCCAGGAGTGTCGTACGCCAGTGCGGATGTCGCTGTTAAAACAGCAGCTCGGAGGCATTCATATACACCTTTGGCGCAACCCATGGGATCAGTGGTGGTCGCTTAAGGTTGCGGATTATTTTAATGTCATATATCAAATAATTCTCAACGCTGATTTGCCTCCTGAGCCGATAGAGCGACTGAAGTCGTATATTGGATTTGTTTCCTGTCCCAGTAAGGATTTGAGTGCGCAGTTCCAGTTTTATAAGTTTCGCCGACTTTCTCCTGAGGCCAGCTATCTTGTTAGCTTTATGCTTTTAATGCTTGCTCTCATAGATGCTGAAAATGTTGTCGATTTTGATATTAATATAGATCGGCTTTCATCTGACCCTGAATATCGTCAGCGGATACAAAGCTCCTTGGAATTGAAGGGTGTCGAAGGAGTTGATTTTTCCGATTGCGCATCTCCGCGAGCACCGTTTGGGAAAACGGATAGAGATTTTTTTGCTCCGCTTGAAGACCGCGTCCTTTCTTGGCTGAAATGTAGTGGATACGATCATGAGGTAGTCGAGCGTGCAGATGAGCGCCGTCGGCAGGCGGCTACGGTTCATTTGCCGCACAGAAAGGAGTCGCATCGGCTGTTAGATGAAATCGACCGCCGCGGCGACATTGTATTTCGCTTAGAACGAGGAATAGCAAGCGAAATGCAGAGTCTTTACAGGGAGTTCGAGTCGGTTCACCAAGTGTCGATGGACGATCGGGCGGCGCATGCGAAGGCACTCGAGTCGGTTCACCAAGCGTTGATGGACGAACGGACGGCGCATGCGAAGGAACTCGAATCGGTTCGCCAAGTATTGACGGACGAACAGGCTGAGCGCGCGGTAGAGCAGGCACATAACCGTTTGATTGAGGCCGAATGGGGTGCAGCGAAAGGCCGCATCGAGGAACTGACGGCGGAATTAGCGCTACGCGTCGCGGACATTCAGGTATTTCAACAGGAACTTGCATCGGTTCGCCAAGCGTTGACAAGCGAACAGGCTATGCATGTGGTTGCGCAGGAGCGCAACCGTTTTATTGAAATTGAATTGGGTGTTACCAAAGGCCGCATCGAGAGACTGGCTTCGGAGTTGGCGCTACGCGTCTCAGACATTCAAGTTTCATACAAGGAGCTCGCATCGGTGCGCCTGGCGCATGCCAACCAACAGACCGCGCTGAGAGAGGAGCAGGAACGTAGCCGTTGGCTCGAATCGGAATGGGGCACCGCAAAAGCCAAGGTTGAAGAGTTGAACGGTATCGCTCACCACTGGTACGCCGTTGCGGAGCAGCGTGACAGATCTCTGGCATCGCTATATGCCAGTGGGTCGTGGCGCGTGACCCTTCCGCTCAGAATCCTATGGGATGTGGGATACCGGTCGTTCGAATTTAGTGAAAGAGGGATAAAAATCCTAGGGAGCATGGTGCGGTGGCCGGTGAGGAGAGCGATGCGAATGCTTCTTCAGCATCCCCAATCAGGCCCAATAGCATCGGCCAATGTGTTTGCCGAAGAAAATAACCCATCATCAGATCCAGTAGCGTTGGCTGAAGTGTCTCCCGAAGAAAATACACCGCTATCAGACCCGATAAGATTACTTGATTTATCTCATCTTTCTCCTCGCGCTCGCCATATTTACGTTGATCTTAAAGCTGCTTTCGAACGTCGGCAAAAGGAGGAGCCTTGATGCGCATCGTAATCGACATGCAAGGCGCCCAAACTGAAAGTCGTTTTCGCGGTATTGGACGCTATACCCTATCTTTCGCGCAGGCTGTTGTGCGTAATCGGGGCGAGCACGATATCATTTTGGCCTTGAGCGGTTTGTTTCCCGACACTATCGAGCCCATTCGAGCCGCTTTCGATGATTTGCTACCACAGGAGAACATCCGTGTATGGCACGCTCCGGGGCCGGTTAGGGAAGGGGTGGCTGGCAATGAATCCAGCCGGGAAGTGGCTGAATTGCTTCGAGAAGCCTTTCTCAACAGCTTGCAGCCGGATGTCATCCACATCAGCAGTATGTTCGAAGGGTATGTCGACGATGCTGTCACCAGCATTGGCAGGTTTGACCAGTCGACGAAGGTGAGCGTGACGCTGTATGATTTGATTCCCCTGCTTAATCCGGATAAATACCTTAATTCTAATCCTGACTACGCTCAGCATTATCTGCGTAAGTTTGCAGAACTCAAGCGGGCTGAAATTTTTCTGGCAATCTCAGAATTCGCTTGCCAAGAAGGTATAGATTATCTTGGCATTCCGGAACAGAAAGTCGTCAATGTCTCGGCCGCTATCGAACCGCATTTCCAGCCCCGCACCTTTAACGCAGATACGATTCTCCAACTCCGTGCGAAATTAGGCATCAACCGCCCCTTTATCCTCTGCGCCAGCAGTGCAGACGAGCACAAGAATTTGCCACGCCTAGTCGAGGCCTATGCTGCCTTGCCCTCCATATTGCGCGACGGTCATCAACTGGTATTCGCCGGTAAGATGCCGGTGGGTAACATCGAGCTATTCCGGCAACTGGCAGAGTCTGCTGGCCTCAGGGCGGATGAGCTCGTTTTTTCAGGATATATAAGCGACGAGGAACTCCTCCAGCTCTACAACCTTTGCCAACTTTTCGTCTTCCCCTCCTGGCACGAAGGTTTTGGCCTGCCGGCGTTGGAGGCTATGGCGTGCGGTGCGCCGGTCATTGGAGCCAACACCAGCAGCTTACCGGAAGTAATTGGGCTGGATGAAGCCTTGTTCGATCCGCACGACGTCAAGGCAATTACCGCGAAACTCGCACAGGTTCTGGAAGACGATGATTTCCGTGCTGGGCTGCGTGCGCATGGTTTACAACAGGCCAAGCAGTTTTGTTGGGACAGAACGGCTAAACGGGCAATTTCGGTATGGGAGTCGCTATTTACGCCCAAAACGATGAATTATCTTGGGCATTCCTTGTCCGATATTCGATTATACGAGGCATTGGCGCATTCTCATGCCGGCGAGAATGATATGGAACTTGCTGTGTTGTCGGATTGCCTGGCAAAAAATCAGCAAAATGGCATCGAGCGCCAGTTGCTGCTGGATGTTTCCGAGCTTTGCCAGCGCGATGCGGCTACTGGCGTCCAGCGCGTCGTTCGCAGTTATCTCAAGTGGCTATTGCAATCCCCCCCTACCGGTTTCCGGGTCGAACCGGTCTATGCGACTCGCGAGGAGGGCTATCGTTATGCACGGTGTTTTTCTCAACGCTTCATGGGTGAAGACGACGCGCTAGCGAGCGATGAGCCGATTCGCTGGCAACGTGGCGACATCTTTTTCGGCCTGGACATGCAGCACCATGTACAACTGACCTATGCCAAGTTTTATCACCGACTTCAGAGTGAGGGTGTCGTAGTCAAGTTTCTCGTTTACGACCTGCTGCCGATTCAACTGGCCGACTTGTTCAAGGATTCGGACGCCAAAGAGCTGCACGAGCAATGGCTCGCCATGATCGCCGCCACCGATGGCGCAATCTGTATTTCCAAGGCGACTGCGGATTCCGTCGATGACTGGATTGTAGAGCACGCAGTCCCGCGCGCGCCGACTTTTCGGGTCAACTGGGTGCACATTGGCGCAGATATTGACGGCTCCAAACCCTCCAAGGGTATGCCGGATGAGGCGGAAGCGATTCTGGCAGCGCTGCGTTTTCGTCCGACTTTTGTTTGCGTTTCCACGCTGGAGCCGCGCAAACAACAGCAGCAAATTCTCGAAGCGACTGAACAGCTTTGGCGCGAGGGCATGGATATAAATTTAGTGTTCGTGGGCCAGAAGGGGTGGAAGATCGGGGCGCTTGTCGAGCGATTGCGAACACATCCGGAATTCGGGCGGTACCTGTTCTGGCTGGAGGGCATCAGCGACGAATATCTGGAGCAAGTCTACGCTGCCAGTACCTGTTTGGTTGCCGCCAGCCTCAACGAAGGCTTCGGGCTGTCGCTCATCGAGGCCGCTCGGCATGGCATCCCCATTATTGCTCGCGATATTCCAGTGTTCCGCGAGGTTGCCGGCGAGCACGCCGATTACTTTCAGGGTGAAACCGCGCAAGACCTGGCCGTAGCCCTGAAAGCCTGGCTGGAGAAATACCGGGCCGGACAGCATCCGCTTTCGACCGGCATGCCCTGGTCGACCTGGCAACAGAGTACCGAAAAGCTCAAGGCGGTTCTGGTCGGTGACAACTACCCGCGCCACCAATTGCTGGTCGATATCTCTGAACTGGTGCAGCGTGATGCCCGCACGGGCATCCAGCGCGTGGTGCGCAGCGTGCTCAAGGAGTGGCTGCTAAATCCTCCCGAGGGATATCGGGTGGAACCGGTCTATGCCACGGTGGATCGCGGTTATCGCTATGCCCGCCAATTTACGCAACGCTTCCTCGGTACAAACGAGGGCGCATGGGCGGATGAACCCATCGACTATACGCCGGGGGATATTTTCTTTGGCTTGGACCTACAGCCACAGGTGCAGGTGGCGCAGCGGGCGTTTTATCAGGCATTACGCCGGGAAGGAGTGTGGGTGAAATTCCTGGTGCATGACCTGCTTTGTGTCCAGATGCCTCAGTATTTTCCCCCCGGAAGCGCAGAAGTTTTTGCGCAATGGCTTGAAGTGGTTGCCGAGAACGACGGGGCGGTATGTGTCTCGGAGACCACGGCGCAACAACTTGGCCATTGGATCAAGTGCAATTGCCCGACTACACCACATCGATTCAATATTGCTTGGTCGCACAATGGCGCCGACATTACTCATTCACCTCTCACCCAAGGCTTACCGCCGGATACGGAAGCCACCCTCGCCAAGTATCGCGCCCGCCCCACCTTCCTCATGGTCGGCACCCTGGAACCGCGCAAAGGCCATGTCCAGGTGCTCGATGCCTTTGACCGTCTTTGGCAAAGCGGCGCCGATGTTAACCTTGCCATCGTTGGCAAGCAGGGCTGGATGGTCGAGGAGGTAGTGGAACGACTGCGCCACCACCCGGAACAGAACAAACGCCTGTTCTGGCTCGAAGGCATCAGCGATGCAGATCTGGAAAAAATCTATGCAGCCAGCACGTGCCTGATCGCCGCCTCCTATGGCGAAGGCTTCGGCTTACCGCTCATCGAAGCCGCACAGCACAAGCTGCCGATCATCGCGCGGGATATACCCGTGTTTCGCGAAGTGGCGGGGGAACACGCTTATTATTTCGATGCGACTGCACCGGTTAACTTGGCGCAATCAATTCACAAATGGCTGGAGCTTACCTCTAATAAAGAAAATACTCCAAGATCAGATGAAATGCCTTGGATGACATGGAAGCAGAGCGTGGTGCAATTGAATAAATGCTTGTTTAGTAACGGAGATATCAATGCTTAGGAGCCTGGTTAACGGCTTGAAAGTTCAGAACCTAGCGGAAATGTTTCCAATTACACCGCATTTTCCACTACCTGATGGAGTAAGCGAACAACAGTTGTTTGATTTCATAACTTCCGTGAGGGTACAAGATGCACCCGAAGCGGAAATGCGGGCTTATGGTACACATGACTTCCGAAGGTTTGTTTACAAGTGGGGTTTGGCGAGAGACATCAAGAGAAAATGCTTAGAGCTTGGCGAAAACCCCTACTTCACCACCATGCTGCTGAAGCGATTCACGGAGCTGGATCTAAGTCTCGCGAATTACTTCTGGCACGAGAGTTATGGGGAATACGAACAGGCTGTCGATTATGTCGAGCTGTACAGTTGCGAAAATAAATCCGAGAGATACAGATTCCAGCACTTCAATATCGAGAATGATCAATTTCCCTACCCGGATAATGAATTTGATTTGGTTATTTTTGCGGAAATAATTGAGCATCTTTTAAATGATCCCTGCAAGGTATTGCGGGAGATTCAGCGGGTGCTGAAGCCCAATGGCACATTGATTCTGACGACGCCGAATGTTACGCGACTGGAAAACGTGACCCGGCTGATCAGCGGCTCAAATCTCTATGACCACTACAGTGGCTACGGCCCATATGGCCGCCATAATCGTGAATACAACCACCACGAGCTGGATCAACTGCTGCGTTTCGAGGGTTATGAGCCAACCGTTTGTTTTACCTCAGATGTACACGTCAACAACGCCCAAGCTTTCTGTGAGATAGGAAAAATAGCCGAATTACTGCGCGTTCGGGAGCATGACTTGGGGCAATACATCTTTGTCAGGGCCGCTGCGAAATCCGATATGCAAAATATAAAAAGGCTTTCGTGGCTTTACCGTAGTTACCCGGAAGGAGAGTTAATGTCATGTCGCCCTGCCAGCGCCGACATTTTGCGCGAGGACTGCTGAATGTTGAGCAATCAATCTAAGGTTGGCTGGTATGTTTGGTTATTGCTAACAGGCATTAGCCTCGCCTTGCATTTTTTGACGGGTGAGCTGATCCTGACTGGGGATGAGGTACGCTATCTATTTGCAGGGGTTTCTATTTGGCTATCAGGTGATCTTGCCCTGCCATCACAAGCATGGACTGATTGGCAGTTGGGTCATGGGTTGTCTGGTAATATACCCTCAGGGTCTGGCATACATTCTGTCGTTCATATGGGGATATTGTCACCGCTGGTCGCATTTTTAGGGCTGCCGGGTGGCAGGTATGCAAGTCTTTTGTTTTGTGGATTTGCGTCAACCTATTTCGTGGTCAATTATCAATATGGAAAGGGTCGGGATGTCTTCGTTTGGACTTTGCTCTACCTTGCGTCCATGCCTCTATTGGCATATATGAGCTTGTTATATGCGGAAATTTGGCTTGCGTCATTTCTATTCATAGTTATGGCCAAGCTTTCAAAGAAGCAACTGAGCGTCATTGAGATATACCTTGTTGCTGCGCTGATTATGGCGATGCCGTTCATCCATATAAGAGCAAGTTTGGTGGCTTTGCTTTGCTTTGTGTACCTCCTTGCCTTTGCAAGTTCGAATCCCGGTTGGTTAATTAAGCACTATATTGTTTTGCTGGCGTCGGCACTGTTTTCGTTGGTGCTATTTGGGGCATATCAAAAAATAATTGCAGGTGGACTTACTGCGGCAGCGACATTTTCTCCTGCTTTTGATATATTCATAGACAGATTGGCCGTCCAATTATTCAGCTATCGGCACGGCTTGTTACTCTATTCTCCAATTGCTCTTTGTGGTTTTGCTGGGCTAATAGTCGGCATGGTTAGAAGGGATAGATTTGTGATTTTCCTCCTGCTGTGTTTGTTGTTGTATGTGGTTAGCTTTGTATGGGGGACGGCTTCTGAAAGTTATACGGCGCGGTTTTGGGTGTTTGTGACCCCGATTTTAATTGCGGGCTCAATATACTGGTGGCGTTCAAGTTTTGGCATATTGCGCTGGTTGATTGTTTTGCCCTTGGTCTCGTGGACACTAATAAATACGATCCTTTTTGAATTTCAGAGCCATTCCTTTTTAGAAAACAGATTTGGTAGCGTCTCGTGGGATGCGATTTATTACTATACAGGCAAATGGTTTCATCCGGGTCTTATTGCAATCACAGACCCATTTGACGCTCCTTTTACGTCCCAGCCTGAATATCCAAGCCCGCAAAACGTGGTTTATTTTATTTTTATGATTGTAATGGCAATGGTCCTTGTGGGAGTAGGTGGCTCGTTGGCGCGTTTATCAGGAATGAGTGTTCTTTTAATGTATTTATATGTGGGTGCCTCCTGCGTAATAAATGAGTATGATCCTGCTCTGTATGTGAAGACAATTCAAAAAGATGACAGGGGGAATTCGGTTGTGAGCTTCAATTTATCGAATCCGCTTTGCGTGAGCGGGTTTAAGGTTGGAAGATATGCGGATGCGCCGTTATGGGGTGTTCAGAAACAGTATCCTAAGTCATTTGTCATTACGGCCATCGATTACGCTGGTAATTCTATAGGGCCTTTAGTGGTGCCTGGGTTACAATTGTTGCGTATCCCAATAAATGATCGGAAATTGAGGCAAATAAATATTGCAAGCCATGATGATCAATCTGATAGCGGTTGGGCTGAATTTGATATTAGACTGTTTTGAGCAGATGTGCATGTTAGTACGTAAGCAGGTGCGTGCCAAACAGACTGTTAAAAAATGACTTTTTCCCATCTTAATTTCAAGATGTGCCGCCCTGAAGTGATAAGGGCGTCATGTGCAGTAATTATGCTTTCGTCTTTATGCAAAAGAAGGTTCACGCAAAAACACCTCTGGTATGGCTGGTATGAAATGACTGTCTTGGCTCATTTTCGTGTGGTAGGAATTTTTGTGGCAGCTGTCTACATCATACGTTGTCTGATTGTTGTTGATATTATAATTAATTTGTTGAGCAATCGATATTGCGCCGTTTGGATGATATTAAATAATAAGGCATCGAGTCTGCTAATTGACAAATATTTGAATTCAAATTTCATATGTGGATAACTTATGAGCGATAGAGTAGGGATTTCAGTAATCCTGCCCGCCTACAATGAAGAGCAAACCATAGCCCAAACAATCGAGGATTTTTATAGTGAGCTTCCAGAGGCATCCATTTGGGTAATCAACAACGGATCAAACGATGCAACTGAACAGATTGCCCGAGAAACGCAGTCCCGTCTAGGGTGTAGTGGGGGGGGCGTGATTAACGAGCGCCGGCCCGGTAAGGGCAATGCCGTTCGGCGTGCCTTCCTAGATATTGATGCCGACATTTATGTCCTTGCCGATGCAGATATGACCTATCCGGCCGCACAGGTGCGAGCTCTGATGGCGCCTATACTTGCCGGTGAAGCGGATATGGTTGTTGGTGATCGCCATAGCGCTGGCCATTATGCGTCAGAAAACAAGCGTGCCTTGCATGGCTTCGGTAATAGTCTCGTACGTGACTTGGTCAACAAGTTATTTCGCGCCAACCTTGCCGACATCATGAGCGGCTATCGGGTATTCAGTCGACGATTCGTTAAAAGCTATCCGATCCTTGTAGAAGGTTTTGAGATCGAGACGGATATGACTTTGCATGCGTTGGACAAACGATTCCGCATAGTCGAAATCCCGGTCGAATACCGAGACCGCCCAGACGGAAGCTTTTCGAAACTTAATACTATTAAGGATGGTGCGCGGGTTCTTAATGCTATCGGAAATATTCTTCGTTACTACCGACCTTTAATATTTTTCGGAGGGGCTTCAATGGTATTTGTATCACTTGGCGTGATTGCTGGAATACCAGTTCTTGATGAATGGGTGCGTGATCGATATATCCATCATGTTCCATTGGCCATACTAGCAACCGGTCTAGAGATCATCGCCATTGTGTTGGTGGCCATCGGTTTGATCCTCGATTCAATCACACACCAAGACAAACGCCGCTTCGAGCGCGACTTGTTGGGCCACTGATCTTCCTTTCGTATGAATCACAGTACGCATGCAGACTTGCGGCAGGAGGCAGAACACTTCTACTGTTGCCTGTTTGGCAGTGAAGCTCCGCCCGCACTCATTATGCATTATCTGGCGGTGCACCAGTGCCTGACGGAATTGAGCGAAGTTTCGGTTGAGCACTCACGCACTTTGCGCATCATTATCGGCAGACGGCTCAATGCTGCAGCCATCGAACCCTGGTTGCGTCGCAAGGGGCGGCGGCATGCGTTGACCGCAAAGCTGTTGCTGGTCGTTTATCTGGCCGAATGTGGTAGCGGGCATATCGGATTCTCGCGGCATGTCCGAGTGGAGCGGGGTGCGCTGATATTTGCAGCGCTGCGTGGTCTCGCAGGTCTGTGTCATGGCTACTATCTGAGGAGATACCATGGACTGGTTTGAGCGTGTCATCGTCGGTTCAGGCCCTGCCGGAGTTGCGGCTGCGCGCCGCATGGCCGGGCAAGGCACTTGCCTGATCGATGTGGGCGACTTTCCACAACAATCGTTTCCCCATCCTTCCTTGCAGTCGGCACTGGTTGGGGGGGATGTCGAGGCGCTACTCGGCAGGCACTGGGAGATGCTGGCTAATCTAATCGAGCCGGGCTGCCTGCACCCGAAGCAGCGTGCCGCTGCACTACGCTTTGTAATGCAGGGAGTGCCTTTCCGGGTGCGTGATGCGGCAGGCGAGGTCATAGTACATGGCGCGGGCAGTCATGCGGCAGGGGGCATGTCAAACATCTGGGGTGCGCAGTTGCTGCGTTACACTGATGATGATCTTGTCGATGCGGGGGACTGGCCGTATGCCATTTCGGCACTCGAACCATACTATGCTGACCTTGAAACACATATCGGCATCTCCGGTCAGGTAGACGACATGCATGGCTTCCTCGGCGGTGTGATACCGGCCATGCCGCCAGTGCCGATGGTCCCTGCGGCGGAACGGCTATATGCGAACTACCTTTCATGCCGGAATGAAAAGACAAAACTTCGTTTTCTGCTCGGTCGCTCGCGCCTGGCGCTGGCGACGCAGGCTACTCATGGTCGATTTGAGCATGCCTTGGGCGAGACCGAGTTTTTCACCAGCGGGCAGCACGGACTCTATACCGCGCGCCGCACGCTGGAAGAGCTGAAGGATGCCGAGAGTATTACCTACATGGGGCGATACCAGTTGCTCTCCTGGCGCGAATCGGCGGAGCATGTGGAACTCGACCTGCGCGAACTCGTCAGCGGCGAGCATCGCACATTACGCACGCACCATCTCTTGCTGGGGTGCGGCACGGTGCAAACGGCACGGTTGATCTTGCTCCATGGCAAAGAGCAGGGTCGTGTGCTGCCCTTCATCGATCATCCGCCGACGTTGTTGCCGCTGTTCCTGCCTGGCATGTTCTGCAGTGAGTTGCCTGTGCGCAGTTTCCCGGTGCAATTGATTGCCACGTTACCTAACAACCAGAGTGGCAACATGATCAGTTTCTATTATCCCGGCGGCCTGCTTTGGAGTGACTTATTGCCCGATATTCCGTTGCCGATGGATGCCTCGGTGCGCATGATAGGGGCGCTGCTCGGTGGAATGCTGGTGGCACAAATATGGGAGACTTCGCGTCCCGTGCCGAGCAACCGCTTGCAGCTCGACGAGGATGGCGAGGTGGTGATTGACTATCCGGTGCGGTTGCGCTGTGCAGCATTGCCATATCTGCTGACGGCGTTACGTCCGCTGGGGGCATATTCTCTTGAACGTTTCGCTGTGCTATCGCCGCCCGGCTGGGGGTTCCATCATGCTGGCTGTTTGCCGATGCGGCACTGCCCCGCAGCCTTCGAGACGCATGTAGACGGCAGGTTGTGGAACAGCAAGCGTGTGCGCGTGATCGATGGTAGCGTACTCCCCTCCCTGCCGGCCAAGAACCATACGCTGACGCTGATGGCGAACGCGGCTAGGATCGCTGACGAGGTGATGCGATGCGGTTACTGATCTTGGGAGCGGCGGGTTTTATCGGATCCCATCTTGTCCGTCATGCGGCTGCGCAGGGGCTCGAGGTGGTCGCGCTATGCCGTTCCGGTAAAGTGGAGGGCTTCGATGGCCGGACGTTCGTTTGGGCGCTTGGGCAGCCGGTGCCTGTAGCCTCGCTCGGCGGCGTAGATTGTGCCGTCCATCTGGCACATGACTTCAGCGGCGAGGCCGGCGCGCGCTTGACGCAGGAAGCGACGCTGGCCTGTGTTGCACAGCTTCGCGCGGCAGGTGTCCGCAGACAGATATTCTTCTCTTCCTATTCTGCTGGGCCGCATGCCGAATCGATATATGGCCGCACCAAGCACGCTATTGAGCGGGAGCTAGATGAATATGCGGATGTTGTTATCGTCAGGCCGGGGTTGGTGTTGGGAGATGGCGGTCTATATGGGCGCATCCGCAAATGGGCGCGGCGTTTACCGCTTATCCCGCTACCGGATGGCGGGCGTGGGCAGGTGCCAGTCATTTCGGTAGAACGACTGTGCCGCGAGACGCTGGGTTTGGCTAGTATGGCTGCGCCGCTACGCGAGGCCAACCTGTTCGATCCAAACATGCACAGTCTGCGGCAACTGGTGCTGGATACAGCGGCGGAGGCCGAGAGGTATCCGTGGGTATTGCCTGTGCCTTCCATGCTGGTTATCGCGGGGCTGCGGCTGGCAGAGATGCTGCGTCTGCCCTTGCCGGTGAATGCTGACAACCTGAGCGGTTTTCTCGCCAATCAGCAGGCGCAGCATGTTTCAACCATTAAGGAAGAGAAAACATGATCGTGGATCGTTTGCGTCAGTGGCTTTATGAGTCGGAGGTTCGCGGGGTTGATGTGGACGATAACGAGCTGCTGGACATCCATGCCTCGGTGTTGCGAGGGAAGCCCTTACTCCGCTTAGCTTTCGAGACCTTCTATCGAGACATGACGAATCTGTGCGACCGGCATTTTCCGGTGCCGGGGTTGGAGGTGGAACTTGGTAGTGGCGCCGGGTTCTTCAAGAGTCTGCGCCCGGCGTTGCTGACTTCGGATGTGCGAAAGGGATCGGGTATCGACATGGAGCTGGATGCCCAGGCGATGGTATTGCAGGACGGGTCGGTGCGCTGCATCTATGCCATTAACGTATTCCACCATATACCCAATCCGGAGCGCTTCTTCGATGAGTTGGCGCGTGTGCTACGTACGGGAGGAGGGTGCGTCCTGATCGAGCCGCACGGGGGTTTCGCTTCCGCGCTACTACATCGGCATCTGCACAGCGACGAGCATTTCGACCCGACAGCGTCGGAATGGCGCACTGCTGAGATAGGTGGGCCATTATCCGGTGCGAACCAGGCGCTAGCAGATATCGTGTTCCGTCGCGACCTAAAACGATTCGAAGAGATGTATGGTTCCCGGCTGGAGATTGTTCATCAAGGCTATGAGCTAAATGCCCTGCGATACTTGCTTTCCGGTGGATTGAATTTCCGCCAGTTGGTTCCTTCGTTCATGGAGCGACCTCTATTCTGGGTTGAAAGCCTTGGGCGTCCGTTGGCGCGTTACTGGTCGTTGCACCAAGTCATCGTCATACGGAAGCGTGCATGATCCTCGAATACACTAAATTCTTCGTCAACGGCGGCATCCTCGGCGTCATCGCCATGGGATTGCAGATGTTGATCTACCGCTTACTGGGTGGAGATTCTGCTGCGTTCTATGCATTAGCCAGCGCATTGACCTATGCACCACTGGTGACGATCAATTTCATGATCCAGCGCACATGGATCTTCAATCGGCCTGGCTTGTTCCCACGTTTCGTGTCCGCCAACCTCGGTATCATGCTGCTTGTGTCGTTGTTGTCACCAATCTGTAGTCAGGTGATTGATTTGGCTGCAGGTGCTCCATGGGGTGAGCGTGGGGGCTTCGCCCTCGCAGCCCTGCTAGGTTCGATACCTTCATTCTTCATTAAACGTCACTGGGTATTCGAAAAGAGATTCTTAGTGGGGAGAGCGCCCGACGGAATAAACAGGACATCTTTTTGGCAGCTTAACGATCTACAAAAAGCCTGTAGGAGTATTTTTAGTTTGCGGTGGATGCTGGTTTCGATTGTAATTTTATATATAGTCTATTATTTGGCCCTGCCTGCTGCACCTGGCAACAGTCCTTACGACCACCCGCTCGGCTGGTGGGGGTGGTTCGATCAAGGGCAATACCTGAAGGCCGCTAATGCGTTGCTGCAGCGTGACTTTTCACCGGACAAGCACTTTTATCCCCCGCTGTATCCGGCTGCGGGCGCGTTTTTTCTGAACTGGTCGAGCGGACATCCATATTTTCTACTGAATCTCTTCTGCTTGCTATGGTTTGCATTCGTGTTTATCCGCGTGGGCGACCGCTACATCCCGCGCTGGGGTGGCGTGATTCTGCTTTTCGGTACCACGATTTTCAATCTACGTATATTCGAGAATTACCTGATTCCGTGGACCACGACGCTTAGTGCAGCATTACTTGCTTCTGGCATACTCGGATTGGCATGGCTGCAAGATGTTCTGGACAGGAAAAACATCAAAATCGGTAACTGGCAGGTTTTTTTTGTTGCCGCATGTTTGGGGTTGTTGGCCCCGACACGGCCTGGTGATGCCGCTGTAGGTGGCGTGCTTGGGTTGGCGTTATTGATCGGCTATGGGTATGCGCGCCGTTTTGCTGCCGAGCAAATGCCGAGTCCGTCCAAGTTTCTGGCTGTGGCTATCGTTGGATTCTCTATCGGGCCTGCGATTTACTTCGGCTTCAATAAATCAGTTTTCGGCACCTTGTCTGGCGGTTATATGCAAATCGCCGCAGGGAACGGCTTCTTTTTGGCAGACCTTCCGGAAAAATTTGTGTCTCTCTGGCTCGATGGAGAAACTCTATATGGCGAATCAAACTCAGGCTTGACTCAACATTACCCCTGGCTATTCCTTTCGTTGGCCGGATTGGTTTGGGTGTTGTTCAGAGGCGATTTTCTTTTGCGCGTATTAGTAATCGCCACCAGTTTGTTGTTTGTTGTATACATGCCCTATGGAGATCTGCTGCCGAACGGGATATGGCGTTTTCTGAATATCCATTATTTTAAATGGACCTTCCCCTTTCTGGCCCTGTTTGCCTGGTTGGTGGTTAACGAGGTACTGTCTGGTTGGCGTCGTCGAGAGGGCTGGGGGCTTCCTGCCCTTCTGCTAATCGTCATTCCGATGTTGTTGCTTACGTTACATTTTGAAATTAATATCAAATATTTGCCGCTAACTGGTGGGGCGGGAAGCGGTATACATATCGAGCTGCCAAGCAATGAGGTCGATTTCATTGACATCAAAGGGCTCAATGGCGGATTTACAGAGGTTTACTTTGGGGGGCATCGGCTTCTGCTTGATGGGCACGAGATGAAGCGGGTTCGTGATTACAGAGTGCTGCTGTTGGGTTCGAAAGTACGTTTGTTGTTTATTCGGCCGACATCTGGTCGGTCTATTGAATTTATGCCTGATATGAGATTGGTCCGTCATGACGCACAGATGGCGGCACAAACTGGTGCATACCATTTCGAGCTTGGGATGTCGAAGCTGTTCAGAAATAATGGAGTTCAGGAAATGGTTTCCGGCTATCGGCTCGGTGACGTTATCGATTTTTCCCAGCAGGGTAGGGGTCAGTTTTATGCGGTTGAGGGATGGTCGGATCCAGAGGAATGGGGCCGCTGGTCAGTGAATGAAAAAGCGCGTGTTGCCATGCGTATTTCTGAATACACCGAGAGGCATCTGATATTGGAACTTACATATGGCGCCCTGGTGCAAGAGGGGCGGCGATGCCAAAAGATTGTGATCTTGGCTAATGGTCATAACATTGGTGATCAAGAAAACTGCGTAGATAATGATGGAGGTATACCTAAGCTCTATCGCTATGCATTGCCTGCAGGTCTTGTTTTCGCGGATGGTTTGTTGGAGATTAGTATCAGCACGCCTGATGCGATTTCCCCGAGGCAGTTGGGTATCAACGACGATCCCCGCACACTGGGGATAGGGTTGAGAACATTGCGTATCAATTACTAAGATTCAACAAAGTAATGTCACATATTTGATATAATGGAGCCATGAAATGCAAACGGAACTCGGACGGGCGAACCCTGGATCATCATGCCCTGCAGGTGATGCGGCAGCAGGCCATCAA
>JAQTYA010000151.1 GCA_028688525.1 Methylococcus sp. | reverse complement strand
ACCCGAAATAAAAGCTCGTGGCCGGGCGGCCACCTTGGCGATTGTGTCACCGTTTGCGCCCGGCACAAACAAAAATGCCCCGGATCGGGTGACCGATCCGGGGCATTCGTCCGCCGGCCGAAGCCGGCGCTCAGCTCATAGAACCAGGCCGGTTCTTAGGGCAGAGTGAACACGGTGAATACACCGCCCAGCTTGGTATGACTGCTCAGGCCCTTGTAAGCACCCACTGCGCCCAGACCTTCGGTGTCGCCTTCCAAGCCTGCGGCCATGCCCACGCCAGCCCATCCGCCGATACCGGACAGCACGCCGATGTACTGCTTGCCGTTGTAGGTCCAGGTGCTGACGTTGCCGATGATGCCCGACGGCGTCTTGAACTTGTACAGTTCTTCGCCGGTCTTGGCGTCACGCACCTTCAGGTAGCCTTCCAGGGTGCCGTAGACGACGATGTCGCCAGCGGTCGAGACCATGCCGCTCCACAGGGAGAACGGTTCGTCAACCTGCCAGGCAATGTTGCCGGTCGCCGGATCCCACGCGGTGAACGAACCCATGTGGTTGCTTTCTTCCTTCTGGCCGGTCTTGACGTTGGTCTTGGCCGGGAAGATGTTCAGCGTTGCGCCGACATACGGCTGGCCTGCGGTGTATTCGACTTCGAACGGCTCATAGTTCATGCAGGTATGGTTACCCGGGATGTAGATGAGCTTGGTCTTCGGCGAATAGGTGACCGGAGCTTCGTTCTTCGCGCCCATTGCGGAGGGGCAGACGCCTTTGGTATCGACATCCTGGCCGCCGTGCTGGGTGGAGTACTTCGAATTGACCTGAGGACGGCCGGACTTCATGTCGACATGAGTCGCCCAGTTGACGGCCTTGTCGAACTTCTCGGCCACCAGCAGTTCGCCGGTGACGCGATCGAGGGTATAACCGAAGCCGTTACGGTCGAAGTGGGTCAACAGCTTGGAGTGCTTGGATCCATCCTTCGCGGTCATGTCCTGATCGACCAGCATCATTTCGTTGATGCCGTCATAGTCCCATTCGTCGTGCGGGGTCATCTGGTAGACCCACTTGGCTTCGCCGCTGTCCGCGTCGCGAGCCCAAATAGTCATCGACCATTTGTTGTCGCCGGGGCGCTGTACCGGGTTCCAGGTGCTCGGGTTACCGGAGCCGTAATAGACCAAGTTCAGATCCGGATCGTAGCTGTACCAGCCCCAGGTCGTACCGCCGCCGATCTTCCACTGGTCGCCCTGCCAGGTCTTCAGCGAGGAATCCTTACCGACCGGCGCCATCTTGCCATCGGTCCAGGTCACGGTTTTTTCGGGGTTCAGGCCGACCTCGTCGTCCGGACCCATGCTGTATTTCTTCCACGCCAGGCTGCCGTCCTTGATGTTGTAAGCGGCCAGGAAGCCGCGAACACCGAACTCGCCGCCGGAGATGCCGGTCAGCACCTTGTCTTTGACGATCAAAGGCGCGTTGGTGGAGGTCATACCGAGCTTTGGATCGCCGTTCTTGACCTTCCAGACGATCTTGCCGGTCTTAGCGTCGAGTGCTACCAGAGTCGCGTCGCCCTGAGCCAGGAAGATCTTGCCGTCGCCGTAAGCCAGACCGCGGTTGACCACGTCGCAGCACATCACGGAAATGACCTGGGACTGGTCGGTGCCTTTATCGGCCGAGTAGACGTACTCCCACAGCACGGACTGGGTCGCCTGATCCAGCGCATAGACCTTATGGGGATACGGAGTATGGATGTAGATCACGTCGTTGACGACGAGCGGACCGCCTTCATGACCGCGCAAGGTGCCCGTAGAGAACGTCCAGACCGGCTGCAGATGCTTGGCGTTCTTGAAATTGATCTGCTCCAGCGTGCTGTAACGCGTGCCCGCGTAGTCGCCACCCCAAGTCGCAAAGTTCTTCGAATCTTTGGAGAGTGCTTCAACTTCGGCATTCGCGAAAGAGAGCCCGGGTACTGCCAGCAGCGATGCTACGGAACTTGCGATGAGCCAGCTTTTCACGGGTTTTTTCATCTTGTTTCCTCCTGGTATCTGCGTCCGCAGAGTACGTCTTTTGTTAGTGAAAAAATGTCCGAAAACTATAGGGAGGACGGTGGCCGGTCTCGCCGGAATCTTTCCCGGTAAAAGGCATGAAAATTCCCCGCCCAGCCCGTCTGGACGCGTAAGGTGAAGGATTTCGCCATAAAAGTCAACCTGAGCCAGACCTTCCAAAATGCAGCCGGAAGCCGCATTTTTCCTTGGCTGGAAGCCAGCTCTAGACAGGTTAGAGGGAGGCGCGGCAATTCGCCACGCCCGGCACCCGAACCCTTCGCCCAATCGAGTCTGGCAGTTGAACATCGAGACGGCGAAGGGGAAAATGCCCGAACGGAATTCTCAGGTATTTTTGACCAGCCGCTTCCCTTACATCTAAGGACACTCCAGTGCTCGCAGCTCTCTTCCGGATCGCTAGGACGGCCCTACTGGGTTTCTGGGCCGGGGCAGCCCTCGCCCTGCCAGAACTCGATCTGCGCGAAATCGCGCCCGGCATCTTCGTCCATCAGGGCCTATACGAGTTGCCCGATACGCACAACCGGGGCGAAATCGCCAACATCGGCTTCGTCGCCGGCGAGCGTTGCGTTGCAGTCATCGACAGCGGCGGCAGCCCAGAACAAGGGCGAGCATTAAAAGCCGCGATCGCCGCCCGCACCGCCGTACCGGTGTGCTACGTGATCAACACCCACGTCCACCCCGACCATATCTACGGCAACAGGGCTTTCAAAGCGCCGGGCGTCTCCTTTATCGGCCACCACAAGCTCCCGCAGGCCATGGCGATGCGGGCCCCGTACTACATCGAGAAGGCCACACGCGATCTGGGCTATACACTGACGGCAGAGGATTTCGTGCCGCCCGAAGTGACGGTCCAGGACAGGATGGAACTTGACCTGGGAGGCCGGACGCTGGCGCTGACCGCACACGGCCCGGCGCATACGGACAACGATCTGAGCATCTACGATGCCAAAACGGGTACTTTGTGGGCAGCGGACCTGCTGTTCATAGGCCATCTCCCGGTCGTGGACGGCAGCTTGGTCGGCTGGCTGAAGGAAATCCAGAACCTGAAGGCCGTACCGGCCAAACGAGCTATTCCCGGCCACGGCCCGGTTATCAGCGACTGGCCCTCAGCCATTGCCGCCGAGGAGCGCTATCTGGAACAACTCGCCGCCGACGTCCGGACGGCGATCAAGCAGCATAAGACCATGGAGCAGGCCATGGACTCGGCCGGAACTTCAATGCGGAACGATTGGCTGCTGTTCGACGAATTCAACAAGCGGAATGTCTCCAGCGCCTTCGCGGCACTGGAATGGGAAGACGACTAACCGACATCCTATAAACAACCACCCTGGAGGCCATCACCATGCAAGCCGGAATCATCCCACGCACTTTGTTCGTATTGCTCGGCCTCGCCGCCAGTTGGACTGCGTTCGCCGAAGCGCAAGAAGAAGGCACATGGAAGAACGCACTGCAAGCGAAGTTTTTCGGCGACAAGCCGATCGAGGAAGGCAATGCCGTTGTCGAGCTGACTGCCCCCTACCGCGCCGAAGACCCGGCGTTAGTCCCGATACAGATCGCGGGCAAAATCCCTCAGACACCCGAAAAGTACATCAAGCACATTACCCTGATCATCGACAACAATCCCGTGCCCTTCGCCGCATCCTTCGACCTCACGCCGGCAAGCGGCAAAGCCGATCTGGCGATGCGGGTCCGCATCAATGCCTATACCCATGTCCGCGCCATCGCCGAGACCAACGACGGCAAACTCTATATGAACAAGGTGTTCGTCAAGGCTAGCGGCGGCTGCTCGGCCCCGATCGGCGCCGACCTCGACGCTGCCATGGCGCGACTGGGAAAGATGAAGTTCCGGTTGGACACCGATAAGGCCGCCCTGGGGCAACCCAACCCAGTCCAGCTTCTCATCAGCCACCCAAATATCACCGGGCTGCAGATGGACCAGATTTCGCGGCTGGTCAAACCGGCCCACTATGTCGAGGAAGTGAAGCTGAGCTTCAACGGCGCACCGGTCATGACCGCGAAAACCGACATCGCCGTCAGCGCCGACCCCAACTTCCGCTTCTATTTCGTGCCGGACAAGGCTGGAGAATTGAAAGCCGAAATCCGCGACAATACAGGCAAAACCTTTACCGCCAGCCAGACCATCACCGAGTAATCAGCCGCAGGCCGGAACCGTCGCCGCCGCCTCCTCGACCAGCACTACCAGTGTTCTGTCTGGGAGGAACAGGCGGCGCTGATCCGCCAACCGGCTCGCCCCTTCCGATTCGCAGGCATCGCAAGGCGATTCCACCCCGGTATCTACTGCCTTGGTCCATATCCCGCCGCGCAAGGTATCGGGCAAACAGAAACACAGCCCCTCCTGCGACGGATTGAACAGCAGACAAAGCGGTTTTTCGTGCTCGCCCGCTGCCCTGATGCAGCAACCGATCGCCGAACCGGACTGCCAGTCGGGCTGGCTGCCATCGGGGTTGAACCACAGGATATCTTCCGGCCGGTAGAATTGCTCCCGCGACAGCACCGGGTGGCTGACGCGGAAAGCGATCATCTTGCGAACGAACTCGAAGAACGTCCGGTTTTGTTCCAGTAATTGCCAGTCGATCCAGGAAATTTCATTGTCCTGGCAATAGGCATTATTGTTCCCAAACTGAGTCCGACAAAACTCGTCCCCGCCCAGGATCATGGGCACTCCCCTCGATAGCAGTAAAGTCGCCATGAAATTTTTCATCTGGCGCCGCCGAACCGCATTGATGCCGTGATCGCCGCTCGCCCCTTCGCAGCCGTAATTGGCGCTGAAATTGTGATCCGAACCGTCGCGGTTGTCCTCGCCGTTGGCGGTATTGTGCTTGCACGCGTAGCTCACCAGATCGTTCAGGGTAAAACCGTCATGGCAGGTCACGAAATTGATGCTGTTGACCGGCGCCTTGCCGGAATGTTCGTAGATGTCAGCGCTGCCGCACAGCCTGCTGGCAAAGGCGCCGAGCATACCCGGATCGCCGCGCCAATAGCGGCGGACATCGTCCCGGTACATACCGTTCCATTCGCACCAGCGCTCGCCCGGAAAACGCCCCACCAAATAAGCGCCGCCCGCATCCCAAGCCTCGGCAATGAGCTTGACGTCGCGCAGGATCGGATCTTCGGCGATCAATTCCAGCAGCGGAGGATTTGCCACCAGATGCCCGCTGCGGTCGCGCCCCAGGATAGAAGCCAGATCGAAGCGGAAACCGTCCACATGCATCTCGACGACCCAGTACCGCAGACAATCCAGGATGAAGTTGCGCACCACCGGGTGATTGCAGTTCACGGTGTTGCCGCAGCCTGAGTAGTTGCGGTAGCGCTGGCGGTCTTCCTCCAGCAAGTAGTAAATGCTGTTGTCCAGCCCGCGGAAGCTGAGGGTCGGGCCGGTTTCGTCGCCCTCGGCGGTATGGTTGAACACCACATCCAGCAGCACTTCGATGTCGGCCTCGTGCAACGCCTTGACCATATGCTTGAATTCTTCCACCTGGCACCCGGGATAGCTGCCGGAACCGTACCCAGCGTGCGGCGCCTGGAAGGCGATGGTGTTATAGCCCCAATAGTTCCGCAGTTTCTCGCCGGTCATGGGGTTATAACGGACCAACTCGTGCGGATTGAAAGCCTGCAGCGGCATCAGCTCGACCGCAGTGATGCCGAGTTCCTTGAAATACGGAATTTTGTCGATGATGCCGAGATAAGTACCGGGGTGCCGCACCGACGACGAAGGGTGAATGCTCAAGCCCCGCACATGAGCCTCATAGATCACCAACTCCGACCAATGATGCTTGAGCGGACGATCGTCTCCCCAATCGAAAACATCCTCCATCACAAGCGCCTTCGCCGCCGCACCGCCGCCGGAAAAATCCCAGTACTCCGGGGCCACCAGCGCCTTCGCGTAAGGGTCCAGCAACACCGCACCGGAATCGAATCGGTGACCCCGATGAGGTTCGTGCGGCCCGTCGACCTGGAAGGCGTAGACCAACCCCCGGTGCGCGCCGTGCACAACCACATGCCAGATATCGCCGGTGCGGTGATGCTGGGGGTCGAGATCGATGACTTGATGAGGATGCGTATCCGCCGAATCGGCGAACAACAGCAACCGCACCCGCGTGCCGTGGCGGCTGAACAGTGAAAAATTGGCGTCCGCTCCCTGGAAGTGAACGCCGATAGGAGGGGCGGGCGACCCTCTAGAAAACGCGAATGTAGCTGGCACTTTCATTTGCAGCCGGACCTCGAATCAGACCCATCTCGAAAGATTAAGGAAGCGCATTGGAACCGAAGTGTATCATTAAGCATAAACAAGCCAGCCGTCGCAGCCCGGGCCATTCCCCAGAATCGCCGTCAGGAATTTTTGCAGGCCGCGCAGGTCTTATATTTTGCCGCTGGCAACTCACAGGCAGGCGGCGCCTCAATACCAACCCAGGAGATACCGATGGCTACAACAACTGCAGAAGACATTGCCGCCGCCGAACGACCGCTGCTCGACAAGAAATGGCTGGTGTTCGCTCTGGCGATCTACACCGTGTTCTATTCGTGGGTCGTATGGTACGAACGGATTTTCGGCTGGTCCGCTGGCCTGGATTCCTTCGCACCGGAATTCGAAACCTACTGGATGAACATGCTGTACATCGAGATCGTGGCCGAGATCG
>JAQTYA010000150.1 GCA_028688525.1 Methylococcus sp. | reverse complement strand
TGCGTTCACTCGCTCGGCGACAACAAGGTCGCCTCACTTCGTTCCACAATGACTTTACGGCCTTTCGGGATACCTTGCAGTCCACCTCCGGACAACGCTAACGCGTTACCCTGCGGCGGACCGCCCGCCCTGGGCCTACCCAGGGGCTCGTCGGACTCGCTCGCATTCGCATCGCTCCATGTCCTCCGGCCAGGATTCAAGACGCTCGCACCACATAAGTTGCCATACAGCAACAACGCCACCGTTCGAATAAACGACTAAGCGCATTTATGCCGGATCGGAGTCCGGCATCCAGATTCCAGAGCCTGCCCTGGACTCGATCCAGGGGAAAGAATACCTGCCGAAGCGGCATTGCTCGAACCGGCCGCAGTCCGGTGCCGGCGTTTGCGCCAACCTGCTGCCTCGCCCGCCCTGGCGCTGGGTTCCGGCTTTCATGCTCTATGAAATTCTAGCTTTGCCAGAAAACGCCGACGGTTTCGCGGTTACGGCCCCTGCGGCGGCTTGATCCTATCCATCAGCACCCGCGCTTCGGTCTTCTGCCGAGCGTTGCCGGTGTTCAATACCTCTTCCAGCAGCTCCCGCGCCGCTTCCGCATCGCCCATGTCGACATAAGCTTTGCTCAGGTCTAGCTTGGTTTCCAGCGGGTCCATGCCGGAGATTTCCGCATAGGGATCGGCGTCCTCGGGCGGGCGCGCTTGAACGGCGAGCGGAGCGGCCGCGTTTCTGGCAACTTCCTCTGCTACTGGAACGGCTTCGATTTCGATGGTCAGCGGAAACTCTTCCGGGGCGAGCGGAAGTTCCGCCGCCTTCGGGGCCTGCTCGCCGCTTGCGCCTAGAGTTTCGAATTCCGCCAACAAACTTTCCAAGGTTTCGTCGTCGGCAGGCTCAAGCTGGGCGGGGACCGGAGCCGGCGCGGCATCGTAAGCGATGAGGTTGCCGGCATCGTGGACGATTTCCGGCGCCTTCGCTCCTTGCTCCGCCGGAGCCTTGAAATCCAGGCCGCTGAGATCGAATTCCAACGGCGCCATGTCCTCGATGGCCGGCGCCGGAGCTTCGGGTTCGACGGCGAAGACGTCCGGCTCCGGCTCCGGCTCCGGCTCCGGATTCTGCGCCGTATCGAGCGGCAGGGCCACGGCTTCTTCTGCGGGCGCTTCCTTCGGCGACTCATCCAATACGAACCTCGGCTCCGTTTCGGCGACCGGCTCCGGGGCCACGTCCACCGTTTCGGCAGTGGGGACCGGCGCAGCAGGGATCGGGCTCTCCGGCTCTGGCGGTGCCGGCCGTTTTAGCCTGAACTTCAGGCTCAGGTGCGACACTTCGCGCCACAGATCCGGACGGGCTTGGCGCCAGCCCGAAACGTCTTCGGCCAGTTCCTCGAAAGCTTCAAATTTTTCGCCCAGGTACAGGATTTCGAGCAATTTGAGATAAAACTCGTCGCGCTCGGGATGAGCGGTGATTGCGGCACGTATCAGCTGCTCGGCCTGGATCAGCTTTGCATTTTTAATGAAAGCGTCCGCCTCGGCGATCGGGTCGATCGGCTCGCCGGAATCCACGGCTTTGGCCGAATTGTTGTAAGCATCGAGGCTGCGCGCGCCCGCCGTGGGAACGGCCTTGGCAGGCACGGGCTCTTTCTTGCCGTGCATAAGCGCTTCGAGACCGGGCGGCAGGCCGATGTGGAACGCGACCTGCTTGCGCCTCCGGTTCGCCCACCAAGCCAGCGCCGCCGCCAGCGATACGGCGCCAAAGCCGATGCCCCAAAGCCAGCCGCCGTCTTCGGCCTCCGCTTCCGCAGGCGGCGCGGCAGAAGGCGTCTGCACTGCGGCGGGAGGCTGCTCGGGGATATGCGGCGGCGCCACTGCGGCAGATTCCGGAGTCGCCCGCGCGGGAACAGGAGGCGCCGAGGATTGAACCGTCGCAACGCCAGGCAGGGGACTCGCGGCGGCACCCTGGCCTGCCTGAGGCGGGACTGCCTGCAGCGCGGCGATCTGCTGGTCCTTCAGCTCCAGGAGTTTCTGCAGGGCAGCAAGCTGTTGCTCCATATTACCCAGCCGGGCGCGGATTTCCTCGTTCTCCTGGCGGACACTCTCGGCTACTTCCAGGGCGAGGTCTCCGGCCTTGCCGGCCTGGGCTTTTTGCCCGGGAGCGAGCAGTTTGAGCTTGGAGCCTTGGCCCTCCCGAACCGTTTCGGACGGGGCGGATGCGGGAGGGGGCGGCTCCTGCGCTGCTCCGGCCTCCTCGCTCCTGGCACTCTGTTGCGCCCGTGCCGCCGTCTTCAGCGCCCGCCATTCCCGCGCAGCTTCCGCCGGGCCGAGCGCGGCCAGCTCGGCGCGCGGCGGAATGCTCAGAGTGGCGCCATGCTTGAGCGCGTTGACGCTGCCGCCGATGAAAGCGTCCGGGTTGGCCCGGTAGATGCCGACCTTGATCTGCTCGGCGCTGAGGTCGCCGTCCGGGTTCACTTGCCGAGCTATGGACGATAGCGTGTCCCGCCTCCGCACCGGCCCGTATTCCGACAGGAGCTGCGCCGGTTCAGAGCGGGGGCGGTAAACCGGAGGCTCGCCGCCCGGAGCGTAAGGCGAAGCGAAGGCCCGCCGGTATGCGGAAGGCGGGCTTGCCGGCTGGGGCGGCGCCAAGGCCGGCAGGACGGGCGCGGGCGGATCGACCAGCACGGTAAATTCCTTGACGATCCGCCCGTCCGGCCAATTCACCTCTATGAGAAAGCTGAGAAAGGGCTCGCGAATGGGTTCGCGGGAGCTGATCTCGATGGCATAGCGCCCATCCGGCCGAGGGCTCAGCTGAAACCGTAAGGAACTCAGGGCTTCGTTGCGTTCGATACCCGCTTGGGCAAACGCCTCGGCCGAACCCAGGGAGATTTTGATGTCGTCCGGTTTCTCGCCGGAAACGACCAAAGGGACTTCGGCTTTGAGGGTTTGGTTGAGCGCCGACTGGAGTCTGAGATCGCCCACGCCCAGCGCATAGGTGCCTGCCGATGCGAACACGGCGGCGAGAGCCAAGGTTAGACGGGTCAATCTCATGCTTTCCGCTCTGCGCACCTTGGACTCTCAGCTGGGCTTAAGACCTACGGGTCTTAAAGGTAGTTGCGAATCAACTCCTCCGCAATCTGCACGCTGTTGAGCGCAGCACCCTTGCGGATATTGTCGGCGACCACCCATAGGTTCAAGCCGCGCGGATGCGAGATGTCTTCGCGGATACGGCCGACATAGACCGGATCGTGCCCGGCCGCTTCGCTGACCGCTGTGGGATAACCGCCCGGCTGGAGTTCGTCGATCACCACCACGCCCGGCGCCTTCTGCAACAGCGCTCGCGCCTGCTCCGCCGTAATCTTGTCGCGGGTCTCGATGTGCACCGCTTCGGAATGGCCGAAGAACACTGGCACCCGCACCGCCGTCGGGTTTACCTCGATATGATCGTCACCCATGATCTTACGGGTCTCCCAAACCATCTTCATTTCTTCCTTGGTATAGCCGTTCTCCATGAAGACATCGATCTGCGGCAGCACGTTGAAGGCAATCTGCTTGGGGTAAACCGTGGCCTCGCAAGGTTGGCCGTTGAGCAGCCGTGCGGTCTGCCCGGCCAGTTCCTCGATGGCTTTTTTGCCGGTGCCGGACACTGCCTGGTAGGTGCAGACGTTGATGCGCTCGATGCCGGCTGCGTCATAGATCGGTTTCAGCGCCACCAGCATCTGGATGGTGGAGCAGTTCGGGTTGGCGATGATGCCGCGGTTCCTGTAATCGGCGATCTTTTCCGGGTTGACCTCCGGCACCACCAGCGGGATGTCGTCCTCGTAGCGGAAACGGGAGGTGTTGTCGATCACCACGCAGCCGGCCGCGGCGGCCTTGGGCGCGTGGATGCCCGACACCGAGGCGCCGGGCGAGAACAGGCCGATCTGCGCCTGGGACCAGTCGAATTCCTCGACGTCCAGCACCTTGAGCTGGCTGCCCCGGAATTCGACGCGCTTGCCGGCCGAGCGGCTGCTGGCCAGGGCATACACCTCGCCTACCGGGAAATTGCGCTGCTCCAGGATGGACAGCATGGTTTCGCCGACGGCTCCGGTAGCTCCCAGCACGGCGACGTTAAAGGTTTTGCTCATGGCTTACACTCGAAGGGAAACGTCAGATTCAGGCGGCGCGCAGGGCAGCGACGATGGCATCTCCCATCCCAGCAGTACCGACCTTCGCAGTGCCTTCCGAGGCGATGTCAGCGGTGCGGTAGCCTTGGTCCAGCGCGGTCTGCACGGCCTGCTCGATCCGTTCCGCCGAAGCCGCATCGTCGAAGCTATAGCGCAGCATCATGGCCAGCGACAGGACGGTGGCGATCGGATTGGCGACGCCGCGGCCGGCAATGTCCGGCGCGGAGCCGTGGATGGGCTCGTACATGCCCTTGCCATCCTTGTCCAGCGAAGCCGAGGGCAGCATGCCGATCGAGCCGGTCAACATGGCGGCACAGTCGGACAGGATGTCGCCGAACATATTGTCGGTCAGCATCACGTCGAACTGCTTGGGATTGCGCACCAGCTGCATGGAGGCATTGTCGACGTACATGTGGCTCAAGGCGACGTCCGGATACTCCTTGCCGACCTCGATCACCACCTCGCGCCATAGTTCGGTGCATTCCAGCACGTTGGCCTTGTCGATGCTGCACAGGCGCTTGTCGCGTTTTTGGGCGATCTGGAACGCGCTATGGGCGATACGGCGGATCTCCGATTCGCTGTACACCAGGGTATTGTAGCCTTCGCGCTCGCCCTGCTCGTTGATGCGGCGGCCGCGCGGCTTGCCGAAATAGATGCCGCCGGTGAGCTCGCGCACGATCATGATGTCGAGGCCGGAGACCACCTCGGGCTTGAGGGTGGAGGCCGACACCAGCTGCGGATAGAGCACCGCCGGGCGCAGGTTGGAAAACAGCGCCAGCTCGGAACGTAGACCTAAGAGGCCGCGCTCGGGCCGCAGCGAATAATCCAGCGGTTCCCACTTGGGGCCGCCGACCGCGCCGAGCAGAATCGAATCGGCAGCCCGGCACAGGTCCAGGGTTTCCTTGGGAAACGGCGTGCCGTGCGCATCGTAGGCCGCGCCGCCGATCAGCGCGTGCTCGGTTTCGACCGCCAGGCCGAAGTCGGTGCGCAGGCAGTCCAGAACCTTCAGAGCTTCGGCGACGATTTCCGGTCCGATGCCGTCACCGGGCAAAACAGCGATTTTGATAGTCATTGCAGCGTATTCCTAATAACGCGGTGTCAGAGTACGGCGAACAGCCAAGGCGCGGACTCGCGCCGGGAGGCTTCGTAGGCGCGGATGGCCTCGGCATGCTGCAGGGTCAGGCCGATGTCGTCCAGGCCGTTGAGCAAGCGATGCTTGCGGGAGGCGTCCACCTCGAAACGGAAGGTTTCGCCGAACGGCGTCGCCACGGTCTGCGCCTCCAGGTCGACGGTCAGCTCAAAACCGGGACCTGCTTCCGCGAACAAGCGGTCCACCTTGGCCTCGTCGAGCACGATGGGCAGGACGCCGTTCTTGAAGCAGTTGTTGTAGAAGATGTCGGCGAAACTCGGCGCGATAATGGCGCGAAAGCCGTAATCCTCCAGCGCCCAAGGCGCGTGCTCGCGCGACGAGCCGCAACCGAAGTTCTTGCGGGCCAGCAATATCCTGGCGCCGCTATAGCACGGTAGATTGAGCACGAATTCCGAGTTGAGCGGGCGGTTGCTGCAATCCATGTCCGGCTCGCCCCGATCCAGGTAGCGCCATTCGTCGAACAGATACGGGCCGAAACCGCTGCGGTGGATGGACTTCAGGAACTGCTTGGGGATGATGGCGTCGGTATCGACATTGGCGCGATCCAGCGGCACCACCCGCGAGGTGATCTTCTTGAAAGGTTTCATGCGTTCACCGCTGGGTAATGTCCACGAAGTGCCCGTGGATGGCGGCAGCAGCCGCCATGGCAGGACTCACCAGATGGGTGCGGCTGCCGTAGCCCTGGCGCCCCTCGAAATTGCGGTTGGAGGTGGAGGCGCAGCGCTCGCCGGGTTCCAGCCGGTCGGCGTTCATCGCCAGGCACATGGAACAGCCGGGATCGCGCCACTCGAAGCCCGCTTCGATGAAGACTTGGTCCAAACCCTCCTGTTCCGCTTGCCGCTTGACCAGACCGGATCCCGGCACCACCAGCGCCTGCTTGACGACCACCTTATGGCCGCGGGCCACATCCGCCGCCGCACGCAGGTCTTCGATACGGGCATTGGTGCAGGAGCCGATGAACACCCGGTCGACCCGGATCGATTCGATCGGCGCGCCCGGCCCGAGATCCATGTACTGCAGCGCCCGCTCCATACTCTCGCGCCGCACCGGATCGGCTTCCGTCGCCGGGTCGGGCACTTCGGCATCCACCGGCACGACCTGCTCCGGCGAAGTTCCCCAGGTCACCTGCGGCTTGATGCCGGCGGCGTCGATTTCGACGGTCTTGTCGAATACCGCATCAAGATCGCTGTGCAGGTCTTTCCAAGCGCTGGCGGCCAGTCCCCAAAGCGCGCCAGCCGGCGCGAACGGGCGGCGCTTGAGATAGTCGAGCGTCACCCCGTCCACCGCCACCAGACCGGCGCGAGCCCCCGCTTCGATGGCCATGTTGCAGACCGTCATCCGGCCTTCCATCGACAATCCGCGGATGGCCTCGCCGGCAAATTCGATGGTATAGCCAGTGCCGCCGGCAGTTCCGATACGCCCGATGACCGCCAGCACCAGGTCTTTCGCCG
>JAQTYA010000149.1 GCA_028688525.1 Methylococcus sp. | reverse complement strand
CGCCGCGCCCATTTTACGCCTCGAAGCGGCGGACGCTCCGGGCCGTGCTCATACGTATCCGGAACGCTTGAACCAGCGCGCGAAGTCCTCCCCCGACAACGGCTCCGACAGCCGGTAGCCCTGGTATGAACTGCAGCCGCAACGGCGGACGCACTCCAGCTCTTCGGGGGTTTCCACGCCTTCCGCGATGACGTCCAGCCCCAGACTATCGCCCAGGGCCACGATCGCCTTGACGATCAAGGCGTTGGCGG
This sequence comes from Methylococcus sp., assembly GCA_028688525.1. Classification (GTDB taxonomy): domain Bacteria; phylum Pseudomonadota; class Gammaproteobacteria; order Methylococcales; family Methylococcaceae; genus Methylococcus. The sequence continues at coordinate 6,520 of JAQTYA010000149.1, read as the reverse complement.
GAATTTGGTCGATCCGGCTGATGAAAGATCGGTCGATCTTCAGCCGGTGGAGCGGAAATTTGCGCAGATAGCTCAGACTTGAGTAGCCGGTGCCGAAATCGTCGATGGCCAAATGGATGCCGAAATCGCGCAGCGACTTGAGGATGCCGACGGAATGCTCGGCATCGGCCATGACGGCGCTCTCGGTCAGCTCGAGCTCGAGATGCTCGGGCCGAATGCCGCTTTTGTGTACGACGGCGCGGATTTGATCGCAGAACTCGCGGTTCTTGAACTGGAGCGCGGAAATGTTCACGGCGATGCGCAGTGGCGGCAAGCCTGCAGCCAACCACCGCACCTGCTGCATGCAAGCTTCCTCCAGCACCCAGAGCCCCAGGGCGAAGATCATGCCGGTTTCCTCGGCCACCGGAATAAATTTCGACGGCGGAACCGGCCCCAACTCCGGGTGGATCCAGCGCAGCAAAGCCTCAGCGCCGACGACACTGTTGTCCGCCATCGTCAATTGCGGCTGGAAAACACACTGAAACTCCCCCTTCTCCAGCGCGGAGCTCAAACAGGCCTCCAAGGTCACCCGCTCGACCACGATCGAATTCATTTCCTCGGTGAACAGCACAGCCTGGCGACGCCCCTCATGCTTGGCGTGATACATTGCAGCGTCGGCCTTCCGCATGAGCCCATCGACCGTCAGGTCATGTTCGGGAAACAGCACCACGCCCACGCTGGCACCCGTAGCCACCTCGTGATTCTGGATAAAAAACGGCCTGTCCAGACTCTCCACCAACTTCGCCGCGACATCCATGGCTTCCTGCTGCCCGCTCACCGGCTCCAGCAAGACCGTAAATTCGTCGCCGCCCAGCCGCGCCACCGTGTCCACCTTACGCACGCAAGCCGCGAATCGACCGGCAACCCCTTGCAGCAGCTGGTCGCCTGCCGCATGCCCGAGAGTGTCGTTGACCCGCTTAAAGCGATCGAGGTCGACGAACAGCAACGCGATCCGGTAGCCGCCGCGCTGGCCCCGCAGACAGGCGCGCTTGAGGCGATCGCTCAGCAGCAGCCGGTTGGGAAGGCCGGTCAGCTGGTCGTAATGCGCCAGGTAATACAGGTGGTTCTGCTTGCGGTTGGCGACCTCTTCGAACAGGTCGTGCCCGCTGCCTATGCCGAGATACGCTCCGTCTTCCGTGATGACGAAGCCGCTGACCATGTGCCGCATGCCGGCATCGATGATGATCCGGGAAAGATCGTCGATGCTGGAATCGGCATCGACGATGATCGGCCTGGGATCCATGAATTCGGCGATCGTACTCTTGTGGTAAAGATCGCGGCTGTAGGGATGGAGAAACTGCTCCACCAGCGAATACCTGTCCACCAGTCCTACAGGCCGCATGTCGTTGTCGACGACGGCCGCTGCCGCCAGAACGGGATCGTGCAGGAACCTGTCCAGCACGCCCACGCAGGAGGAATCGCGATGGTAGGGAGGGAAGCGCCGGGCCAGAACCCTCACGCAAGCATCGGCGGCGAAGCGGCTAGAATCCAGATCGGGATGATCACGGCCCTCGGCGGCCTGGCGAACGCTGGTATCCGACATCGGCGGGACCCTCCCGGTTTGAACACGCTGGGAGTTCCACAATAGCCGCCCGCCGTTACCGCAATGTGAAAACCCGGGCTACGCCCGGAGAATCAGATTCGTCCGGTGTCGGCAGCAGCCAACTCGGTGAATTTCCGATGCAACGTATCGTAATCCTCCGGAAAATCCGGATCGGTATGAATACACTCCAAAGGGCAGACCTCGATGCACTGCGGCCGATCAAAATGCCCTACGCATTCAGTGCAGCGTGCGGGATCGATCACGTAGATCTCCTCCCCCTGCGAAATGGCTCCATTGGGGCATTCGGGCTCGCATACATCGCAGTTGATACACTCGTCGGTGATAATCAGCGCCATCTCTTAATCTACGGTCCTAATGGGTCAAATTCGTCAGCCTTTCCGGTAAAACGGGCGGATTTCTGGCTTCCCGCATTCGGCGGCATACCGATTGAGATGCTCGGTAACCTGGATCAAATGCGCATTGAGCGCAATGATTTCTTCGAGCAGCATCCTTGCCGACTCGTGATCGAACAGCGTCAGGACTTCCTGATTCCGCTCCATGCTATGGCTGAGCATCCGGCACAGCTCGCCGGATAAGCGGTGGCGCATAGAAGAAAGCTCGTTGAACGTCTCGAGGCTCGCGTAATATCGGCCGAGCGCTTCGTAATCCTGCTCCATCGACATCCCCTCCCCGGTTCGGGCGACAGAATTTTATGACTCGAGAGCGGCGAGATGTCAATGTGCGCTGGACTTGCCGGAGCATGAAACTAGGCGCATAGTTTGGTTATAAAGCCGCGGCTTTCCCGCGACACGACACCGTCATATCGAAGTCGTAGCGTTGTACTGGCGCCTCTTCGTCCGAACGGGTATCTAAATAATGAAACGGACCACTATGGGTATGATCGTAAACGGCTTCGGCATCCGCAGGCTCGGATGCCTCATGCTTATAGCGGCTCTGGCTGCCGGATGGTCGGCACAGAGCAGCGCAGCGCAGCCTGCATTTCCCTGCGCGGAAGAAATCGGCAAATATTGCAAGGGACTTCAGTTAGGCTCCGGCCACATCCAAAATTGCTTGAAAGAACACGAGGCAACGTTATCTGCCTCGTGCAAATCCAAGCTGGAAGCATCCATCGCCCACCACGAGGAAATCAAGGCCCGTTGCGGAGCGGACGTGGAACGCTTGTGCAAGGACGTCAAACCCGGTAGAGGACGTATCGTCCAGTGCCTCAAAACGCATCATCGCCAGGTTTCGTCCTCCTGCAAAGATACGCTAGCCGCCGCCGGCAAAGCGGGTGGGCGGGCAAACTCCGAACCGCAAGTCCAAGGAGGTGGCAAATGACCATGCGGGTTTCTTTACCACCGCGCAATGTCAGCGCCGGTGCGATTCTCCGGCGCCTGAGCATGGTAATACTGCTCGCGCTCGGCGCCGCATCCAGTACCCAAGCCTGGGAGGAATGGGAAGACGAAGCGGACAATCCCATCCAGGCGCAATGCTACCGCGTGGAACGCTGGGGCAACGGCTACAATCTGGAGCAGGTCGGCAACGTCACCGTCCACAGCAATCAACAGGCGGCCATGATTTGCAACACCATGGAATACGCTTGCCGGGGCCGCTGCATCGCTTGCGCTCACGACTACGACTATTACGAAGATATTTGCGTCGACATGTCGAACCAGCAATTCGTCAAGCCCTGAGCTTGTCCCGAGACGAAAATCGGCCTGCGCATGCGCTTGCTTCCGGGATCGGGCGCACCTGAAACGGGCAGCGCAGCGCCACCCAGGCGGATGCGGCTAGCAGCTCAAGAGGAATGATCCGTGTATTCGGATTTACTCGCGCGCCCCCGCCATGTTGCAGCCCTCGCCTCGGCCATTTTCCTTCTGCTCGCCGCCCTCGGCGAATATGTCATCCGCCTCGAAAGCGAACGGCTCCGTGTCATCTCGCAAAGCCAGGTGCTCGCCGAGGCCTCCGCCGTCAGGGCGCGGTTGGAGGGAGAACTGTATTCCACTCTCTATCTCGCCAACGGCCTAAGCGGCTATGTTTCGGCCCACAAATCGCTGGAACCCCAGTCAGTCAAGGTTCTCCTGAGCACGCTCTACGGCTACGGGCGGCATCTGCGCAACATCGTGCTGGCGCCGAATAACGAAGTCCGCTTCATCTACCCTCTTAAAGGCAACGAAAAAGTCATCGGTTTCCGCTATGCGGACAACCCGGTGCAATGGCAAGCAGTCAAGCGTGCCATGGAAACCCGCAGTACCGTGTTGTCCGGCCCCGTAGACTTGGTGCAAGGCGGACGTGGACTGATCAGCCGAACCCCTGTGTATCTGCAGAACGGCGATTATTGGGGCATGGTCGCCCTCGTCATCGATTCCGACTCCTTATTCAACACGGTAAACAAAGACCGACAACCCGCCAAAATCGCCTGGACTCTGCGCAGCAAGGAGGCTTCGAACGAAAAAAGCCATACCATCTTCGGCAACGCCTGGCTGCTCAACCAATACCATGTGGAATTGCCTATCGTGGTTCCAGGGGGCACTTGGGAACTGGCCGCCACCCCCGCCGACATACGGCAGAGCAAGGGCAAACGCTTGATCATCCTGCGCGCCATCACGCTCTCACTGTCGGCCTTGATCGCGGCCCTTGTGTTCATGGTGCTTATCGAGCGCAACCGGGTACACCATTTGGCCTTGCATGACGCCTTGACCGAATTGCCGAACCGCCGTTTATGCGATGACCGCTTAGAGCGAGCAATTTTCCATGCCCGTCGCAGCCGTGAAGGCTTCTCGCTGCTCTACATCGACCTCGACGATTTCAAACCGATCAACGACCGCTTGGGGCATCGCGCTGGCGATTATGTTCTGGTAGAAATCGCCACCCGCATACGCAACGCGATCCGCCGCAACGACACCGTAGCACGCGTCGGCGGAGACGAATTCATGCTGATTCTCCCCGGCGCACGAGGCCGGCATGGGGCATTGACGGTTGCCGAAAAGCTTGCCGACGTCATCAGCCAGCCGATCGCGTACAAAGGGCAACGACTCTGCGTCGGCGCCTCCATAGGCGTCGCCACCTTTCCCGAAAATGGCGTAACCGCCGATGCTTTGATTAGCCATGCCGACAGCTTGATGTACGGATTCAAACAGAGCCGCAGATATTCTCTCGAAACTGAAGAGACCTAGCTCCTCCATAGCACTACGGAGCTTCGCGCATGTATGCCTCAAGCAACAATTTACTGCCTACAGAGGACGACGCTCACCTACCCAGCGACGTCAAAAATCATTCCAAAGCGGCAAGGAAGGCGGCCTGCAGTGCGGCCCTCTTCGCTATATCGCTGAATACAGCCAGCAATGCAGACAGCAATACCCCTTACGACGGCATTGAAGACTGGCTACAGAAAACGCAATTTCACGGCAATCTCCGCGCCTATTTCATTGCTCGCGCATACACAGACCGGCAAGCCCCGCCAGACCAGACTGCCTTTTCATTGGGGGGCTATGCGGGCTTAGTTACAGCGCCCCTATACAATATTCAAGCGGGTTTAACCTTAGGCGCAGCCAACAGCCTGGGCCTAAATCCCGTCGCTCCGGAGCAGATCGACCCAACGATGCCTGGCGGCACCGTTTACACCTTGACTGAAGCCTTCGTACGATACAAGCATAGATATTTCACGTTACGCGGCCCAGACCAAGTCCTGGATACCCCTTGGATCAATCCTTCCGATGCCCGGATGAAACCCGCCGCATTCCGGGCGATCTACGGCGAACTCACTCCCTTCGCCGATTATTCGGTCCTAAAGAACTTAACTTTTATTGGCCTAAGGCTTTTCGAGTTCAATGGCCGAGCTGAAGGGACCTTCACCCCAACCAATCTTTATTTCCCCGAACACGGCGGTGGCAGCCCCATCCCGGAGTTAGCCGATAAAAGCGCACCGGGCGCACTGGTATTCGGGCTAAAATACGAGGCACATCCTGGCGCTCCTTTAACCATTAATCTGTGGTACAACAAATTCTACAATTTCTCCCAGTTACTATGGTTTGACACCAATTACATCTACAAAACAGGAACTGGTTTCGATCCGCTCTTTGGGGTTCAGTTTGGAAGCCAGTGGCAAGATGGAAACAACCTCCTGGCGCAAGTCGGCAAAGGCACGGCAGGGACTACTCAGGCTTATGGCGTCATAGCAGGCATAGACACCCCCTATGTGCGCCTTACCGCTGCCTATAACGGAATCACCAAACAAAGCGGCGCCTTCGCCGGCGGAGATTTCGTATCGCCCTACACCTCTGGCTATTCAACAGATCCTCTGTATACCACGCAGATGATCGGCGGCATAATTGAAAAACAATCGCCGGGCAGCGCCCTGCGCATCGCGGCCACATCGTACTTCGCCGACAAGACGATCAAGGCGCTGGTGTCTTACGGTGGATACTATATCGCCCCCACCAGCACCTACGTATCCAACCCCTACGAAACCGATATAGACCTTACCTATAGCTTCCCGGATACGTCCCCGCTCAGCGGCTTATCAGTAAGAAATCGATTCGGCTGGATGACCGGCAACATCAAAGACCAGAACTTTTATTACGAGCGCTTTCAAATACAGTACCAATTCTAGTTGACAGCTTTCAGCACCGCCACCGCCCGGCGGGACCCGCTCGATTTTCGCCCGATAATTTCAGCTCTCGCAGTACGGCACCACAGAATAACTACTGCAAAAACAGATAGGAGAGTTAGCTTCACACGAAACCGACACGCCCCTGTCATTTCGTTCACGGAAAATCTTGTGCGATCCTTCCCATTGGAACTTCGCGCACTTACTAAGATTCATCAAAGTAATGTCACATATTTGATATAATGGAGCCATGAGATGCAAACGGAACTCGGACGGGCGAACCCTGGAGCATCCTGCCCTGCAGGTGATGCGGCAGCAGGCCATCAAAG
>JAQTYA010000148.1 GCA_028688525.1 Methylococcus sp. | reverse complement strand
CGCTTTATCCGACAGATTTGAGAACGTATCCAGCGCCGATCCCAGCCGTTGCCGGCCAGCCCCTACCGCTGCGTTCATCAAGCCAATGCGCCGGTCCAGGTTTCCGAGCCGGCCATTCACGGCGCCGTCCATCCGGCCCGCACTGTTGACCGAACTCAGCCCGGCCTGTACCTCCGCATAGCGCCCGCTGCCCGGAGCCGCGCCGGAAGCCATCGCATTCGCCATCGTCCGCCGCTGCATTGGTTCCATTTGCTGCATGGCATGGCTCATGCCCAAACCGCCGGCCGAGTTGTATGCCAGAGGCGTGTCTAGCGCCTTCATCTGCTTTATCGCAAACTTCTCGACCGGCGCCGAGATCGCATTCGACGCACCCAGGATGTTTTGGAGCACGTTCGCGTACTCCATTTCCTGCGCCGTAATCTGCGGGGTCATCGCCCCGCCGCCGCCACCGCTCATCTTTTCACCTCAAGCATCCATTGTGCATTGGAGGGGGGACACCCCCCCATCGTCATTTCTAGGATAGTGCAACGTTATCACATCATAGTAACTGCCTCGACGGCCGTGGTGGTTCAGGGTTGAACACGAATCCTCGAAATCCCTCCCACTCTGACACCGGTCTGCCTTGGCTGGTGCTCAGTTCTCCCGCAGTGGCGGCAAAGGCATCCAGCCGGCGTTCTACCGCGCCCGCTGCGGTTATTTCCTCAACGACCATCAAGCAGCTGCACCGCAGCCATATCGTCCGCCCGTCCTGCATTAGCTCGGCGTGTAGGCCGGTAGGGGCAGGCAGGGTGCCCACCACCTTGGTGAGGTTTTGTAAGTTCACTTTTTAATCTCCCATAAAGCGCGCCTCACGGCGCGAACTCGCCCGACCAAAATGATCAGGGCGTTTTGCGGTCCAGTGCCAACCGCCGGACCTCAAACCTTTTCGACGGTTATACCGGTTAGGAACATGGTTCCTACTCCCGTTAGAGAAACTGTCAAAAAACAACATCTGCGTTTTTTCTCGCGTTAAGATATTTATATGTTCTAACCGTCTTAACCGTTACAAAAGACGGTCTTGGACCGTTTCCTATATCTTGGAAACTCGCCACCATGCTCGGTGGCCGGAGGTCCCATCGGTATCCAGCCTGAGGCCGTCAACGACGCGCCCCCGATACCGGCGGAGCCAGTGGGCCAAACGACGTGGATCAATTTGGCGAGGATCGCGGCGATTTGCTGCAATCGTCAGCAGTACCTCGCGGATTTCCTCGTTGTGGGATAACGTTGCACTTTCGAGGATATTCCTGACCTGGAGCGTTTGAGCCCCCCAACGCTCGAACCACAATGGAAGCAGGTCGGACAGTTCACCCCGGATAGGATCGGCGTCCTCGATGCGGGTGCGGGACTCGCACGGATCGGCCGCACCCGACCAAATCAGGGCATTGCGCACAGTCTCGCTCCACATTTCAAACGACCCAAAGGGGGCCGTGCCCACATCCGGCCGCCCAGCGTCCGCGTAATTCGCCACGATCGTGAGTGCGGCTTCAACCAAGGCCTTGCGCTGCGCTAATACGTAGTCCCCGATGCGGCGCGAGAACTGCCGCTGATCCGGCCGCTCGCATTGCGCATCGAGTCGGCACACCAGGGCACGGCGGGACAAATCGCCGACCAAAACGAGATTGTTGCCCGTCGCGGTAATGAATACGCCGGTCGAAACCTCAGGGGCGCGGGACGCACCCAGCACGCGTAGACGGATCGACGACGCCGTGAGGAGCTGACAAAGCAAATCGCTTTGCAGTGGCCGGGACAAATTGTCGAGGTTCATCGCACCGACCCCGGACAGCAGCAATGCGCCCAGCCTGTTTTCGACTTCCTCGTCGTTCGACCCGGAGATGGTGATAGCGGGAATGGGTGCCCCAAGAGCGATAAGAACACACACATACATCAGGGTTGTCTTGCCGGTGCCAGGGGTCGCGGCATCGGCTCCTATCAGGGGTGCCGATGGCAGCAATGGCCGCATGACTGCTGTCAGGATGCCCGCCAGCGCGACCGAAAGGTCCACAGCGCCGACGAAGGGAAATTCCCTCAGTACGTCCTCCAGGAGTTCGCGGGCTTGGGCGGCGGCTTTGCGTCCTCCCTTACGGTTGAGCCGTATCCTGCCCAGGCTCCAGGAGAGATATAACCCGGTTTCGTGGTCGTAGCCCTGCTGATCCAAGACTGAACCATCCGGGCGTAGGACGGGGCTGCTCGCCGACCCTCTCAAGGGCCGTATTTGCCGGATGCCGTTCGCGGCCAAAAAGGTGCTGGCGATCTGGAGCGGACAGTCAGTGCGCTTCCAGCGGCTCATGCGCGAGTCGTATTTCGTGAATTTAGCTTCCCGCGTCGCGATGAGCCGCAGCAGTTCGGGCGAAACCGCTTCGATAACCAAGGTACCCTCGGGTAGATGCGCGGCACCTTGAAGTTTGCGCAGCTTCTCGGTGCGGAAGACATGAACGAGGCTGCCGGACCGTTCAAACAGTTCCGCGCCGGAATGCAGCAGAACCTTGTTCAGCTCGTGGATGATGTGAGGCAGCCGATGTGCGACCAGTGCGATGTGGCCCTCTGGGGGTGGCGGGATAGCCGGATCATCGGTTCCATCTTCGTCGGGCGGTTCGGACTCAGCGGCGGGCTCATCAGGAATGCTCTCGTGGTCGCCCTCCGCCTCAATCTCCTGTGCGGCGTTGATCGACCATTTGACCGCTTCGAGGCCTCGTAGTCGATGCAGGTCGTTAAAATCGGTCGGCCGTTCGTCAAGTTCATTACCCTGGAATTGCGGGAAGGCCAGAAACCCGCCGACAGCTTCAGCGGCAGCGCGTCCGGCGGTGATGCCCGGATTGCCTTTTGTAAACTGATCGTTATCCGCGCAAACCATAATGCGCGCCTCCGGAAACTGAGCCCGGATCGACGCCGCCACCGGCTTCAGGTTGCCCGCGTTGAACGCCACCGCCACCGCCAACCCTGTCGCCTGGAATACCGACGCCCCGGTCGCGTAGCCCTCCACAATGCAGATTGTCCCCGCCGGTACCCCGATTGCGTAATAGCGACCCGCCACCTCGCCCCCGGTCAAAAACCTCTTTGACCCATCCGCCGAAATGAACTGTAGGCTGGAAACGGCCCGAGACGTATCGCGCATCGGAATCACCAACTGATCTCGCAACTGGTAGATGCCGTACGCGCCCACCCGCTTGGCCAGCAGGTATGGGTGATCGGTCGCCGCCGGTCTTGCCTTCTTGAGCAACGCCGCTGCGCGCCTAACCGCGGCCGCATGGACCGCAGCGGACTCCTGCGCCCGCTGCTCCGCAGCCGCCTGCCGTTGCCGGCGCAACGATTCCAATTCCTCGGGAGACAACGAATTCGGCGAGCGCGCGCACCAATCGATGGACTGCTGAGACTTGAAAGACCCCGCCGCCCCGGCAGGCACGCCATCGGGAAAGAGCACATACCAACCGTTATCCGAGCGCCGCTTATCCCCTTTCACCGTATAGCGGTGAAATTTCCCGTCCCACTGCAGGGTCAGCGGCTCAGCCGGAGCCAATTCATTTGCGTTCAGGCAGTCGAGGAAATTCTGATCGGCATCGCGATAGGAAGGCGTCATTACGCCCCCCGCTCAGTCACATGCCCACTCTCGAGTTCTGCGACCAACCGATAGAGCCATCGATGGGCTTCAACTGCCGCCGCTCGGGCGCGTCGAAGATCGCCGACATCGATGCTGTTTATTACGGCATCCAGGAGGCTAGAAACAACCGCTGCCGAGTCGATATCAATATCGGTTGCCGCCAGCGTAGAAACTACGATAGGGGCCGTCATGCCGCCACCCCTCCGCCCTCGTAGGCCGTACGCCGTTCGGCCACAATGAGGTGAATCAATGCCTTAATTTCATCGCGAGACCGCCCAGCCTCGCGCGCTGCGTCCACGCGGTCTAATTCCGCCGTGATCCATGCGGTGCTATTCCCACCAAGCTGTATTGGTGGCGGAATAATCTCGTCGCGCGCCCAGCGCCAAATCGTCGCGATGGATGTTCGGTAGCGTTGGCGAACGTCTTTAGCCCGCGAATACCGAAAAACTGGGGAGGGCGGGGGGTTCGCCCGGCATTGTTGTGGCAGCTGCATTTTGTTGATACCCGTTGCGTCAGATTGCGACGGGACCAACGATACCGGTGCGGTCTAGGGGAAGGGCCGCATGAGGTCACATGCGGTCGAAAGTTAACCGCACGATGCTTCTGCGGTTAACCAAAGGATATCGACTGGGAGCCAAAAAGAGCGGTAAAGCATCGATTTTTACTTTGGTGGCTTGGCGTCAGGAAATAAGCTCACCGCATCCTTTAGACGACGCTGGATGGTGTCCGCGCTCACGTTTAGCCCGTATTGGGAGAGCGTAGCGTGAATGCTATCGCGGTTTTCCCCGGTACAACTATTGCGTGATGCATTTGGGTCGTATCCGTATGAATGCATGGCCATTCCGAGAACCATGGCTAAGAGATTTTCGCGCTCAGTATTGCTAATAGGTTTTTCTGGAGGCGCTTCAAGTTCAGAAAAAAATGGAAAGTGCGGAAACAAACTTCGTTTCTGATTTGCCCACTTAATTGCATCTTCTGGACTTACATGCCGTTCCACAATGGTGTGATCGCCTGCTCTCTTTGGTTCTGGATTGTCTCGTTCTGTAGAAATAGATTTTAGTTTTTCAGAAGCGATGCCCTTTACTACAGCCCATCCAACATCATTGGCTTCATTCTCGTCAGTTTCATCATGTTCTTCGTACGGATCACGTCCACGCAAAAGGAGGCAAAGTTCTTCTTCGCTCCATAGGTCGATATTTCGCCAATACTCAAGTGCGGCTTGATCCATTGCTTTCCTTCCTTCAAAGGCCTGCCCTTCAAGATAAGAAACCACGCCAGCGGGTGAAGGGGTCCCGCTTGTCGCCTGGCCGGGCTAGGCGTGGTGTAGAAGTATTATCCGTGATTGCAGGTGTACATGGCAGGACTCACGCTTTGCGCCGCGAGGCAATCGACACGACGGCCGCCCCCTCCCTCAAACCTTCCAGAAAGTCACTCCACGCCTGCATCATCCGGCGCCGCTCAGGCAGATGTTCGGCGTAGTTGTAGGCCGCCCGCACCGCATCGCGCTCGGAATGGGCAAGCTGGCGCTCGATGGCGTCACGGTGCCAACCCTGTTCGTTCAGTAGGGTGGAAGCCATCGAGCGGAAACCGTGGCCGGTCATCTCACCTTTCTCATAGCCCATGCGTCGCAACGCGCCCAAAACGGCATTTTCCGACATGGGGCGGTCGCCTCTGGGGGAGCGTGCGCAGGGGAACACGTAGCGTCCATGGCCCGTCAGCGGTTGAATTTCCCGGAGCGCCGCCAAGGCTTGGTGCGACAGTGGCACGATATGAACGGATCGCATCTTCATCTTTGGGCCAGGTATGCGCCATTCCGCAGCGTCAAAGTCGAATTCGTCCCATTCTGCTTTTCGTAGCTCTCCGGGACGGACGAAGGTTAAAGGCGCAAGTCGCAGCGCCGCCTTCACGATGACGGAGCCCCGGTAGCCCTCAATGGCGCGCAGCAAGGCGCCGATCTCCGTAGGGGTTGTGATGCTGGCATGGTGCCGTTTGGTGCCGGCCGGGGTCAGGGCGCCGCGCAGGTCACCGGAGGGATCGCGTTCTGCACGTCCGGTGGCGATGGCATAGCGGAATATCTGGCCGCAGGTCTGGCGCAGCCGGCGCGCCGTCTCCGGGGCGCGCGATTCGGTCGCCCGCAAAGCCTTCAGAAGTTCCGGTGAGGTGATGGCGGAAATGGGTTTGCTGCCGATCGCCGGGAAGATGTTCTGCTCCAGCCGTGACAGCACGTTCTCGGCATGCCCTTCGGTCCAAACGGCCGATGTCTTGCCGTGCCACTCACGGGCAATCACCTCGAAGCTGTTTTCGGCCGCCTCCACGCGCGACGCTTTGACAGCCTTCTTGTGTTCGCCCGGATCGATGTCGGCAGCCAAGAGCTTGCGCGCCTCATCCCGCCGCTCCCTGGCATCTTTCAGGCTCACCTCGGGATAGGTGCCGAAGGATAGGGTCTTCTGCTTCCCGTCGTACCTATAGTTGAGCCGCCACAACTTACCGCCCTTCGACGTGATGAGAAGGTACAAGCCCTTCTCGTCGGTCAGCTTGTAGGGTGTCTCCCTCGGCTTGGCCTTGCGGACCTCAACGTCTTGTAGCATCGCCAGTTCTCCGGTTTGATGGTATCGACCGGCCGGAGAAGCCCGATACCATCGCTTGTACCATCAAAATTGATGGCATTCGATGTTATCTGGTGATATGGGATGAGACAACAAAAAACCCGCCAAGCCTTGTAGCTCGCGGGTTCTGAGGCGTCATGAGACGGGATGAAACTGGTAAATGGCGGAGAGGGAGGGATTCGAACCCTCGTGCCGGGTTTCCCCGACCATCCGATTTCGAGTCGGCGCCGTTATGACCGCTTCGGTACCTCTCCGGACCAAGCGATGATATTATAACCGATTCGTTACAGACATACGAATGGTGCGTGACATGAATTCAAAGTTCATGGCGGACGGCGTTCTGACGGTCGGACAAGTCAGGCTATTGTTTCGCAATTTACATCGCCGTACCCGGCAGCGCTGTTTCGGCGCCGGGATTGCGGTGTTACTCGTGTCCCAGCTTTACGGCTGCGGCAATCCGGTTCAGGAGCAGCGCAAGCTGCCGCAATTCGATAGGATCAAGGCGGCCGGAGAGCTGCGGGTGCTGATCCGCAACAAGCGCTT
>JAQTYA010000147.1 GCA_028688525.1 Methylococcus sp. | reverse complement strand
TCGATAGCCGTTTTCATACGAGCCAGTTTGTCCCTCACTAGCGGAGAACTGGATCTCTAACTCCATCTGTGGCGTGACCTTGCTCCCGTAGTGCAGCAGCGCTTCCGGCCCGCCCCACTTCTGCACATCCACGGGAAAGTTGTCGCCGGCCACCGAGGCCAGGAAGCGGAACAGCCCGATGAAGTTGCTCTTGCCGGCCCCGTTGGCACCAATCAGAACATTCAACGGTCGAAGTGCGAAGTTCTCCAGCTTGGCAATGGATTTGTAACCCTTTGCAGTGAGCTTCTGAATTTGGGTCATCTCAGTCCTCCATCAATGCCAGAAGTAACGCCTCAGATCTCGGGCGACTGAGCCACGTAGAGCTGCTGCTTGCCCCGATACTCGCCCAGAGCGTACAGCGTCGCCAGTTACTACGCAGCTTAGCGAGGTAGTCGGGCGAGAATGAGTGCATGAATTGTCTCAGGGGCCGCGTAAATGGGCTAATCCATCCCAAAATAGGGCAAATTGCTACAACGATACCTCTATAATTGATCATCACGATGACGGTACGGGAAGCGCACCGGCCGAAACCTGGGTGTTACGACTCCCGGGCCGGCAATTTCGGCACGAACAAGCGGTAGAGCACCGGCACCAGCAGCAAGGTCATCATCGTCGCGCTGAACAAGCCCCAAACGATCACTGTCGCCAGCGGCCGCTGGACATCCGAGCCGAGGCCGGTGGCCAAGGACGCCGGCACCAGGCCGAGGATCGCGACCAAGGCCGTGATCAGGATAGGACGGAGTCTACGGGTGGCGCCGTCGATGATGGCCTGTTCCAGCGGAACGCCGGCCAGCCGATGAGTGGTGATGGTCCGCAGCAGGAGCACGCCGTCCATGATGGAGACGCCGAACACAGCGGCGAAGCCAACCCCCGCCGAGACGTTCATGTTCATGCCGCGCAGATACAGCGCCGCAGCGCCGCCGGCTAAAGCGAAAGGAATCGCCATGAGCAGGATTGACGCCGCCCGCTGCGATTTGAAGGTGACCAGCAGCAGCAGGTAGATCACTCCGACCGTCACCGGTACCAGCAGTTCGAAATGCTCCTTGGCCCGCTTCAAGTTGTCGAACATGCCCAGCCAGGCCACGTGATAGCCGGGCGGCATCCGGATATCCCGCTCGAACCGCTCCTGGGCATCGGCGACAAATCCGCCCTGATCGCGCCCGACAATGTCGCTGCGCACGGTCAGGCGACGACGGCCATCGGCGCGGGCGATCATGGTTTGGCCGTCGACGATCTCGATCCGGGCCACCTGCGCCAGCGGAATCGGAATGTTGGCCGCGTTATAGACCGGCAGCCTGCCCAGCGCCTGCGGCGAAAGCAGATGCTCGGGCGAGAAGCGCGAGACGATGTCGAAGCGCCGCTCGCCTTCGAACAGCGTGCCGATCGGGGCGCCGCCGATGGCGGTGTCGATCATCCGGGTCACGTCCTCGATCCGCACGTTGTAACGGGCGCACAGCGAGCGGTCGGGCTCGATCAGAAGTTGCGGCTGCGGGCCTTCCTGTTCGATGTTGACGTCGGTAGCGCCGGGCACCTGCTTCAGCAAGTCTTCGGCTTGCCGGGCCAAATCCAGCAACACATCTGAATCCGCTCCCGAGAACTCGATGGCCATATTGGCGGAGGTGCCGTTGGTGTCTTCGGTGACACTGTCGATGATGGGCTGGGTGAAATTGAAGCGAGTGGTCGGGAACTCTGCCCGGAATCGCGCGCCCAGCCCGGCCAGAAGCTCATGCTTGTTCCCATATTGGGTCCAGGTATCCCGCGGCTTGGGGCCCACCATCATTTCGATACGGCTGGGGGGATACGGGTCGGTGCCGCTGTCATTGCGCCCGGTCTGGGCCGCAGCGAACTGGATATCCGGGAATTCCAGGGCGATTTCGCGCAGGCGCCGGCCGAAGTGGGCGGTCTGCTGCAAGGACGTGCCTTCCGGGAAATTGGCGCGCACCCAGATGACACCCTCGTCCATGTACGGCAGAAACTCCATGCCCATACGGGGTATTACCGAACCCAGCACCACGACGAGCAAGGCAGCGGCAGCCGCGGCAGCCGTCCTGCGGCGCTGGATGAGCAGGGTCAGCAGCGACCGGTAGCGCTCGGTGAGCCAGTGCAAGACCGGATTGTCCCATTCCCGGAAGCCCTTGCGGAAAAACAGGGTCGCCAGCACCGGCACCACGAACAAGGCGGATAGCAATGCGCCGCCCAGCGCGAACACGATGGTCAGCGCCATGGGCCGGAACAGCAGCCCTTCGATGTGGGTCAGCGTCAACAGCGGCAGAAAAGCGCCCAGGATCATTAGAATGGAAAAGAAGACCGGCCGCTCGACTTCCAGGGCGGCCGACAAGACGGTGTGGGCGACGCTGGCGGGCTGTTCCTGCCTCTCCCGCTCATCCAACCGCCGCGCGATGTTCTCCGCCATGACCACGGCGCCGTCGACGATGATGCCGAAGTCGATGGCGCCTATCGACAGCAGGCCGATGGGGATGCCGGCGAGGTACATCAATACCAGCGCGAACAGCAGCGCGAAGGGAATGGTCAGCGCCACCAGGGTCGCCAGCGACGGACGCCCGAGGAAGGCCAACAGGACCAGGATCACCAGCCCGATGCCCATCAGCACGCTGTGGCCGACGGTGTGCAGCGTACTTTCGATCAAGGTGCTGCGGTCGTAATAGGGCGCGATATGCACGCCGGCCGGCAGCCCTTCAGCGTTGAGTTCGGCGATTGCCGCTTGCACCGCAGCCAGTACGTCGGACGGGTTCTCTCCCTTGCGCAACAGCACGATGCCTTCGACGGCCTCGTCCTTCATATCCTTGCTGAAAATGCCCGCCGGGATCTTCGAATCCAGCTGCACATCCGCCACGTCGCGGATGTAGATCGGGGTCCCGCCCAGGGATTTGACGAAAATCGCGCCGATCTCGTCTTCGTTCTGCAGCGAGCCGCGTCCGCGGATCACGAAGGACATGCTGCCGCGCGACAGCACGCTGCCGCCGGCGCTGGCATTGTTGGTCTGGATGGCATCCGCTACGTCGTTGACCGACAAGCCGTAGCGCTGAAGCTGGGCCGGATGCAGCAGCACCGCATGCTGCTTGGCGTAGCCGCCGAAATTCGAAACCTCGGCGACGCCGGGCGCCCGCAACAATCGCGGGATCACCACCCAGTCGTTGAGTGTACGCAGCTCCATCAAATCCTGGCGCCCGTCCGACACCAATTCGTAGCGCAGTACTTCGCCGTAAGCCGTGGCCAGCGGCCCCATTTCGGCCCGTGCGCCCTCCGGCAAATCGAGCCCGGTCAGTTTTTCCTGAACCCTCTGGCGGGCCCAGTAGCTCTCGGTGCCCTCCTGGAAGATGAGCTGCACCTGGGACAGGCCGAAGATCGTGCGCGAGCGGATGGTTTCCACCTTGGGCACGTTGCGCATGGCGATTTCCACCGGCAGCGTGACCTGCCGCTCCACCTCCTCCGGTGCCCGGCCAGGATAGGTGGTTATGACCTGCACCATCTGCGCGGAAATGTCGGGGTAGGCGTCGATCTTCATCTGGGTGAACAGCCAAATCCCGAGCAGCATCAAGGCCGCAGCGGCGATCAGTACAGCCCAGCGGAACTGGAGAGCCGCGCGTATGAGCTGCGCCACCATCAGGGATCGGCTCCGACAGCCTCAGACTGCTGCTTGGCCTTGAGCAGCGCCTGGACTACCAAAGGTTTGAGCAGAATGGCGCCATAGCCGATCAAGCGTTCGCCGCCCTTCAAACCTCCAAGAATTTCGACGCGCTCGCCGGCGCGCTCCCCCACCTGCACCGGCGTGACCCGCCACAGACCTGGGCCGGCATCGGTCAAAACGAAGTCTCCATCGCCGATGTGCAAGACCCCATCGGCCGGCGCCAGCACCGCCAGACGCGGGTCCGTGCCCAGGCCGATTTCGGCATACATACCAGGTTTGAGCCGGCCCTGGCTGTCGTCGAGTTCGAAAAAGACTCTTAAGGTGCGGCGCTCAGACGACAGCGCCGGAGCCAGGCTGCGCACCGTTCCGTGGAAAGATTGCCCAGGCAGGCCGAAAAAATAGGCATCGCAGGCCTGGCCCGGCTTCACCAAGCTGATCCGGACTTCGGGCACATCGGCCATCACCATGGCCGAGTCGGTATCGGCACGGTCCAGCAAAGCGGGGTCGACACCGGCTTGCAGCAGCTGTCGTTCCAGATCGGCATGGCTGTGGGTCGCCTGGGTGAGCGCGCTTTCGGCCTCGAACACGGCTTTTTGGCCTTCCAGCTGAATTTCCAGCAAGGTCGCTTCAGCCAGGGTGAGATCCCGTACCGCCTCGGTGCCGGTGGCAACCAGTTTGCGCAAGCGATCCACTACCCTGTCCTGGGATTGCAGCTGCGCCGCCGTCAGCTCACGGGTCTTCTTCAAGCGCTTGGCGTCGAAATCCATTTCGGTGCGCGCCTTCTCCCAGTCCGCGTAGGTGCCGGACAGCTCAACGTTGGCGAACTGCCAGCGGTCCTCCGAAGCCTCCTGGCCGGGCCGCAGCCGCGCCATCACCGCGCCGCTCACCGTCACCAGCGGCGTGGTGATGCGCTCCTTCTGCACCGTCGGAATTTCGAATTTCTGCTCCAGCAGGCTGCCCGGCTCTACGGCTACGAGTAGCGGACCGGCGACGGTCGCGGTGCCGGAATGCGGCGTCCGATCGATCGCCGGCATCGTCGTGGACGCAGGCCAAAAGCGCCAGACTCCAGCCGCCAATATCAGAGCGACGCCAGCGGCTAGAGCTGCCCGCCGATTCGAGGCGGCGGACGGAATGGGCATAGGATTCATCGGAGCACCTGCTTTCCGATAGCGGCGTTGAGGGCGTAGAGCGAATGCCAATAGCTGGAGCGGGCGGAAATATGCAGCCGGAAGGTGTCGCGGTAGGCGCGCTGGGCATCCAGCACGTCGATCAGCGGCTTGCCTCCCAGCTCGTAAGCGGCGCGGATTTTATCGCGCACGTTGCGCGCCGCATCCAGTTGGCCGGGGTCGTCGATCAGCAGGGCGTCGTGCGCGGCTTGGAAATTCTTGACCGCCTGCACGATCTCGGCGCGCAAGTCCACAAACTGCGCGGTCAGATTATGCTCGGCCTGGGTGCGCAGGGAGCGGGCCTTGGCGATATTGCCCTGGTTGCGATCGAACACCGGCAAACTCATTTGCAGAATGACGTTCCAGGAATCGGCGTTGGCCTGGTCCATCTCGTGCTGGAACTGGTTGGTATAGCCGAAGGCCGGTTTAACTTCCGGGTAAGCGCGGCGCTCCTCCAGTTCCAGATTCGCGGCTGCCATCGCGATCTGGCGCTGCAGCGCGATCAAGTCGGGGCGGTTTTCGCCGGCCAGCGAGAACGCGGCGTCGGCGGCCAACGGCGGGGCAGGCGCATCGACGTCCAAATTCCCCTTGAGCGCCAGCGGCACCTCGTCGGAGTAGCCAAGGAAGGACCGCAGCTTGGCGATGGCCGTCGCCAATGCGGTTTCCCGCGCCCGGATCTCGCGGCGGCTGCCGAAGATGAAAACCCGAACGCGATCCAGCTCGATAGTGCCGGCACCGCCTAAGGCCACCCGGTTCGCCGAAATCTGCTCTAGCTGCGACAGGTTTTCTAGATCGACCTGGGCCAGGTCGAGCATGGCCTGGGCTTCCAATACATCGTAATAAGCCGAGATCGTACCCGCGATGCGCTGGCGGAGCAGGTCGGAGAATTGCGCCGTGGTCACATCCACGCCCTTCTGCGCCGTAACGACCGCGGCGGCGCGCTTGCCGAAGATGAACCAGTCGATGGGAAAACTGACCAAGGCATCGGTCTGAGTCGGGCCGCCCTGGCGGGTGGCGCGCCAAGGCTGCGCCCAGGGGATCATCAACACGTCCGAAGTCAGATCCGGGTTGGGCAGCAGCCCGGCGGTCACCAAATCGGCCTCCGCTTGCTTCACGCTTTCGAAACCGGCTTTGATTTGGGGATCGGCCTCCAGCGCCCGGCTGATCGCAGCGTCCAGGGTAAACTCATGCGGCGCTTCCAATGGCGCCGCTGTCATGGACGCATCGGCGGCCGAAACGGACGGAGCTACCGGCAGCTTTTCTGAAGCAATCCCGGACGGAACTGCTGCCAAAGCGCCGGAGACCGGCTCTGGCTTAGCGCCCTGCATGAACACCGGCAATGGAGGCGCCTTATATTCCTCCTGCGCGCAAGCACCGAGACCCAAAGCCGCGTGGACGCATAGCCACAGCAGACGGCTTACCGGGACGAGGCTCGACTTCGAGCCGATACGGATCTGCTCCATTTAGCGTTTCAGTGGCGTTGATTTCAGACAAGGCGGCCAGCGTAAAGCCCGACCGCGCATTGTATGAAAACTTTGTTACGCTTTGCATTAGCGGCCAGTCATGGCGATATGTCGTTGCCGCGGGGGATGGAGCAGGACCGGACGCATCGTTCCAAGCTTAAACCGGCAGGCATCGCTGCCGCAGTCAGCTTGGATTCAAGCTGGATATCGCCCGAACGACATAAGCGAGCAAAGCCTGGTCGACAAACGTACCCGATAGCAATTCAGGATCGTCCTGATGCGCCGCTCGTATCTTTGCCTGGGTCTGCGGATTATCGCCGGCATACGAGCGAAATAGTTCCAACCAAAGATTTGCGAGCCGCTGCATCTCCGGATCGTCGGCGGCAGTGCCATCCTCCATGTGTTGACGCACGGCACCGATCAGCGCCGGCCATTCGGCGTGGCGCTTGAGGTACTAAGATTCAACAAAGTAATGTCACATATTTGATATAATGGAGCCATGAAATGCAAACGGAACTCGGACGGGCGAACCCTGGATCATCATGCCCTGCAGGTGATGCGGCAGCAGGCCATCAAAGC
>JAQTYA010000146.1 GCA_028688525.1 Methylococcus sp. | reverse complement strand
AGGCGAGCTGGAGCACATCCATTATTTCTGCGGCAATACCGAGATTCCTTCGGACCTGGAAGATCGGGAACCGCAACGCGTCGCTCTCTACAAGGCGACCGCAGCGCTGGTGCGCGCCTACGCCAATATCGCCGACGAGCTGGAGGCGGCCAACTATTCAAGTGCCGACATCGCCCGCATCAAGCGGCAGATCGACCACTACCTCGCCATCCGCGAAATCGTCCGCAAGGCCAGCGGCGAAACCCTCGACCTCAAGGCCTACGAGGCCGACATGCGCCATCTCATCGACACCTATATCCAGGCCGAGGAGCCGCGCAAGATTTCCCCCTTCGACGATATGCCGCTGCTGGAGCTGATCGTGAAGACCGGCATCGCCGAGGCCATCGCCCGGCAGCTTGGCGGACTGAAAGGCAACAAGGATGCCGTCGCCGAAACCATCGAGAACAACGTCCGTCGCAAGATCATCAAGGAGCACCTGAATGATCCCGCCTACTACGACAAAATGTCGGCGTTGCTGGACGAGATCATAGCGGCGCGCAAGGCGAAGGCGGTGGAATACGAGGAATACCTAAGGCGCATCGCCGAACTGGCGCGGAAGGTGGAAGCCGGTCAGGCCGGCGACACGCCGGAGGAGCTTAAGCAAAGTCCTGGATTGCGGGCACTCTATAACAACCTAAAGTGCGGGGATAAGCCGCTGGGTGCGGCCGAAGTGCCCGGCGAATACGCCGTTCCCGGCGATCCGGTCCTGAGGCTGGCGCTTAAAATCCACGAGACGGTCAGAGAGCTGCGGCCCGACGGCTGGCGCGGCGTCCAGGCGCGGGAGCAGGTGGTCAAACAGGCGCTGTACGGCGTGTTGCAGGATGTGGCCGAGGTGGAGCGTATTTTCCGCATCGTCTACGAGCACAAGAGCGAATACTGATGGCCGCTACGCTCGAACTGGGCGGTATCGTGGTGGACGTGGTGCTCAAGGACATCAAGAACATTCATCTGAGCGTCTACCCGCCCACCGGCAGAGTCCGCATTTCGGCGCCCGCGCGCATGAGCATGGACACCATCCGCGTGTTTGCGATCTCCAAACTGGCCTGGATCAAGCGGCAGCAGAAGGGGATTCGCGCCCAGGAGCGAGAAACGCCGCGCGAGTATCTTGACCGCGAAAGCCACTATGCGTGGGGCAAGCGTTACCTGCTGGCTATAACCGAGAGCGAGGCGGCCCCGTCCGTGGTCCTGGAGCATAGCCGGCTGATTCTGCGGGTTCGTCCGGGTACCGATGCGGAGAAATTCCAAACCATCGTCGATGCCTGGTATCGGGAGCAACTCCGGCAAGCCTTGCCTCCCTTGATCGCCCAATGGGAACCGCTGCTGGGCGTGATGGTTAAGCGATTTTTCGTCCAGCGGATGAAGACGCGGTGGGGAAGCTGCAATCCCGGCAATCGCAGCATTCGGCTCAACACCGATCTGGCCAAGAAGCCACGCGAGTGCCTCGAATATATCTTGGTGCATGAGTTGGCTCATTTGCTTGAGCCCACTCATAACGCCCGGTTCGTCGCGGTGATGGACCGGTTCATGCCGGACTGGCAGCTGCGCCGGGATTTGCTCAACCAGTTGCCGGTACGCCACGAAGATTGGAGTTACTGAGGGTTTGGGACGGAGGCTGGTCGGGCGATAAGGTTTCGGACTGACTCCACTATCTGTAATACCGTGTGAATTAGACTTCGCCCGATGTTTCCCCCGAGCGAGACGAGGAGCGGCAATGGTGAAAGGCAAAGTGGCGGTGGTGACGGGATCGACCAGCGGGATCGGGCTGGGCATCGCGGAGGGGCTTGCGGGCGCCGGCGCGCAGGTAGTGCTGAACGGCTTCGGCGATGCGGCGGAGATCGAGGCTTTGCGTGCCCGGCTGGCGGAAACGCATGGGGTAGGCGTGATCTACGACGGGGCGGACATGAGCCGTCCGGACGAGATCGAGCGCATGATGCGCCGCGTCGAGCAGGAGCTGGGCGGGGTCGATATCCTGGTGAACAATGCCGGCATCCAACATGTGTGCCCGGTGGAGGATTTCCCGGTAGCGAAATGGGATGCCATCCTGGCGATCGATCTGTCTTCGGCTTTCCATACCATTCGATTGGCGGTGCCGCACATGAAGCGCCGGGGCTGGGGGCGTATCGTCAACATCGCTTCGGCTCATGCTCTGGTCGCCTCGCCGTTCAAATCGGCCTATGTCGCCGCTAAGCACGGCGTTCTGGGCTTGACTAAGGCGGTCGCGCTGGAAGTTGCGGAAGCCGGGGTCACCGTCAACGCCGTTTGTCCGGGCTATGTGCTGACGCCGCTGGTGGAAAGCCAAATTCCGGATACCGCCAAGGCGCGCGGCATCACGGAGGAAGAGGTGAAGCGCGATGTGCTGCTGGCTGCCCAGCCGACCAAGCAGTTCGTCACCGTCGAGCAGATCGCCGCGACGACGCTGTTTTTGTGTTCCGAGGCCGCGGCCTCGATCACCGGCACCCATATCGCCGTCGAAGGCGGCTGGACCGCGCACTGAGCCCCGTTGATCTGGAGAATACCTGTGAAAATCCAAGACATCCTTCAGCTTCCGTCCATGCCGGCCTGCAGCCCCAGCTATCCCAGGGGGCCTTACCGTTTCGTCAACCGGGAATACATGGTCATCCGCTACGAGACCGATCCGGCAGCGCTGCGCGAGGCCGTTCCCGAGCCTTTGGAGCCGAATCCGGACGGACTCGTGCTGTATGAATGGATAAAGATGCCGGACAGTTCCGGCTTCGGCGATTACACCGAAAGCGGCGTGGTGATCCCTTGTTTTTACCGGGGCGAGCCGATCAACTTCACGTCCCAGATGTATCTGGACGATGAATCGCCGATCTCGGGCGGCCGCGAGATCTGGGGGTTTCCGAAAAAATACGCGCAACCCGTGCTGAAGACGCACTCGGACACGCTGACGGGTACTTTGCATTATGCCGGCCAGATGGTGGCGATGGGCACTATGGGCTACAAGCACCAACCCGCGCCAGGCGGCATCGAGGCGACCGCCCAGGCCATGAGCAAGACACAGTGCAATCTGAAAATCATCCCGGACGTGGACGGTTCGCTGAAGATCTGCCAACTGGTGGCGTACAACCTGACGGACGTCGAGATCAAGGGCAGCTGGATTTCCCCGGCCCGGCTGCAGCTCTTCGCCCACGTCAACGCGCCCGTCGCCGACCTGCCGGTGCGGCAGGCCGTGGGCGGACAGCATTTCATCGGCGATTTCACGTTGCCTTACGGCCGGGTGCTGTTCGACTATCTGGCTTGAGCAAGGGCTGCTCCTGCTCTAGCAACGGCAGGCGCTACCGCGGAAAATAGGGCGGTTCGGGCACGGTCGAGGAGTCGGCTGAACGCCCGGGTTTCCAATGGTTGGAGTAGTGCCCGATGTTAAGCGATGACGAATTGAGAAAGATTGCGGCCGAGGAGCATTACCGGAGCACCATCCGGCAACGTATCGAGACCGTGAACCCCCGGCCTGAACAAAAGGCAGGGTTTGGCCGGAAGATTTTTGAGTTTTTCAACAGTTCGCTGGGGACTTGGCTGTTGTCCTCGGTGCTGTTGAGCGGCGGCGCGGCAATGATCCAGCGCTTCGAGCACGACCACGAGATTCGGCAGAAGAACCGCGAGCAGCTCGCCGTTTACCGGATGGAGATCGAAAGCCGGTTCGACAACATGGAATTCTTGCTGCGCCGGGCAAAGAGCGTGGGCGAGGCCAAGAAGGCGCTGAGCGAGATATTCAGGAGTTCGATGGCGCTCACGCCGGAACTGCAGAACCGCAGCATGGGTTCGCTGTATATGAACATCTATTCCATCGTCTCGGGCAGCGCCCAGGAGAAGGCCAAGGAAGCTCTGGACATCGTGCGGCAACTGGAGATTTCGGAGGAAATGCTCCAGTCGAAGCCGGACGAGCACGTCTTGAGCGATGCGGACAAGGACCAGTTCAAGAAGCTGATCCAGACCGTCAAGGCGATTCACTTTTCGGCCTGAGGATCTCCCGGCCCGCCAGTGCGGCGTTGATCGTCCGCGTCACCACGTCTACCAGCACCTGGGTCTGGTGCTCCACTTCGATGTTCACCCGGTCGCCGGCGCGGTAACGGCGGAAGCAGGTGTTGCGGATAGTTTCCGGAATCAGGTTGATCCGGAACCGGCCGCGCTCGGGATCGGCTTCCGCCACCGTGAGGCTGGCGCCGTCCACCGCCAGGAAGCCGCGCAGGAAAATGTAGCGGGTCCATTCCGGGTCCACCTGGAATTCGATGTGATGGCTGCCGGGGCCTTCCAGCTCTATCGAAGTGATCACGCCGGTGGTGGAGACATGGCCTGAGACGTGATGTCCGCCGACTTCGTCGCCCAGGCGGGCGGAGCGCTCCAGGTTGACTTCGTCGCCAGCGCGGCGGTCGCCGAGATTGGTTAGCGCCAGCGTGCCGGCGATGGCATCGAAGTCGATTTCATTGCCGGCAATCCGCACCACGGTGAGACAAACCCCGTCGACCGCCACGCTGGCACCGGTTTCCAGGCCGCCGAGCAGGTCGTCGGGGAAGCGGATGCGAAAGCGGGTGCCGGTGGCTTGCGGGTCGGCGGCGGCGATCTGGCCGCGGCCTCGGACGATTCCGGTAAACATGGGGCGGCTCCTATCGGTTCAAGGTGAGGATTCAAAAGGCCTAGCGGCCCAGCGCCCGCTGCACCGAAGCGTAGGCCAGCGAGCGTTGATAGTCGGCGGTTTGCGTTTCCGCTTCGGCTTCGCGCGCGGCCAAGTCGAGCCGCAGGATTTCGGCGCTGGAGGCACGGCCCAGCGCCAGCGCTCCGGCTCGGCGGGCGGCGTCCTGGCGGCGCGAGGCCAGTTGGCTGGCGTGGAATTCTAAGGCAGTTCGCGCCGTTTGCCATTCGATCAGTGCCGATTCGACTTCGGCCAGGGCGAGGTAGACCGAGCGGCGGTAGGCCGCGAAGCGTTCGTCGCGGACGGCTGCGGCCGCGTCGACCCGAGCCTGGACGCGGCCGCCGTCGTACAGCGGGAGGCGCCCGGCGGCGCCAACGATCCAGCCCACGGCATCGCTGGCCAGCCAGCCGCTGAAGCCGGAGGCGACGATGCCGGCCAGTCCGGTCAGGGTGACGCGCGGATAGCGTTCCAGTTCGGTGCGCTCGATGTCGGTGGTCGCGACCAGCAGGCGTTGCCAGGCGGCCTGCACGTCGGGGCGGCGTCCGACGGCGCTGGCCGGCAGGTCCGGTTCCACGGTGAGTTCGGTGGTGGCCGCCGTTCGGCTCGGCAGCGCCAGGGCATTGGCCGGACGCGAGACCAGCAGCGCCAGCCGGGCGCGGGCCAGTTCGCTGTCGCGCTCGGCTCGGCTGCGTGCGATGCGGATGTCCCGGACGCCGCGTTCGGCTTCGTTCACCCTTTGCCGGTCGGACAAACCTGAGGCCAGCCTTCTCTGCTCCTGTTCCTCCAGCGTTTCGGCCAGGTCGGCGCGGCGTACGTCGATCTCCGAGAGCGCCTCGGCATGGCGCAGCTCGAGGTAAGCCTTGACGACTTCATGCGCCACCGATTGTCGAATCTGGCGTCGTTCGAACTCGGCCGCCGCCGCGGTGCCCGCCGCCGACTGCGCGCCCTTGGCGAGCCGGCCCAGAAGATCCACTTCGTAGTCGAAGCCGAAGCCGGCGTAAGGCCAGGTGTCGTCCTCGGGGGCGAAATTTTGCCCGCCCAGGCGCATGGCGGGGAGACGCACCTGGTCCACTCCGGCGAAGGCGTTCACGGCGGGCCGAAGCTCGGCCTCGGCGCCGGCCTGAGCCGCCTTCGCCTGGAGCACACGGGCGGCGGCCTGGCCGATGTCGGCGTTCGCTCGCAGCGCCTGATCCACCAGCCGGTCGAGCTGCGGATCGGCGAAGGTTTTCCACCATTCGGCGGGGGCTGGCTTCGGCTGGGCGTTGCCGGCTTGGGCCCGCCAGTGCGCCGGTACGGCGACCGGTTCCGGCGCGGGCGGCGGCGTGGGCGCGCAGGCCGCGACCGTGGCGGCCAGGAAGAGGGGCGGCAGCCTTCTCATCCGCCGCTAGTCCCTGTTGCAAAGCGGACGATTACGCGTTGGCCGATCAACAACTCCGGCGCGTCGATTGCCAGCACGCATTCGACCACGCGGTTGTCCTGGCGCTCGTTGGGATCGTCAGTGGGCGTGCGGTGGCCGACTACCAGCCCGATCCGCAAGACCTTCGCCGGGAAATGCCGCGATTCGTCGGCTTCCAGTGCGACTTCGGCCGGTTGGCCGGGTTGGATTGTGCCGACGAAGCGCTCTTCCAGCTCGGCGCGGACGATGCGCGGGGTGTCGGGGGCGAATAGGAACAGCGGGGTGACGTTCAAGGTGCTGACGCCGTCGCCGGCCCGCGCCGTGCGCCGGACGATGCGGCCGGCGCCGGGGGCGCGCACGACGCGCTGCTCGATTTCGTACTCGGCGACCTTGAGCCGGCGGGCCGCGGTTTCCGCGGCGGCGCGAGCCGCGGCGATCTCCTTGGACAAGAGGCGGACCTGGTCTTGGGCCAAGTCCAGCTCGCGCCGCTCCACCGTGTCGTCGGCGGCCAGCGGTCTGAGCCGGCGAAGCTCGCGTTCGGCCGCGGCCAGCCTCACCTGGAGCTGGGGTTCGACGGCCTGCGCCTGTGCCAGTTCGGCCTGGGCGAGGGCGGCGGAAAGCCGGGCTTGCTCGTCGTCCAGCACCACTAGCACCTGGCCCGGCTGGACCGGAGCGCCTTCCTCCACCAGCACCGAACGGACCACGCCGTCGCGCTTGGCGGCGAGCTTGACCAACCCGCCTTCCACGTCAACCCGCCCCTTGGCGGCGGCGGCATAAGCCGGCTGCTCGGCGGCCGCGGGCGGCTCGGCATCGCGCCCGCAGCCCCCGAGCGGGAGGGAGCAAAGGGCCAGCAGGGCGATCGGCCTTAGATCGCGCGGGTCAATCGGGAGCATGATGGGGTTCCTCTACTGTGGTGCTGGAGCGCCGGTCGCTCTTCACGTAGCCGTCCTCCAGCTCGA
>JAQTYA010000145.1 GCA_028688525.1 Methylococcus sp. | reverse complement strand
ACCGTCTAACTAGGCCAGCATAGCTCTCTTCGTGGTCTCGGGGTCATCTCTCTGATGCTAGGCTAGAACCCTAAATGCCGTTAAACCAGATCCAGGAGACCTTGCAGTGGAACAGCCGCGCTTTTCGGGAAGGCAGCGATTGCGCTAAAAACAAGAACGGCGACGTAGGGATCATTGACGCCGATCTTGCGATCAAAGCGTCCGCGCCGAATTAAACGCGGCAAGAAGCCGGCGGCTCTCAGGCCTCCTCGCTGCCCCGGCGCTCGACCAGCAGAACAAGACCGAGCGTCACCGCCGCCAGTCCTCCGGCTACGATAGCGACCGCTTCCACCGTTCCGTCGGTATAGCGGTCGTAATGGTGGACGGTGCCGCCGTAGATCAGGCGGAAGCCCCAATCGGCGATCATATAAATGAAATAGTAAGCCGAGAGCCCAAAGACTACGGCGGCGCCCGGGTTACGTTTCCGCACCAGGGCTCGTTGAAAAAACCAGACCGCAATGCCAAGTGCGACTAGGACACTGATCATTTGACGTTCTCCCCCAGGGTTGTGACAGACGGCAGTCTATCGGGACTATATTGCAGCGGCTTGACTCGGACCGAATAACGGCACAATGCGATAATCACCGCATTCGGAAAACCGGCGTGCGTTCCTAGACCCAACCTATAGACAGCTCGATGATGAATTTAGGCGAAATTGCGACAAGCATCGCAAATGCGGAATTGAACGGCGATGCGGAAATCCGCTTCGAAGGCGTCTCGACCGATACGCGCTCCATCCGGCTCGGCTCGCTATTTTTCGCGCTACGGGGCGATCGTTTCGACGCCCATGATTTCATCGGCGATGCGGCCAGCGGGGGCGCCGCGGCCCTGGTAGTAGAGCGTCCGGTCGAAGCGGGGCTGCCGCAGATCGTCGTGCCCGATACGCGCCTAGCGCTCGGCCAGGCGGCGGCCGCGTGGCGCGCCCATTTCGACATCCCGCTTATCGCCGTGGCCGGCAGCAACGGCAAGACGACCGTGACCCAGATGATCGGCAGCATTCTGGCGACCGCCTTCGGGCCGGAACATCGTCTGGTCACGCGCGGCAATCTCAATAATGACATCGGCCTGCCGCTGATGCTGTTCGAGCTGAATGCTAACCACCGGATTGCGGTGCTCGAGCTGGGCATGAATCACCCCGGCGAGATCGCCTATCTGGCCGGCCTTGCCCGGCCTACCGTAGCGCTGGTGACCAACGCCCAGCGAGAACACCAGGAGTTCATGGAGAGCGTGGAGGCTACCGCCCATGAGAACGGCGCGGTAATTTCGGCGCTGCCTGAAAATGGCGCTGCCGTGTTCCCGGCGGACGACGCTTGTGCCGCCATCTGGCGAGAGACGGCAGGGAGCCGCCGGGTGCTGGATTTTGCGCGCCAGAGGCCAGCCGCGCTGACAGGCAGATACCAGTTTGTGGACGGCTGCACGGAAATCTCCGCTACGGGTCCTGCCGGCGGATTCGGACTGCGGCTGCACACGGCCGGTGAACACAATGTCCACAACGCCTTGGCCGCAGCCGCAGCGGCACTGGCGGCCGGCATCGCGCCAACGGCGATACGCAACGGGCTAGAGGCTTTCCGGCCCGTCGCGGGCCGCGGCGTGCATCTGCTCACGCGAAACGGTGCCCGCCTGATCGACGATACCTACAACGCTAATCCGGATTCGGTGAGAGCCGCGATCGACGTGTTGGCAGGTTTCCCCGCACCGCGCGTCCTTGCGCTGGGCGACATGGGCGAAGTCGGCGCACAAGGGCCGGAATTCCACCGCGAGATCGGGCGCTACGCCCGCGAACGCGGCATAGACGCCCTGTTCGGCCTGGGCGAACAGTGCGGCGAAGCGGTCCGTGCCTTCGGCGGGGCGGGTGGATGCCATTTCGGTTCGATGGATGCGCTGATCGAAGCGCTGACCGAAACCGACCGGCCAGGCGCCACCGTGCTGGTGAAAGGCTCCCGCTTCATGCGAATGGAACGGGCAATCAAAGCGCTGGTCCAGCCGCAATGAAACGGCCCGCCGGCCTTCGCCTCAAGGCGGCGCTGCTGCTCTGGCTTCTGGCCGGCATATCCGCTGTTGGAGCCGTCCCGCTCCAGGGCACATTCAGCGCTGACCGGAACTGCCCCGCCTTCGTCTCGAAAAATAAGTCAACCAATCCGGATGATGCGCATGTCGAACCCGGCAGCTCTTATCCGCTGATCGAAGCCAACAAGCCGGATGCCCCCGACTGGTACCGGCTGCGCCTGCCAGCCGCCAACCCGCCGGAACGCTGGGTCAACCGCGACTGCGGACACGCCGTGCAAGTCAGCGCCGAGCCGCCCCGCGCTGAAGACACCGGGAGCTGCGGCCTGGCCGGCGAAGCCGATGCCTACGTGCTGGCTCTGAGCTGGCACCCTGCCTTCTGCGAATTGAAGCCCGGCAGACCGGATTGCCGCCCCTCCACCCCCGCGGCCTATGCCGCCCGGAACTTTACCCTGCACGGGCTGTGGCCCAACAAGTCGAACTGCGGAACGGACTACGGTTTCTGCGGCGCAGTCAAACATCCGTCGCGGAATTTCTGCGACTACCCTCCGGTAGCGCTCGGCTCCGCAACCCGAGACGGCCTCGCCGAGCTCATGCCGGGCAGCGTGCAGGGAGCCTGCCTGGAGCGGCACGAATGGCACAAACACGGTGCCTGTCAGACCGGCTGGACCAGCGATGTCTATTTTTCCCTGGCGGCGAATCTAACCCGGCAGTTCAATGCCTCCGGCATAGCCGATTTTCTGGCTCCGCGGATCGGCGGCAGCGTGCGGACTGAAGAGTTTCTCGCTAAACTGAATGAGACTTTGGGTCCGCAGGCCCGCGAGCGGATCCGGTTGAACTGCGAACAGGGGATGCTGGTCGAGCTTCGCATCATGCTCCCCTCTCATTTGACGCAAGACGCGAAGCTCGAATCCCTGCTCCCGCTCGCCGCCAAAAACCGCGGCTCGAACTGCGGGGACAGCTTCCGGCTGGATCCTATGGGGCTTTAGCCGCCTACGCAACCGCAAGAGGAGACCGGCATGATTCGTCTGACCGTGGCACTGTTCGGAATACTCATCGTCTCGTTCGGAACTTTCGGACTCGTCAAGCCGGCCGGCTTCATCCGATTCGCCCGTGATTTCTGGGCCACGCCCCAGGGCGTGAACTACGCCGCGGCATTGCGCCTAGCGCTCGGCTTCGCGCTGGTGCTGGCTGCCGACCAGTCCGCCTATCCCCGGACGCTCGCCGCGCTCGGGTATTTGTCCTTGGCCGGCGCCGGCATCGTGCTCTTGCTCGGCCATGCCCGCTTATCCCAGATCGTCGAGTGGTGGGCGCAACGGCCAGAGTCCGTCATTCGGCTTTGGGGACTCATCGCCCTCGCCTTCGGCTTTTTTTTGCTTTCCGCAATACTCTGATCCCGCCTGCCGGGATACCATAGCCGCCCGTTCCGATCGTATAACCACGGTCGTCATTACCTTTTTAGGAGTCCCCACATGGCAGAGCTCATCTCGATCGTTTACCCCGACGAATTCCGCGCCGCCGAAGTCATGGCCACGCTCAAGCGCTTGCAGCGGGGCTACCTGGTCGACCTGGAAGACGCCTGCGTGGTGGTACGCGACAAAGAGTCCGGCAAGATCAAGCTGCACCAGGCAGTGGACCTGACCACAGTCGGCGCCACTTCCGGCGCGCTCTGGGGCGCATTGATCGGCCTCATTTTCCTCTCGCCCCTTGCCGGCATGGCGGTGGGTGCGGCGGCCGGCGCCATCGGCGGATCGCTGAGCGATTACGGTATCGACGACGGTTTCATCAAGAACATCAGCGAAAAGATGCAGCCCGGCACCTCCGCCATTTTCATGGCTCTGCGCAATATCACCCGCGACAAGGTCGAGCCCGAACTGGCCCGGTTCGGCGGCGATATCTTGTACACCAGCCTGCCGAAGGAAAGCGAAGAAGCGCTGCAGAAACTGCTCGCCGAACACCGCGCCGCCAGCCTGTCGGCCTAAGCGCTGATTGATTATCTCGGCCTCTGCGAAAAAATACGGATGCTCAAACGGTTAGTTCTGGCCGTCCTCGCCCTCCTCGTCCTGTTCGAAGAATGGATCTGGGACGTTCTGACAGTGCTCGGCCAGCGGCTTTCGGGGCTTCTGCACCTCGAGCGATTCGACGCCTGGCTTTCACAGGCCCCGCCGCGGCTGGCGCTGCTCGCGTTCGGCCTTCCCTTGGCAGCCGTCACGCCGATCAATATCGGTGCCGTCATGCTCATGGTGCGCGGCCAAGTCGCGGCCGGCGTATTTTTGGAAGTCGTCGCAAAATTGCTCGGCACTCTGCTGATAGCTAGGGTATTCCGGCTGACCCGCCCAGCATTGATGAGTTTCGCCTGGTTTGCCGCAATTTCTGGCAGAGTCATCAAGATATTGGCCTGGGCTCATGGCTTGGTGACTGACACGCCGTTTTACCGCAAGGCCTTGGCCTTGAAAGCGGAGATGGCGACGCTCATCCGTTCGGTTTTGAAGATTTAGAAACCTGACCGACTGACGTTTACAACAGGGGGCGGCGGAACCGCCCCCGCTGCCTCAATGCGCTCGGCCGGCTGCCGTCGCCTCCGGCACCTCGATCAGCTTGCCCGACCGCACATCGTAGATGTAACCGTAGATCGGGATGTCGCTCGGTACCAGCGAGTGGGCACGGATACGGCAGACGTCCTCGAGCACGCTTTCCTCCTGGCTCTTGATCGTCAGCCAGTTGATGTATTTGCCGTCGGTGCAGCCCGGCCCTTGGCAGCAGTCGTGCCAGCCGCTGGCGTCCACCGTAGCGGTTTTAAGACTCTTGGACAAAAGATCGCTCATGACTTCGTTGGTGAAGGTCTCCATGCCGCAATCGGTATGATGGATCACGAACCATTCGCGGGTACCCAACAACTTGTAGGAAATCACTAAAGAACGGATGGCATCGTCGCTGGCGCGGCCGCCGGCATTGCGGATGACATGAGCATCGCCTTCACTCAGCCCTGCGTATTTGGCCGGATCCAGCCGAGCGTCCATGCAGGTGAGAATAGCGAAGCGCCGGCCGGGCGGCATAGGCAGATCGCCTTTGTCGAAAGCCGAACCATATTGCTGGTTTGCGGCCAGCACCTCTTCAAGAACTTTGCTCATGAACGAGTTCTCCTCTGGGAATCATCGAATTGTAGGAAGGATAACGGCTTAGGTCTTGGGCTAGACGCCAGGACAGATTCTCGCCGCCTACGAATATTAGCCTTCACTTAAGTTCCTGATCAAGCCCGTCTCGAAACCGCACCCAGGACGATTATGATTCAAATACTTGGACATCGGATCGCAAACAGAATGCTGCTAAGAAGACACATACTATGGTTTGGGAAGAGTTTTGTTTCCGAGGAATAAACTCTCGGCATGCAAATCATAAGAAATTCTGATAGCAAGGCGATTTGAAATCGGTATAATTTATCCAACCTCGACAGAACGTTGTGGCGCAGCTGAACTTGAACGGTTGTTGCGTTGCGATTGTTCTCCTCCTCCTGGGCGGCTCCCAAAAGGTCGCCTTACTTTCCCTCCCTGGCAGGCATAAGAAAGCCCGCCAGGGGCGGGCTTTTTTAGCGTTTCTTGTTATTTTTGTTATTTAACGCTATCGCCGAGTCTTCCTGCGTAGCGCATGGGTAGTGCTTTATTATTTTAGTTATTGTGCTGCCCCGAAGGGCTCTCCTCCTCATTGACGACTCTCTCTGAGGGCCCGTCCTTAACGGGTGAGCAAAGTATAGCGGAAAAGTTCCCTATGTCTAGATTTTTTTACAGTTTGGAAACAACCTCTTTCCGGAATCATTTCTGCTATTAAATTCATAATATTAGGCATCAAGCCATCGGCCTGAAGCCTCCCCAGAATCCGAAGCGAGGTCATTTTTTCCCGTATCGCTGCATAGCTAGCGATACACGATGCTCACACGGCCCGGCCCTATACATTTCTGCAAGCGCCCGATCAACTCGTCCCTAGGATAAACCCGCCAGCCTTCGCCCAAGCGAAGCTGGGTCGCAGCGCCCCGGCCCCGGTAGCCGATGCAAACGGGACAAGTGCCGCCGGCGAACTGGCTCAGCAAGTCCTTGACGTCTATTACGACTGACGGCGAGGCAGGACTCGGCGCCGACCCGTCCGGCCAATCGATCTGGAGATAGCGGGCAAAACGCGCCCGTGCCTCCTCGATGCTGTAGATCCGCTCGGCCGAGATGCGCATCTGGCCGGCGTATTCGTCGAAACCCAGCATGCCCTCGGCGACGATGAGCGCGTCTTTGACCAGATGATGCCGGTCGCGCTCGTAGGTCTCGGTATAGGCCGCGAGTTCCATGCGCCCGGTGCGGTCGTCCAGCGATACGAAGCCCATTTTCTGGCCGCTGCGGGTAAGACGGGTGCGAATGTCGACGATTAGGCCCGCCACCACCACCCGCGTCTCCCCCCGGCTGCCCTCGCCCTCACTCATGATCGGACCGAGCCGGGTGGTGACGATTTGTTCTAGCTCGTGCTCGTGCGGGGTGATGGGGTGGCCAGTCAGATATAGACCCAGCGTGGCTTTTTCCTGCGCCAGCCGCTCGGCCTCGGTCCAGGGTTCGACTTGCCCAGGGCTGAACGTGACAGCTACTGTCTCCGGGCCTTCCGCCGCAAAGCCGCCGAACAGATCGTCCTGCCCCGCCGCGCTCATGGCGCCATGCTGCTCAGCCGCCTTCAGCGCATCCGGCAGGGCAGCGAACAGACCGGCGCGGTTCCGGTCGAAGCAATCGAGCACCCCGGCCCGGATCATCGCCTCCAGCACCCGGCGATTGGCCTTGCGCAGGTCGATACGCCGGCACAGGTCGAGCAGATCGGTGAACGGCCCGTTGTTCCTCCTCTCTTGCAGAATGTCTTCGATTGCATTCTGGCCTACGCCCTTGACCGCCCCTAGCCCGTAGAGAATTTCCCGCCGGCTCTGGACGGTGAACCGGTACTCCGAGAGATTGACGTTGGGCGGCAGGATGGACAGTTTCATCCCGCGGCACTCGTCTATCAGCACCACCACCTTGTCGGTGTTGTCCATATCGGCGGACAGAACCGCGGCCATGAATTCGGCCGGGTAATGCGCCTT
>JAQTYA010000029.1 GCA_028688525.1 Methylococcus sp. | reverse complement strand
CAGCACCTGACTGTAGACCGCCAGCGAAGACAGCGCGAAGAAATACAGTAGGCCGAAATTGAAGTCGATGACGCCCACGCCCGGTGCGAACGGTATCACGACGAAACCCAGCAGCATGGTGACCATGACGATGGCCGGTGCGATGACGAACACCGGCTTGTCGGCGAAAGGCGGAATCCAGTCCTCCTTGAAGAATATCTTGACCATGTCCGCCACCACCTGCCCCAGCCCCAGCGGGCCCAGCCGGTTGGGCCCGAGCCGGTCCTGCCAGATCCCGATCAGCCGGCGCTCCACCCAGATCAGCCAGGCCGCGACGACCACAACCGAAAGCAGGATGCCGACGACGACATAGGGCGACCCGACGGTCATGGCGTATTTTCTCCGGGTTTGTTCGGCGTCCGCGGCCGCGACGCGGTTTCCAGGAAAGGCAGGTCGGGCAGGCCTGCCGGCACGCCAGCGACACAGGCCGCGAGACCGGGGAGGAGCTTCACCGGCAGCCAGACGTCCGTAGTCAGTTCGACTTCTTCGCCTTCGGCGAGACCGTAGCGTACGGCGTCTTCGGGGTTGACGGCCAGATAGGGATGCGGCGCCCGTTCCGCCACCGCGGGCGAGTGCATGCTGGTCTCGTCGCTGCCGAAAATGTGGTACAGCGGTACCAGCCGCAAGGCGTCCGAGGACGCCGCCTCGGCCTCCGGCAGCTCGAACCACTGCGCCCGGCCTCCGCCGCCGTCGCCGATCAGCCGAATGCCGGGATCGCCGCCGCGCAGATGCCCGCCGGCTTCGTCCTGGAATTTGCCGACCGACTGGTTCGAGTTCCAGCCCGGCGCCCAGACGAAGGGATTCAGGGCCGGCGGACGGTCGTTTGCCGCACCCTCCATGGAAAAGGCCAGGGCCGAGTCCGCATCCTCCGGCTGTTTCGGTTCATGGATGCGGATGTCGGCCAGCATAGCGGTGCGTCCGCTGTAGCGGTGTGGCTGGCGGGGAATCTTCTGGCCCGCTATGCGGAAGGCCGCTCCCGGCGCGCAACCGGTAATTTCCCCGAACACCGGCAGCAATTCGGTCAGCGCCCGGGTAAGATCGTCGATGCGGGTCCAGGGCCCGAGCCAGCGCCAAGCGTCGCGGCTGTCGCCGGCGGGTTGCATCGCCGAGAAGAAGCGCTGGGCGCGGCCTTCGCTGCTGACCAGCGTCCCTTCGGTCTCGGCGAAGCTCGCGGCGGGCAGAGCAAGATCGGCGCGCTCGGCGGTCTCGTGGAGGGTATGGTCGATCACGATCACTTGTTTAGCCTGCTCGAGCAGGGCGTCGATGGCAGCCTTGTCTGCCCGCCGGTAAAGGTCGTTTTCCAGGACTACCAGCGTGTCGGCTATTCCGGACTCGATGGCCTGGCAAGCGTGAGCCAGAGCTTGGGCCTCCATCATCGCCAGCCCCAGGCTGTTGCATTCCGGCACGGCGAAATGCACTCCCGTGGGTTGGCCCTGCTGTTTCGCCGCCAGCGCAGCGGCGATCTGTCCTGCGGCTCTCAGCACGTCCTCGCTCAGGCAGCCGGT
Source organism: Methylococcus sp. (assembly GCA_028688525.1). Lineage (GTDB taxonomy): Bacteria > Pseudomonadota > Gammaproteobacteria > Methylococcales > Methylococcaceae > Methylococcus. The sequence continues at coordinate 30,915 of JAQTYA010000029.1, read as the reverse complement.
GCCGGACGCGATCAGGGGCCGTTCGGCGCCTGCCAGCGCCTCGGCGATCTCCGCAGCCAGCGCCGCGTGTTCGGGCGTCAGCCCCGCGACGGCCGGCGCCTCGGGGTAGATGCGGTGCGCGATGGCGAAGCCCAGCCGGGCGATGGCGTCGGGGCCGGCGCGGCAGGCCCGAGCGGCGACCTCGTCCAGGCGTGTCGGCGCCGGACTGGCGACGAACAGCGGGCTTTTTTCGGTCTGGGCGGCTTCGCGCACGGCGGCGTCTTGCCAGCGCGGGATGCCTACATCGCCGGCGATGGCCAAGGCGCGATTGCGTACCGCCTGGCGCAGCGCCAGAGCCAGCCGCGGTGCGGTCTGGGTGACGTCCTCGCCCAGCACGAGCACTGCGTCGGCCCGTTCGGCCTCGCGCATGGACACGAGGCGTACCGGGAAATCCCGTACGATGCCGAGCAGGGTTCGAAGGCAGCCATGTTCAACGGCGCCGATGCCGGCATAGAAACGCTCCGCGCCGACCAGTTCCCGCAGTGCGAAATTGGCCTCGAGGCTGGCACGGGGCGAACCGATACCGATCATTCCTTTGGCGTCCTTTAGCGTCGCTGTGAATCGGTTTGCAGCGGTGCGCGCGTCTAGCGGGCCGTCCTCGGCGGAGCGGGCTTGATGCAGACGCGCCGGGCCGTTGACGAAGCCGTAGCCGAAACGGCCGCGGTCGCACAGGAAATAGCCGTTGACCTCTCCGTGGTAGCGGTTGACGATCCGCCGCAGGCTGCCGTAGCGCTCGCCAGGGCTGGTGTTGCAGCCGATACCGCAATGCACGCAGATCGAAGGCGCGGTCTGCAGATCCCATTTGCGGCTGTAGTGGTGGCTGAAGGTCTTGTCGGTGAATACGCCGGTGGGGCAGACCTCGACCAAGTTGCCGCTGAACTCGTTTTCCAGCGCACCGTCCTCGTGGCGGCCGAAATAGACGTGATTGTGCGAGGCGAATACTTGCAGATCGTCCCCGCCGCAATAATCCTGGTAATAGCGGACACAGCGGTAGCAGGCGATGCAGCGGTTCATCTCGTGGTTGATGAAGGGCCCCAGGTCCTGGTTGCGGTGAGTCCGCTTGAGGCCGCGGTACTGCCGGAAGGTGTGGCCGGTCATCACTGTCATGTCTTGCAGATGGCATTCCCCGCCTTCCTCGCACACCGGGCAGTCGTGCGGGTGGTTGGTCATCAGCAGTTCCAGGATGCCGGCGCGGAAGCCTTTGGCGGTTTCACCTTGCAGTGAAATGCGCATGCCGTCGGCGACGGGCGTCATGCAGGCCATCACCAGACGGCCTTGGGTGTCGTCCGTATCCTTGAACTGGATCACGCCGCACTGGCGGCAGGCGCCGACCGAGCCCATGGCCGGATGCCAGCAGAAATAGGGCAGGTCCAGGCCGAGCGAGAGTATCGCCTGCAGCAGGTTATCCCCCGCCTTGACCGGATAACTCTTGCCGTCGATTTCGATGTGCGGACTCCTTCCGTGGAGTCCGCCCTCCGGACCAGCCTTCGGCGGTCCAAAATCGTTCCCTACGATTTTGTGCGGACTCCCTCCCTGGAGTCCGTCCTTCGGACCCGCCTTCGGCGGTCCAAAATCGTTCCCTACGATTTTGTCAGGCATACGCGCCTCCGCTGACCTTCTTGGGCTGGAGATAGCGCTCGAAATCGGCGCGGAAGTATTTGAGGGCGCTCTGCAGCGGTTCCATCGCCCCGGGAGCGAGGGCGCAGAAGGTGTTGCCGGGGCCGAGCAGGCCGCACAAGCGCTGCAGGGTTTCGATGTCCTCCGGCCGGCCGCGCCCCGCGATCAGACCTTCGAGCAAGCTGACGGTCCAGGGCAGGCCATCCCGGCAAGGCGTGCACCAACCGCAGGATTCTTGGGCGAAGAACTGCTCGAGGTTCAGCACCATTTGTACCGGGCAAGTCTTGTCGTCCAGCAGGATCATCGTGCCGGTGCCGAGCCGGCTGCCGGCCTTGCCGATCGAGCCGTAGTCCATAGGGATATCCAGGTGTTCGGGCAGCAGGAAGTCGGTGGATGCGCCTCCCGGCATGTAGCCCTTCAAGCGGTAGCCGTCGCGCATGCCGCCGGCATGCTCCTCGATGATCTCACGGCCTGTCGTGCCCATGGGCAGCTCCCAGGCGCCGGGGCGTTTGACCCGGCCGCTCACGCCGTAGATCTTGGTGCCGGGTTCGCCGGTGCGGCTGAGGCGCTTGTACCAGTCCACTCCATTGCGGAGGATGTGCGGCAGATTGCACAGAGTCTCGACGTTGTTGACGATGGTCGGCTTGCCGAACAGGCCGGAAACTTGAGGAAACGGCGGCTTGGCGCGGGGATTGGCGCGCTTGCCCTCCAGCGAGTTGAGCAGAGCGGTTTCCTCGCCGCAGATGTAGCGGCCCGCGCTGGTGTGCAGGCGCAGATCCAGGCTGAACCCCGAGCCTAGGATATTCGCGCCGAGCAGATTTTTTTCGGTAGCCTCGGCGATCGCCCGGCGCAGCCGTTCCGCCGCTACCCGGTATTCGCCGCGGAGGAAGATGTAGGCGATGTTGGCCTGGATGGCGTAAGCAGCGATCAGGACGCCTTCGATCAGTTGGTGTGGATCGCCTTCCAGCAGCAGCCGGTCCTTGAACGCGCCCGGCTCCATTTCGTCTCCGTTGACCACCAAGTACTTGGTTTTGGGTGCGTCCTCGCCCATGGGTACGAAGCTCCATTTGGCACCGGTTGGGAAACCGGCACCGCCCCGGCCGCGCAGGCCCGAGTCCTTGACCTGCTGTTGCACCTCCAGCGGGGCGAGTTCGGCGAGGACTTTTTTCAATCCCTCGTAGCCGCCCTTGGCCCGGTATTCGGCCAGGGTGGCGGCGGAGCCGTCGGGTTTGATGTTGCGGGTGAGCGGCTTGTCCATCAGGGCGCTCCGGTTTCGCCGAGAACATCGTCCAGCTTGGCCGGATCGACATTGAAGTGGGTCTCGTCGCCGACCATGAGCACCGGCGCCTTGTCGCAGGCCCCTAGGCAAACGATGGGCAGCAGGGTGTATTCGCCGTCGCCGGTGGTTTCGCCCAACCCGATGCCGAGCTTTTGGCTCAAATAGCGGCGGTTGTCCTCGGCGCCCAGCATCCAACAGCTCACGCTGTTGCAGTAATGGATCACGCGCTTGCCGACCGGGCGGCGGTAGATCAGGTTGTAGAAGGTCGCGACGCTGTCCAGGTCGGCCGGCGACATGCCCAGCAGTTCGGCGACCTCCTTCAGCAACTCGTCGGAAATCCAGCCGTGGCCCCGCTGGGCAATGTTGAGCGCCTCGATCGCCGCCGCCGAAGGACGAGGGAAGTGCGCGGCTTCCTGGAGGATGGCTTGGATTTTGTCGGGAGTGAGGATCATGCTCCGGCTCCTTCAGCGGTCCACGTCGGCCATCACGAAATCGATGCTGGCGAGTATGGCGATCAGGTCGGCGACCATCATGCCCCGGCTCATCAGCGGGATCATCTGCAGATGAGGGAAGGAGGGTGTGCGGATGCGAGTGCGGTAGGACATGGTTCCGCCGTCCGAGGTTAGGTAATAGCCGTTCAGGCCCTTGGTCGCCTCGATGGTCACGCAGGCCTCGCCCGGCGGGATCACCGGACCCCAAGACACGGTGAGGAAGTGCTGGATCAGCGTCTCGATGTCGTGCATCGTGCGCTCCTTGGGCGGCGGCGTGGTAAGTGGGTGTTCGGCCTTGTAGGGGCCGGATGGCATCTGGTTCACGCACTGCTCGATGATCCGGAGGCTCTGCCGCATCTCCTCCACCCGCACTGCGCAGCGGTCGTAGCAGTCGCCGTTTGCGCCGACGGGTATCTCGAACTCGAAGTTCTCGTAGCCGGAGTACGGCCGGGCTTTCCGGTAGTCCCAGGCCAGGCCCGTGGCCCGCAGCCCCGCGCCGGTCACGCTCCAGTCGATGGCCTCCGCTGTGGTGTAGGCGCCGATGCCGCGGGTGCGGCGCTGGATCAGCTTGTTGGCCATCACCGCCTTGTCGTAGTCGGCCAGGCGCTTGGGGAAGTAGGCGATGAATTCGCGAATCAGCCTGTCCCAGCCTGCCGGCAGGTCCATGGCGACGCCGCCGATGCGGAAGAAGCTCGAATGCATCCGGGCGCCGGTGAACGATTCGATGATGGCGAACACCTTTTCACGGTCGATGAACATGTAGAAGATCGGCGACATCTGCCCCACGTCCTGGGCGAAGGTACCGTAGAACAGCAGATGGCTGGCTAGCCGATAGAACTCGGAGATCATGACCCGGATGACCCGGGCGCGCTCAGGCACCTCGATTCCGGCCAGCTTCTCCACAGCCATGACATAAGGCAGGTTGTTCATCGAACCGCCGAGGTAGTCCACCCGGTCGGTGTAAGGGATATAGCTGTGCCAGGACTGGCGCTCGCCCATCTTCTCGGCTCCGCGGTGGTGGTAGCCGATGTCGGGAACGGCATCGACGATCTCCTCGCCGTCGAGCTGGAGGGCGACCCGGAACACCCCATGCACGCTGGGATGGTTGGGTCCTAAATTGAGGAACAGGAAATCGGTGTCCTCGCTCTGGCGCTGCATGCCCCATTCCTCGGGCACGAAACGCAGGGCTTCCTGCTCGTGCTGCTGAACGTCGTCCGGCAGGCTGAACGGCTCCATCTCGGTGGCGCGGGCCGGGTGGTCCTTGCGCAGGGGATGGCCCTGCCAGGTCGGCGGCATGATGATGCGGCGCAGGTTCGGATGCCCGTCGAAGCGGATGCCGAACATATCCCAGACTTCCCGCTCGTACCAATTGGCGGCGAGGCAGACCGCTGCGATGCTGGGCAGGGCGGGATCGGCTTCCGGCAGCGCTACTTTCAGCCGGATGTCGGCGTTGCGCTCCAGGGAAATCAGATGATAAACGACGGTGTAGGCGCCGGCCGGCAAACCTTCTCGGTGTTGGCGGACCCGCTCGTCGATGGCGGTGAGGTCGAATAGCAGGGCGTAGGGGCGGTCGATCTCCAGCCGCAAGTAGCGGACCGCCGCCACCAAGGTTTGGCCAGGCAGCCACAGGGTCGGGATGCCGTCGGCGGTGATTTGCGGGATGAAGGTCTCGCCGCCGAAGCGCCGGCACAGGTCCGGGAGGATGGTTCCAGCATGTGCCGTCATCGAGGCTGCCATGTCCGGATTTCCTCTCGTTCAATCCAGGCTGAAGGGGTCGTGCAGTTCGGTGGCCCTATTGCGCTCGGCCTGCTTGATGTCGCGCCGGCTTGGAACGGGGGCCTTCTCGATGCCTTGGGGGCCGACTACCCAGCTCAGCGGCCGCTCCTCCTTGCCTATGGATTCCTGCAGCATGATCAGTCCTTCCAGCAAAGCTTCCGGCCGCGGTGGGCAGCCCGGCACGTAGACGTCCACCGGCAGGAACTTGTCCACGCCCTGGACCACGCTGTAGATGTCGTACATCCCGCCCGAGTTGGCGCAGGAGCCCATGGAGATGATCCACTTGGGTTCGAGCAGCTGATCGTAGAGGTGCTTGACCACCGGCGCCATTTTGCGGAACACCGTGCCGGAAATCACCATCAGATCGGCCTGGCGGGGACTGGCCCGGATCACCTCCGAGCCGAAACGGGCGATGTCGAAACGGCTGGTAAACGCCGTCGCCATTTCGACGTAGCAGCAGGAAAGACCGAAGTTGAACGGCCAGATCGAATTCTTGCGGCCCCAGCGCACCAAGTCGTCCAACTGGGCGAACAGGATGTTGCGCCGCAGAGCTTCCTCGTAGGTTTGCCGGCCCGGCTGGGGGGCCGGGGTCTGGTCCGCTCGTGTCAGGCTCCAGCGCATGGGGGCTCCTAAATATGGACGTTAGCTTCGATGGCCCGCTGGCGCGCGGTGCGCCAATCCAGGGCTCCGATCCGCCATAGATAGACCAGGGTTGCGGCCAGGACGCCGATGAAGATCAGTATTTCGAAGTAGCCGGGCCAGCCGCTTTCGCGGAAGGCAATCGCCCAGGCGAAGATGAAAACGGCTTCGAGGTCGAAGATGACGAAGAAGATAGCGACGAGATAGAAGCGTACGGAGAAGCGGAGCTGGGAACTGCCCACTGCGACAATGCCGGATTCGTAGGGCTGCTCCGTCGCCTGAGTACGGCGGGTGCGGCGTTCGCCCAGGAAAGGGGGCAGCGCCAGCATCGTACCCACTACGACCAACACCAGTCCGAAATACAGCAGAAGCGGCCAAAGATCGGTATGCGGAACGCCAGCGGAACTCATGAGCGCATGTCTCCCGGGGTTCGCTAAGGAGGTTCCTTCGGTCGGAACATCCCTGGCGGTTGAGTTGCCACGAATACGATTACACTTTCGTAAACTAGGCCGGGCTTGTCAACGTCCGATGAGCGCGGAGCGATCCCAGCCTGTAAAGCCTGCGGGGTACCGGCGATGAATCCATCTCAGATGATAAGAGATATAGAAGCGGAGACCGCACTGACCGGGCATCTCACCGGTAGAAGCGCTTTGGCGCCTAAGGTGATGAAGGCCATGCGCGAAGTTCCCCGCGATCGTTTCGTACCGCCCGAGCGGGTACCGTTCGCCTACGATAACGGGCCGCTTTCCATCGGCTGCGGCCAGACGATCTCCCAGCCGTTCATCGTCGCCCTGATGACCGATCTGCTGAATCCGAGGAAAGATTCCGTCATCCTCGAAATTGGCGCAGGCTCCGGATACCAGGCGGCGGTATTGTCCCGATTGGCAGCGCGGGTGTACACGGTGGAGATCATTCCGGAGTTGGGCGAGCAGGCCGCGGCAAGACTGGAGAAACTCGGCTGCCGCAATGTAGCAGTCCGCGTCGGCGACGGCTACTTCGGCTGGCCCGAACATGCGCCTTACGATGGCGTGATCGTCACCGCTGCGGCCCCGTATATTCCCGAGGCATTGATCGAACAGCTCAAACCGGGCGGGCGTATGGTGATCCCGGTCGGGTTGCCGTATCGCCACCAGGAGCTGATGGTGGTGGACAAGCATGCCCAGGGCGAAATAGAAACCTGCAGCGTGTTGCCGGTGGCCTTCGTGCCGCTGACCGGGGAAGGGGAGTACCGCGCGCCTCCTGCGGGCGGCTGAGCGGCAACGCGCAGAACTTTGCTTCAATCGAAAGTACTGGGGCTCCAGAAGGCTTGGCTGATGACCGGCTGGTCCTTGAGCTGCTGGATCAGCCGGTCCAGGTCGTCGCCGTCGACGGAGGCGGCGGCGAGCGTGGCCTCGATCTCGACTTCGCCTTCGCCGAATGCATGCACTTCTAGATTGCTCAAAGGGTATGCGGCTTGTTCGAAGGTCCGCTCGACCAGCGCCAGGGCGTCCTTACGCCACTGGCGCGGAGCGATGACGTAGACGGTGCTGGTCACTTCCACGGCCGGCGTATCGATCGGCTGGCGGTTGATGCTGTCGACCACCGGCCGCAGCAAGGTATTGGCGGCCAGTACGAAGAGTGTGCTGATCGCCGATTCCAGGATCAAATCGGCGCCGGCGCAAGCGCCCACGGCTGCCGAACCCCAGAGCGTCGCGGCGGTATTCAGTCCGCGTACGTTGCCCTGTTCGCGCATGATGGCGCCGGCGCCGAGAAACCCGACCCCGGACACCACGTAAGCCACGACGTGAACTGCACCTTCGTGGCCGTTCAAACGGTTCGCCATGTCCACGAAGATCGCCGCGCCCATGGCGACCAGGACGTTGGTTCTGAGGCCGGCGGTGCGTTGGCGGTACTGGCGTTCGAAGCCGATCAAGCCGCCCAGAATGAAAGCGGTGCTCAGGCTGATCAAGGTATCGAGCAACGAATCTAGGTTGACGCTGTGGAACGCTTGCATGGGCGGGTCTCGGGTTCCGGGTGGGGATCAGGCCAAGTTTAGCAACTCCGGCAGCTGTGCCATGCGGTCGAAGACGATCGCTCCGGCTGCCGCCAAGGCCGCGGGGTTTTCGTCGGCGGCATAGCCGTAAACGGTCATGCCGGCGGCCCGGCCGGCCAGCACGCCGCTGCGCGAATCCTCGATCACCGCGCAGCGTTCCGGCGCGGCGCCGAGCCGGGCGGCGGCGTGCAGGAACAGGTCCGGCGCCGGCTTGGGACGCGGGACGTGAGCGGCGGAATAGGCGTGCTCGCCGAAGAACGGCGCCAGCCCCGTCACCGACAGCGAAAGCGCCAGCCGCGCCGGCGGCGATTGGGAGGCGACGCAGATTTTCTGCCGCCGCTCCGTCAGCGCCTCGAGTACCGGGCGGACGCCTTGCACGGCCTTGAGTTCGCGCTGGAAGCCATGGGCCGTCGCCATCCCCAGTTCGTAGAACCAGTCGCGGCTCAGCGGCGGTTCGATGGCGGATTCCGCCCAGACGGCCACGTCTGCCATGGTTTTTCCCTTGAACACCGCGCTCAGCGTTTCGGCGTCGATCAGCAGGCCTCGTTCGCAGAAGAATTCCGCGGCGATTTCGTTCACCAGCCGTTCGCTATCCACCAGCACGCCGTCGCAGTCGAAAATGATCAGGTCGTAGCTCATCCCGCGTTCTTCTCTTTGAGCAAATCCACATAGGCGCCCCGCAGGAGCTGGGCTGGACCGATGCCGAGTTCGGTTAGAAGACCCTGCGCGACCGCGATCCCTGTTTCCGGGGATTCGGTGTCGGACAGCACCACTTCCAGTTCCAGGAAATGCCCCAGATTTTCGACCAGATCCAAATGGATGCGGGTCCGTTCTGCCAGAAACAGGGTTCTGAGCTTGCGCACCCGGCCGGTCTGGCCGTAGGCGAGGGTCAGCGTTTCCCTCAGCGCGTCAGGGGCGGTTGTCGGCGTGATGAGGTAAAAGGATTCCTTGGGGCCGAATTCATCCGGACGCTGATAGAAGATCAGCTGCCCTGCCTCGGAGGAAAAGGCGCGGAGTTTGAGTCGGCCTGTCGCGCAGGCAAAGAAGGTATCGTCCTGAACGATCTCGTAGGGGCCGTCGTCGGCCAATTCGGCAGCCCGGCGGGAAAGCGCCTCGACGTTCTCGATGCGGGCTTTGATCTCGATATTGCGTGCCATGGTTCGGTCCAGTCAGCCGATCAATTCCACGGCGTTTCCGTCGGGGTCGCGGCAAAATACGGCGTTTCGCCCGGACCGGCTCCGGGTGTAGGCGATGCCGGCGCGTTCCAGCTTCGCCAGCAGTTCTTCCCAGTCGGCCACCGCCAGGGCGACGTGGCGGTCCAGGCCGCCGTGCGCCGGGCGTTCCGCACCGGTATCTGGGTTCGGCAGCACCATCAAATGGATCTGCTGCGCGCCCAGATCGTACCAGGCGCCGTCGTAATCGAATTTTGGACGCGCGTTGCTGGGTTTCAGCTCCAATATGCCCTCATAGAAGCGGCGGCTGGTGTCCAGGTCGGAAACCAGCAGGGAAACGTGGTGCAGATGGCTGATAATGGACATGATCCTTGCGTTATTCCTGATGAGCGGTGAACCCTAAGGGCCCTGGCGATCGGTTTCCCGTGCGCCGATGATGCCAGCATGCTTTGCAGTGCATATGCGGCATGGATTGTGCCAGACTGCGAGGGCTACGGCATCGGGACGCAAGCTTAGACCTGTGTGTTTCCTGCTGCAGCGCCCGCATGGCAGCAGCAGCGCTGCTGGCCACACAACTGCTCCCTGTGCGGGCCAGCCCCGGTTTCAACTATTTTGCGCCGTACTGCCAGCCGGGAAATCGATCTGGCTGTAATGCCCAGAATCAATGCCCAGAATCATGCTTTGAGAGAATTCCATTGTTGCGTTTCTTCGAAAAACTGCTTCACCCCTATCCCGAGGCCGTGCCGCCTCATCCGCCGCAAGGGCTATTCGCTTTCGTCTGGGCTTGTACGGCGGGGCTGAGGGGCTTCATCGCCGCGATGACTTTGTTGACCGCAGTCATCGGCGCGTTCGAGGCTTTGCTGTTCAGCATGCTGGGCAACATCGTCGATTGGCTGAGTCAGGTCTCGCCGGACAGGCTGTGGATCGACGAGCGGGACCACCTGCTCCTGCTAGCAGGCGTGCTGGCGGCCAGCCCCTTGGTGATCGCCTTGCAGACCATGCTCAAGCACCAGACGCTGGCCGGAAATTTCCCGATGCGGCTGCGCTGGAATTTCCACCGGCTGATGCTGGCCCAGAGCATGAGCTTCTATCAGGACGAATTCGCCGGGCGGGTGGCCGCCAAGGTCATGCAGACCGCCCTGGCGGTGCGCGACACGGTGCTGATCGTGACCGACATGCTGGTCTTCGTCGTCATCTATTTCACCACCATGACCCTGGTGGCCGGCGGGTTCGATCGGGTATTGCTACTGCCTTTCCTGGGCTGGGTGGTGCTGTATCTCGCCACGCTCAGGTTTTTCGTGCCGCGGCTGGGCAGGGTGGCGGCCGCGCAGGCGGATGCGCGCTCGCTGATGACCGGCCGGATCACCGACGCGTATACCAACATCGCCACGGTCAAGCTGTTCTCCCATGCGCGCCGGGAAGCCGAGTACGCTCACGGCGCGATGAACGAGTTCCTGGATACGGTCTACCGGCAGAGCCGGTTCATCAGCGCTTTCGAGATCGTCAACCACTGCACCAGCATGTTGCTGATCGCATCCACGGCGGGCGCGGCGTTGTGGTTGTGGACCCAGAGCATGGTGGGGATAGGCGCGGTCGCTGCCGCCACGGCGATGGCCTTGCGGCTCAACGGCGTGTCGCACTGGGTCATGTGGGAGATGGCCTCGCTGTTCGAGCATATCGGCACGGTGCAGGACGGCATGAATACCTTGTCGAAAGGCCACGCGGTCGTCGACCGCCCCGATGCGCAGCCGCTCAAAGTGGAGCGGGGCGATATCCGTTTCGAATCCGTCGGCTTTGCCTACGGCGGCGGCACGCCGGTATTCCGGGATTTCTCGCTGCATATCCGCCCCGGCGAAAAAATCGGCCTGGTTGGCCGCTCCGGCGCGGGAAAATCGACCCTGGTCAACTTGTTGCTGAGATTCTACGACGCCGACACCGGCCGCATCCTGATCGACGGCCAGGACATCGCCGGAGTCACGCAGGACAGCCTACGGGCCCAGATCGGCATGGTCACTCAGGACACTTCGCTGCTGCATCGCTCGGTGCGGGACAATCTCACCTACGGCAGGCCGGACGCCGAAGACGGCGCCATGGTGGCCGCCGCCGAAAAAGCGGAAGCACACGGCTTCATACTCGACCTGGCGGATCCCCAGGGCCGCAAGGGCTACGACGCCCACGTGGGCGAAAGAGGCGTTAAACTCTCCGGCGGCCAGCGGCAGCGCATCGCCATCGCCCGGGTGATGCTCAAGGACGCGCCTATCCTACTGCTCGATGAAGCCACCAGCGCGCTCGACTCGGAAGTGGAGGTCGCCATCCAATCCAGCCTCTACCGGCTGATGGAAGGCAAAACCGTGGTGGCGATCGCCCACCGATTGTCCACATTGGCGGCGATGGACCGGATCGTCGTGCTGGATCAGGGGCGGATCGTGGAGGAGGGCAGCCACCGCGGCTTGCTGGCCGAGAACGGCCTGTATGCCCGCTTGTGGGCGCATCAGAGCGGCGGGTTCCTAGGCGAAACATAGAAATCGCATTGGGCGATACGGCTCGGGATTATGGGGTAAGCAACGCCCATACCCGCGTCTATCTCAGTTTAAGCAAGGCACATGGAGGAGAAGAGGATGGTCGAGCGGAATGTTTACCCTATAGCATCCGGCCTAAAGCCGCTGTCGGGCCTTAGTCATCCGCGCGAGGTGGTGCGGCAGTTTACGCCGAATTGGTTTGCCGCCACCATGGGCACAGGCATACTGGCGCTTGCTCTCGCGGCTTTGCCCTTTAGGTCTCCAGGCTTGACCGCTGTGGCCGAGGGGCTGTGGCTATTCAATATCGGTCTGTTCAGTCTTTTTATCGCCCTGTATGCCGCCCGCTGGATCTTTTTCTTCGACGGCGCCTGCCGGATCTTCGGGCATTCCGTGGTCTCAATGTTTTTCGGCTGCATCCCCATGGGACTTGCGACGATCATCAACGGTTTCCTGAGCTTCGGCCTGCTGCGCTGGGGCCGCGCAGCCGTCGAGATCGCTGAATATCTCTGGTATCTGGATGCGGTTCTGGCGCTGATTTGCGGCGTCACGATTCCCTTCATGATGTTCACCCGGCAGAACCACTCCATTGATCAGATGACGGCAGTCTGGCTGTTGCCCGTCGTCGCTGCCGAAGTCGCCGCCGTCAGCGGGGGGCTGCTGGTGCCGCATCTGACCGACATACCGCTTCAGCTGAGCGTGCTGATCGCTTGTTACGCCCTATGGGCTTGTTCGGTGCCCTTGGCCATGGGCATCCTCGTGATCCTGCTGCTACGGATGGCTGTTCACAAGCTGCCGCATGCCAGCATGGCAGCCTCCAGTTGCCTGGCGCTGGGGCCGATAGGCACCGGCGCCCTCGGCTTGCTGGTGCTTGGTGCCGCGTCTCCGGAGATATTCACTGCTAACGGTCTGGCGAGTTATGCCAGCGGCGTGCGGGGTATGAGTTTGATCGGCGGCGTACTGCTGTGGGGTTACGGCTTGTGGTGGGCGGCCCTTGCTGTGCTCATCACGCTGCGCTATTTGCGGGAGGAGTTGCCGTTTAATCTCGGCTGGTGGGGTTACACTTTCCCACTCGGCGTCTACGCTGTCGCGACCTTGCAGTTGTCGAAGATGCTGCCTATTGCCGCGTTCGCGGTATTCGGGGCGTTCCTGGTCGCCGCTTTGGCCGTGCTTTGGCTGATCGTCGGCACGCGCACCGTCTGGGGCGCCTGGAAAGGCGATTTGTTCGTGTCGCCTTGCCTCAAGGACGATGCAAAATCCCCTGACAGCAGTTCTGGACAAATCCGCGTGTTAGGCTGAGCGCCGCGCATATTGCGAAGAATCAAACGGGTTCATCCCTCTCGATCGCTTTCAACCGCAGTCAAGCAATCCCATCATATTTCTCGAAACCAGGCGCGCATAAGAAATGCTGGGCATGTCGGAAAAGACATCCGCAATATCCTTGCAACCGACCGGTGAGGAACAGGCCGATCCTATCCGGGTGAAAGGTAGTATCCGCTGGAAACTGCTTTTCACCATGCTCGGACTTTTGGTGGGTGGGGTATTCACCCTAACCTTGGCCGGCCTATTTCTGCAAAAGCAATCCCTGGAAAGCGAACTGGCCAAACGCATCGACTTGATGCGGAGCAACCTGCTGGAGCGGGGCGCGGCGTTTTCCAAACTCATCGAGAGCGAGGTCGAAAACGATGTCGCAGCCTTCAATTTTTCGCACATCCAGGAGGTTCTTGGGAATTCGCAGCAGTTGGATTACGCAATCCTCACCAATACTGACGGGGTTGTGTTTATCCACACCCGTCATCCCGAACTGCAGCAGGAAAAACTGCAGGGCGAGGCCGACCGCTATGCACTGGAACAGACTGTCCTGACCCATAGGGAATACCCAGACCAGAACGCAGTCGAATTCATCCTGCCCATCCGTTTCGGCGCCAAGCCTTGGGGCGTGCTGCGGCTGGGATTCTCGCTAGAGGCTTTGCGAGAGGAAATCGCCAGTTCCAGGGCCGAAATCGAGGCGGCAACCCGGCACACTATCCTGCTCGGCGCCGGCATCGCCGGCATTTTCATCGTCATCGGCTCCGGAGTTGTCCTGCTGATCGCCAGCGCGCTGTCGCGTCCCCTGATCCGGCTGACCCAATCCGTGCGCGCCTTGGCGCGCGGCAATTACGACGATGCCGCCCATCTGCTGGAAACCGAGCTGCCGCGGCGCGCCGGAAACGCGGCGCCCACCGGCGAGATCGGCATCCTCGCCGGATCGTTCGTGCAGATGGCCGGCGAGATACGCCGGTCGCACGAGCAGCTGGAGGAATACAACCGCACCCTGGAGGAGAAGGTCCGAGTCCGTACCGCGGAGCTGGTAGAGGCCTACCGCAAGCAAAAGGAATTGGAGGACGAGATCCTGCAGGAATCCCTGCGGCTGGCGCGGAACATCCAGATGGGCATGATGTCGACGGCTTTCCCCCGTTTCGCCAAGGGAAGCCCCGTGGACCTGTACGCCATGGTTGATCCCGCCCGCGAGGTCGGCGGGGATTTCTACGACTTCCTTTACCTGGATAAACGGACTCTGCTGATCGCCATCGGCGACGTTTCCGGCAAGGGCATGGCCGCGGCCTTGTTCATGGTGAAGGTCAAGACGATGATCCGCGCCGTCACTTCCGGCTACGGTTCGCCGTGCGAAATCCTGCGGGCCGTGAATCCCGAACTGTGCCGGGAAAACGACGTCGGCATGTTCGTGACGGTATTCCTGGCGACGCTGGATGTCGAGACGGGGAGGCTGGTGTACAGCTATGGCGGCCACAATCGACCGGTTTTGTTGGGGCAGGACGGCAGCGTGGAGATGCTAACGGGGGATACCGGAATCGCCTTGGGCGTTTTCGACGACATCGAGTTCACCGAACAGGAGCTGGTGCTGCAGCCGGGCGCCGCCCTGGTGATGTATACCGACGGGGTGAACGAAGCGATGAACGTCGATTTCGAATTGTTCGGCGATCCGCGCCTGTTGGGTTCGCTGCAAGGCAAGACGCGCGAGAATGCCGGCGAGCTCGTCGGCTCGGTCATTTCCCAAGTGCGTGAGCATGTCGGTACGGCAGAGCAGTCCGACGATATCACGCTGATCGCGGTGCGCCGGGCGCCGTCTGCCGGCGAGGCCGCTTGAGGAGGGCGGATGCGTCGTAGCGACTGCAGGGATCGGCGTCCGGCATGGGCGGCAGCGTTGTGGTTGGCTGCCGCCGGAGCGGCATCCGAAGCGCGAGCCGAAGGGGCGCCGGAAGACGCCGACATGGAAGGCGAGCTCAAGTTTCTCGAAGCCGAACGCGACACCCTGGTGACGGCCTCGCGCACCAAGGAGCGAACCGATAAATCCATCGCCACCAGCACGGTCATCACTCAGGAGCAGATCAAGCGCATGGGCGCGCGGACGCTGTCCGACGCCTTGCGCATCGTGCCGGGCATCGGCATCACCCAGACCGAATTCGGCGTCGGCGCCATCGACGTGCGCGGGGTGCGGACCTCCTTCTCCGATAAAGTGCTGATGCTGTTGAACGGCCATCCCCTGGACCAGGACATGGCCAATCCCGGCAGCACCTGGGTCTACGACGACCTGGCGGTCGACACCATCAAGCGCATCGAAGTGGTGCGCGGTTCGGCTTCCGCCCTTTACGGCGCCAATGCCATGATGGCGGTCATCAATATCATCACGCAGGACGCCAAGGATACCCACGGCGTCCGGACTTCGGCCGGCTACGGCAATTACAACACCCAGCAGTACCGGGCCTCCGTAGGGCAGCAGTTCGACAACGGCGAGGCGGTGGTGCATTTCAATTACCGTAGTACCAACGGCCTCCCGCGCAATCTGGGCGGAACCCAGCAGGCGGTGACGGGGCCGGAAAAACGCTACGACCTGGAGTGGCAGTTGGGGTACGAAGGCTTCAAGCTAGACGGGCGCTATATCGGCAAACAGCTCGATCCTTACGTCAGCCCCTTCAATCTGAATGCAGTCACCCAAAACAATCAGTACGACAACTATTTTTTGCGGCTCAGCCGGGACTGGACCCTGCGCGAGGATTTGAGCCTCAGCACTCAGCTTTATTACGATTCCTTCGACAGCAGCTTCTCCGGTACCGCGAATTCCGGCTCGCGCATCAACCCGCAGATCGCTTCCTGGGGCGGCGGCTCGAACGATTCCCGCACCGGGGGTGAGGTACAGGCCAATTACCGGGTGTCCCGCAACAACAGCCTGATCGGCGGCGTCGCACTGGCGCAGGAGGCCTACGACAATCCGGCGTATCGCCAGACGGTGCCTTACGACCCCAACGCCAATATCAATGCCGCCAGTTCCGATATGTCGCGCACGCGCTGGAGCGTCTATCTGCAGGACATGTGGGAGGTCTGGCATAGCCTGCACCTGAGTCTGGGTGCGCGCTACGACCACTACAGCGATTTCGGCGGCACCTTCAACCCGCGCATGGGTTTCAACTGGGAGTTCGTCCGCGATTATTCCCTCAAGTTCTCCTACGGCACGGCCTACCGTGCGCCGGTACTGGGCGAAATGGACCCTTATAGCAACGTCTTGGCCATCGGCAATTCCGATCTGGCACCGGAGCGGGAGCAGACCTTCGAGACTGGCCTCGTAGCGCATCCGTTGCGCGGGCTCACGGCCCAGGCGGTGTATTTCCATAGCCGCATCACCGACATGATCGACGCGGTGCGGTACTGCCCAGGCCCTGGACCCTGTCCCAAGAACGAGCTCTTCCCCAACTTCAAGCGCTACGAAAACCAGGGCACGCTGGTCACCGACGGGGTGGAATGGGAGGGGCGCTACGATTTTCAGGGGGCCGATCACGGCAGTTATCTGCTGGCCAATTACACCTACCAGAACCCCTTGCTGAACGGGCAGACTGCGCCGGACGTGCCGCACAGCCGGGTGAACCTCATCGGCAACTGGCGCTTCGACGGCCACTGGAACGGCTTCGCCAACCTGCTTTACAACGGCGCCGTTGCGGGCGATACGTCGGTGTCCCCGGCGTCGCCGAATCTCGGCAGCTACGTGCTGCTCAACCTCAGCGTCCTCAACCAGGGCCAGATCGTCAACGGCTTGGACATGGGCCTGACCGTCTACAACTTGCTCGGCAAGCAATATGCCGATCCCGGAGATTTCTCGGTGTCTGGCCGAACCTTTTACGGCCACATGAGCCTGCGGTTCTAGTCGTGTCGGCCGAAGCCAAGCATCACATTTCAGAAAGCCGGCGGCGCGGGTGGACGGCGGTGGTGCTGTTTTGCGCCGCAACGGCTGCGCCGGCCGAAGACTCGGTGTATTTTTTCAATCCGGAGAGCAGCATCGACAGCTATGCCACGCTCAAGACCGAATTCGACACCTACCTCGCCCCGCTCGGCCCGTACGTGTTCCAGCCCTTCAACGTCCGGGCGACGTTCGAGCAGGCGCTGGCGCAGAAATCGCGCGGCGTATACATGCTGTCGGGCTGGCATTACGGCGAGATCAAGGGCCGCCAGCCCCTGGACGCCGTGCTGGTCGGGACCTCCAAGGGTGCGTTCCTGCAGCGCAAGATTCTTTCCGCCAAGGACGTCGCCGATGTCTCCGCTCTGAAAGGCGTCACCGTCGCCGGGACCGGCAGCGAGGACTACCTGAGAAGCTTGCTGAAACAGACGCTGGGGCCGGAGCGCCATGCCCTGGTCGACAGCTTCAAGGTACTGAGCGTGCCCAAGGACATCGACGCGCTCATGGCCGTGAGTTTCGGCATGGCCCAGGCCGCGATTTCCTCCGAAACCAGCCTGCAGAAGCTGGCCGCGATCAATCCCAAGCAGCACAGCCAGCTGAAACCCTTGGCGCAGAGCGAGAAGACCTTCCTGCTGGTCGCCACGGTTCCCCGGGCGTTCCGGCAGGAAGGCACACCCCTGGTCAAGATATTGGAAGACATGGACAAACAGCCCGCCGGAGTCACGGACCTGAAGCTGCTCGGCCTGGACGGCTGGAAGCGTGTCGAAACGCTGGAAGCGCCGTATTCCACCCAATTGCGCGCGCCGTGACCGCCATGTGCCGACGACATTTTCTGCTGAACTGGGGCTTGCTGCTGGGGGCCTTGCTGATGCCTGCCGCCGCTGCGGGGCAGGAGCCTGGCGGCAAGATCGTCGTGCTCAACACGGCCCGCTCGGTCGACCGCTACCGTCTGACCGAAGAGGAATTTCGCCGGCAGATGGGGGGGCAGACTGTCTTAGACATCAACCTGGAAGAGTCGGACCTCGATGCGGCGGGCCTGAACGATTTGATCGCGCGCGAACGCCCCGACCTGGTTTACAGCATCGGTTCTCAGGCCTTTCATCTGGCCGGCGGCGCTGCGGGCGGCACTCCGCAGCTGTTCTCGTCGGTCATCAACTGGCAGCGTTTCCCGCGCCGGGTGGGTGTCTACGGCATCGCCAACGAGCTATCGCTGTCCCAGGAGCTGTCCTTGCTGCGCTATCTGCTGCCGAAGGCGGTCCGGGTCGGGGTCATGTTCGACCCGAAATTCAACCGCGAACGGATCGCCGAAGCCCGGACTTATTCCAAGGACGTGGGATTGACGCTGGTGGAAAAGTCCGTCGACAACCCGGTCAATGACGAGGTGGACGACGCCCTACTGGAGCTTCTGCCGCAGATCGACATCCTCTGGCTCGTTTCCGACCCCGGCATCCTGGTAGACCGCGACCGGGTGGAAGGGATATTCCAGGCGGCGGACGAAGCCGGCAAGCCGGTCTATGCCTACAGCGACGTGTTCGTTGGGTTCGGCGCCAGCCTGGTGGTGGCGCCGGATATTCCCACCATCGGCCGGCAGGCGGCGACCCTGGCCCAGTCCATACTGCGCCACGAAAAACCGGGAGAGGCGGTGCAGTTTCCGGCCGGCTCCAACATCATTCTCGATGCCTGCCACCTGGGCAAGCTTCACGCCGAGTACAACCAGGACGCCTTGGACTCGGTCAACCGCCTCATCGAATGCCGCTAGCCGGCCGCGGCGGGTTTACTCCTGGCCGATGATTCCTTCGAGCAGTTCGAGCATCAGGTCGATTTCTTCCCGGCTGACGTTGAGGGCTGGCATGAAGCGCAGCAGGTTCGGCCTCGGCGAGTTGATGAGCAGGCCGGTGGGTGCCAGTTCCAAGCCGGCCTTGACGAGGGCGGGGCCGCGCTCGTCAGGCAGGATGAGGGCACGGAGCAGCCCCAGTCCGCGTTCGCCCGGCCAGCCCCGGCGCTCGGCCAAATCTCTCAGCCGCTGCGACAGATAGGCACCGGTCGCGGCGACATTCTCCAGGAAACCGGGTGACACTATCTTTTGAACGACCGCGAGGCCGACTGCGGTCATGAGCGGGTTGCCGTTGTAAGTGCCGCCCTGGTCGCCGGCCTCGAAGCAGCAGACGGTTTCTCGGGCGAGCAGGGCGGACAGGGGCACGCCGCCGCCTATGCCTTTGCCCAGGGTCATGATGTCCGGTTCGATGCCGGCATGCTGGTAGGCGAACAGCTTGCCTGTCCGTCCCACACCGGTCTGTACCTCATCGGCGATCAGCAGCAGGCCGCGTTCCTCGGTCAGTGCGCGCAGTTCGCGCAGAAATTCGATTTCGGCGGGAACCACGCCGGCTTCGCCCTGTACAGGCTCCAGCATGACCGCGACGGTCCGCTCGTTGATCGCCGCCCGTACCGAATCGAGGTCGTTCAGCCGCGCCTTGGGGAAGCCGGGAACTTGCGGCGCGAACAAAGTATCCCAGCCGGGCTTGCCGGAGGCCGACATGGTAGCCAGGGTGCGGCCATGAAAGCCGTCGCGGAAGGTGACGATCTCGTAGGCGCCGCCTTTGTGCTGCCGTCCCCATTTGCGCGCCAGCTTGATGGCGCCCTCGTTGGCCTCGGCGCCGGTATTGGCGAAAAACACCCGGTCGAAGCAGGAGTGCCGGGTCAGCAGTTCGGCCAGCTTCAGCGCAGGACCGTTGTAGAAGGCGGGGCTGGGGTTGAGCAGCCATTCCGATTGCCGGGCAAGCGCCTGACGGATTTCCGGCGGGCAGTGCCCCAGGCAATTCACCGCCCAGCCCTGGACGAAATCCAGATAGCGTTTCCCGGTGTGGTCGAACAGCCAAGCGCCTTCTCCGCTCTCGAAAATCAGCTCGGGGCGGGGCGTGACGAACATCATGGGATCGGTATTCCAGTTTCCAGCTTTCATTTGTCCAATCGTAAGGAGTCCGTTGCTTTTGGAAGGGAAGCCAAGAGCAACATCGAGGTATCTCGCGGCTATTCCGCGAATGCGAAACGTCCCTCCGCGACGAGTTCCGCCAGCGGCCGGCGCGAATTGGGCGTTTCCCGCTCTCGCAGTGCCTCCGGCAGGGTGGATTTATCCGCTTGCCGGCCCACGGCAATCGCCGCGTCCAGCTGGTATTCCTCGGGCACGCCCAACGCGGCGCGGGCTCTCTCTTTATCGTACCCGCCGATGGCATGGGCATGCCATCCCAAATGCGTGGCCTGCAGAGCCAGACTGGCCCAGGCGGCTCCGGCGTCGAAAGCGTGGGTGGTCGCGGGCCGCGGATCGGATTTTCCGGGCGGGACGAAGCTCTTCTTGGAGAGCAGAATCACCAGGGCAGAAGCGCTTTGCGCCCACGACCGGTTGTATTCGGAAAGCAGGTCCAGAAACCGTGGCCGGTTTTCGCTGCCGTTCTTGGCATAGATGAAGCGCCAGGGCTGCGAGTTATACGCTGAAGGCGCCCAGCGCGCGGCTTCGAACAAGCTCAGGAGGGTGGCGTCGTCGATGGCTTCGCCGGTGAAGGCGCGCGGCGAACAATCGGTGTACGGGATATTCGGCGGTACGCGGTTCGGGCATGGTTTTCCTCATAGGGCAGGGATAGCCGCAGGTGGCTGTTTCGGCGAAGCAGCCTCCATGCCAGCAGCGCTTTGGGTGCCGAGGCGCGGGTATGGAGCCGTCCTGCCCTCCAGGCAGCAGGGCTACCGGTGTTGGCAGGGCAGCATTCCAGGGAATAAGGGCGTGCCGAAGGCACCGCGCTATCGAGCCGGCGGCGTTCGCAGCGCCAGGAAACTGAGTAATATGGGCTTCATTCGGGTACTGCCCATTGAGTCGACCGCCATGCCAGAATCCTCCTCTGATCTCGACCTCTCCCATCCATCGCCCCGGCCTGGGGCGGGTTCTAAGGGCTGGCGATACGCTCCGGCGGCCTTCGTCAAGGCTTTACTGCTGGCATTCGTCGTCTGTGCCGTCCAAGCCGCCGAAGGCCCTGGCCATGCCGCCATCGCCAGTGCGCATCCACTGGCGACCCGGGCCGGATTCGAGGTGCTGGATCAAGGCGGCAATGCTTTCGACGCGGCGGTCGCGGTGTCGGCGGCCCTAGCGGTCGTAGAGCCGCAGGGTTCGGGGCTGGGCGGCGGCGGATTCTGGCTGCTGCGGCGGGCCGAGGACGGCAAGACCGTCATACTGGATGGGCGCGAAACCGCGCCCTTGACCGCCGGACCCGATATGTACCGGGACGCAAGGCCCGGCGCTTCCCTGGATGGCCCTCTGGCCGCGGGGATACCGGGCTTGCCCGCGGCGCTGGTGCATTTGGCGGAGCATTTCGGCCGGCTGCCGCTGGAGAAATCGCTGGCGCCCGCCATCCGCCATGCGGAAACCGGTTTCGCCGTCGGCGAGCGCTACGCCGTGGCGGTAAAACCTCGGGTAGCTGCCCTGCAAGGTTCGCCCGCAGCCAGCGCGATTTTTCTCGATCACTACGCGGCGCCCAGGGCCGGGTTTCTGCTGGTGCAAAAGGATTTGGCGGAGACCTTGCGGCGCATCGCGCGGGAAGGGCGGGCGGGCTTCTATGGCGGGTCTACTGCGCAGCGCCTGGTCCAAGGCGTTCGGGCGGGCGGCGGCATTTGGCAGGGCGCCGACCTGGAAAGATATTCGGTGATGGAAAGATTCCCGCTGAGGGGGCGCTACCGCGGCATCTCGATCAGCAGCGCGGCCCCGCCATCCAGCGGCGGCACGGTATTGCTGGAGGCATTGAACATACTGTCCGGCTACGATCTGGCCCGGCTGGACGGCGCTGCCCGCAAGCATCTGGTCATCGAAGCCGAACGGCGCGCTTACCGCGACCGCGACCTTTATCTGGGCGATCCCGCCTTCGTGCGGATGCCGCTCGGCAGGCTTCTCAGCCCGGCTTACGCCGCCGGGCTGCGCAGCTCCATCCGGCTCGACCGCGCCTTGCCCAGCGCTGCTTTGGGCGCGGTGGCGCCGTCCCGCCAAGGCGACAATACCACCCATTTTTCCATCGTCGACAAGGACGGCAACCTGGTCGCCGCCACTTTGAGCGTCAACAACGCCTTCGGTTCCGGTTTCGTTCCGGCAGGCACCGGCGTGCTGCTGAACGACGAAATGGACGACTTCGCCACGGCGCCCGGCCAGCCCAATAGCTACGGCCTGGTCGGCGGCGCCGCGAATGCCATCGCGCCGGGCAAGCGCATGCTCTCGAGCATGACGCCAACTTTCTTGGAAACGCCGGAACGCGTCGCCGTGCTGGGGACGCCGGGCGGCAGCAGGATCATCTCCATGGTCCTGCTGGCCGTGCTCGATTTCGCCGAAGGGCACGGCCCCGAGTCCTGGGTTTCGGTCGGGCGCTTCCACCATCAATACCTGCCCGACGCCGTCGAATACGAGCCGGACGGTCTATCGCGAGAGGATATCCGGGGACTGGAAAAGCTTGGACATACGCTGCAAAAAGTGCCCTACCGTTACGGCGACATGCAGGCGGTGCAGTGGGACAAGCGCGGAAACCGTCTGAGCGCCGCCAGCGATCCGCGCGGCGAAGGCTGGGCCGAAGTGAAGTGAGCGGCTAATGCTCTGGCCGCTCGGCCTGTAGATAAGACCGCTCGCGGTAATTCCGGCTATAGGCGAAAAAACCTAAGGCGGTCACCAGCATTAAGCCGGTGAAGAACCAGAAATAGCCGGCACCGGCCAGCCAGGGCGGGGCCGATTTTTCGATCCAGAAGTTCACCAGGGCCGTGAATAGATTTCCTAGCGCCACGGCCCCCAGGTACAGCGACATGACGAAGGATTTCATGCTCAAAGGCGCCTGGGTATAGGCGAATTCCAGCGAGGTGATGGAGACCATCACTTCCGCCGACGTCAGCAGCAGATACGCCAGCAGTTGCCAGGCAATGCCGGGTTTGATCCCGGCATCGATGCGGGTCTGAATCCAGGCCGCGAGGGCGAAGGCCAGCACCGTAAACATCAGCCCCAGTGCGATCTTGTTCAGTGCCGTCATCGGCGCAAGGCGTTCCAGTACCGGGTACAGCACCCGGTAGAACAGCGGCGTGAGCAAAACGATCAGCAAGGGATTGGCCGCCTGGATCTGGGACGGCAGTATTTCATAGCCGAACAGCAAGCGGTCCATGTGCTGCGATTGCAGCACCCAGGACGAGCCGGTCTGATCGAACAGCGCCCAGAACATGGTGACGAAGGCGAACACTCCGAGCAGCGGGGCCAAGCAGCGCAGCCCCTCGCCGCTCGCAGCCTCGCGGACGAAGCGCATGCCCGCCGGCGGGATGTGCACGAAGCGATGGCGGCCCGACCAGAACACGATCGTCGCCAGCAGCATCAACAGGCCCGGCACCGCGAACGCCGTCGCGGCGCCGTGCCGCTCCAGCAGCCAGGGAATCAGCAGCATGGACGCGAACGCGCCCAGACTGATGGAAAGATAGAACCAGCTATAGACCTTGCTTAGCAGATGGCGGTTGGATTGGCCGAACTGGTCGCCCACATGGGCGGAAACGCAGGGCTTGATGCCGCCCGCGCCCAGCGCGATCAAGGACTGCCCCAGCAGCAGGCCCGTGCGGGTGTCGTCCAGCGCCAGGGCGAAATGCCCTAGGCAATAGACCAGCGACAGAGCAATGATGGTGCGGTACTTGCCCAGCACGCCGTCCGCCAGCAAGGCGCCCAGGAACGGCGTGAAATAGGTGATGGACACGAACAGATGGAAATAGCCCTTGGCCTCGCTGTCCGGCATCGGCGCGGGATTGCCGGCGGCGTCCACCAGGTAACGGGTCATGAACACCACCAGGATCGCCCGCATGCCGTAATAGCTGAAGCGTTCCGCCAACTCATTCCCTACGATGAATGGAATGCCTGGAGGAACTTTACAGGAAGCCAGGGGGGCGGTGCGGTAGCTAGGCATGGGTATTCTGGCCGGAAGATCGATGCCCGCAGATCGGGGCGCGACAGAGTATAAGGCGGCTGGGCTAGCCCGGGTTGATTGCCGCGCGTTGGCGGCTCCCCAGTTCGGAGATTTAGCGAGAGGCCCGCAGGTGCGGGGCCGCCCGTTTCACGACGGCCCCTACGACTTAGGCTTCAGACGTTCAAGCGGCTTTTTGCTGAACCGGAGCCTGTTCGGCGGCCAGGGCGGCTTGGACGGAGGGGCGCTGGTCGAAGCGGGCGCCGAAGGCGGACAGGTTCGGGAGCTGCGCGAGCCAGGGGCTTTGGGTGCGCTGGAGCCAGCGCCAGAACACGCCCAGGTAGGCATCGGCGATGGTGAAGCGGTCGCCGATGGCCCAGGTCTTTCCTTCCAGTTTGCGGTCCACGATCTGAAGCAGCTGCAGCAGGCGCTCGGTGCCTTTCGCCTTGATGGCGTCATGGGTAGCGCTGTCGTCGTGGAAGATTTCAGGACGGTTGACCGGGCGGAAAGCCGGGTGCAGGTCGGAGTTCAGGAATCCGATCCATTCCTGGATGCGGGCGCGCTCGACTGAGCCGGCCGTTGCGAACAGTCCGGCTTCCGGCTTGAGGTCGCCGAGGAAGGGCAGGATCGCTCCGTTCTCGGTCAGCACTTCGCCAGAATCCAGTTTCAGAGCCGGTACCCGCCCCAACGGGTTGCTCCGATGTATCGGCGAATCGGGCGTGCGCAGCGGCACGGCGGCGATTTCGTGCGGGATACCGAGTTCTTTCAGGACGACATGGGCTCCGAACGAGCAGGCGCCGGGGGCGACGTAAAGCGTAGGCATGAGTGGTCTCCATGATAGGGTTGATTCGAAGGGCGAAGACGATCCTTGTCCTTGGCCCCCGCGTTGCCGGAATGGGCGTATGGGCTTGTGCTGGACCCGCGGCGGGCTTTCCGGTCGCTATGCCTGTCTTCGCCTACAGCGGAAGGAGCAGGGTCCGTGCCAGCCGCCGACGCCTCGATATTCCGCGATCCGGCGGGCTGGCTTTGCGTTTGTGGACCCAGGCGTTGTTGCGGCGGTGCTGCTGGGCGAGCATGCCAGGGCCGGGTTAGCGGGTTTCGCCTTTACCGTAGCGGGCGTAGTTGGCCTGGCTGGTAAAGCTGCGCGGGTCCATGCGGTCGATGTAGAGCCCGCCGTGCAGATGATCGATCTCATGTTGGAGGATGCGGGCATACCAGCCGCTGGCCTCGATGATCCGCGTCTCTCCCCGGTGATCCAGGCAGGACACCCGCACCGCGCGTGCTCGCTCGACCTGGGCGCTGAATCCGGCGAGGCTGAGGCAGCCTTCGTGGAAGACCGCGGTCTCTTCCGAGCGGGCGACGATTTCCGGATTGACGATGACGTGGAAGGGCACGGGTTCGCGTGCCCGTGCGGTCAGTTCCTCGGCCGACAGGCCCTTCTGGTACTCGGCGCGGTCTTCGATGACGGCCAGTTGCAGGTTCTGGCCGATCTGCGGGGCGGCGAGTCCCACGCCCGGCGCGTCGTGCATCGTCTCGCGCATATGCTCGATCAGCTCCTGGATCGCGGTACTGCGGATTTCTTCCGGGCTCAAGGCGCGTGCCCGCTGCCGCAGTACCGGTTCGCCGGCCTGGACGATCTTCAATCTGAGAGCCGGCCCGGCCATGTCAGCGGAGCTCGAAGCCGAGGGCGTTCAGGGCGGCCTTGAGCCGGTCGCGGCCGGACAGCTTGGCGGGACCGGATATACGTGCGGCGGAGTGTTTCGACCAGTCGCCCGTGACGGCCATGTTCTGTTCGGCATAGAACTCCGACATGGCGGCGTTGTAGCGCTCCACTGCGTCGTCCTGGCTTTCCAGGGCATAGGTTTCCCGGTGCAGCACCGCCTCCTGCGGCAGGCGCGGTTTGATGGCGGGGAGGGCGGCGGGGTCGGGATGGCCGACGCAGAGCCCGAACGCGGCGAAAACCCCTGGCGGCAAACCGAGTTCCGCCGCCACCTGTTCCGGGTGGTTGCGCATCGCGCCGATGTAGACAGTGCCTAGCCTCAACGATTCCGCGGCGGCCACGGCGTTCTGCGCCGCCAGCGCGGCGTCGACCACGGCCATGGTGTACATCTCGAGGTAATCCAGCCCCTCCGCGGCGATGCCGCGTTGCGCCGCGATCCGTCGCAGACGCGCATGGTCCGCCAGCCAGACCAGGAACAGCGGCGCCTGGACGATGTGGGCCTGGTTGCCGGCCAGCTCGGCCAGACGGG
Source organism: Methylococcus sp. (assembly GCA_028688525.1). Classification (GTDB taxonomy): domain Bacteria; phylum Pseudomonadota; class Gammaproteobacteria; order Methylococcales; family Methylococcaceae; genus Methylococcus. The sequence goes on along the minus strand of JAQTYA010000029.1, from coordinate 4,931 downwards.
CTCTGCGCTCGCCGTCTTCGACCGCGACCACGCTCCAGAGCTGAAGGTTGGACGAGCTGGCGGCAGACTGGGCCGCAGCCACCAGGGCTTCCAGCGTGCCTGGGGCCAAGGGCTCCGAGGTGTAAGCGCGGACCGAGCGGTGGGAAAGCAGGTGTTCCAGAACTGCGTTCGAGGCGATGGCCGGCACGGGTTCGTGCCGGCCGTAACGGGATTCGAGTAGCGTTTGGGTTGGAGTCATGGTCTTCGTCGATGGTTTAAAAAGGCCGCCCGCCCGCTAGGCTGACGCGCTTGAGTACGCGCCGGGATTCTGCAGGGAACGGGGTTCGCGCATGCACGGTCGCTTGGTTGTCCCAGAACACGATGTCGCCCACGCTCCAATGGTGGCGGTAGGCGAAACGCGGGTCCGCCAGATGGGCCCGCAACCGCTCGATCAGGGCCGCGCCCTCCTGCGGCTCCCAGCCAACGATTTCCACTTCGGTGGCTGCGCTGAGATACAGCAGCTTCCTGCCGCTCTCGGGATGGGTGCGCACCAACGGGTGGGGGAAGGCCTCGCTGCTGGGCGGGGCGTTCGGGTCGAGCCGGTAGCGGGGACGCGGGTCGCCGGGCTTGCGCTTGAACGGATTGTAGGTGATGAGCTGTAGGCCGTCGATGAGGCGCTTGGTCGCCTCGTCCAGTGCGCCGTAGGCCAGGGCGAGGTTGATCCAGATGGTGTCGCCGCCGGTTTCCGGCACTTCCAGCGCATACAGCAGCGAGCCCGCGGAAGGATAGGGCGTCCATTGATGGTCGATATGGGCGTGCAACTCGCCGTTGCCGGTGTAGCCGCCTTCGACATTGGCGATCGGGATGATGTCCGGGGTCTTGCCGGCATTGTCGGAAGCCAGCACCGGTACGTCTTCCGGCGGGATGAACACCGCGCCGAAGTAGGTGGCGAGGCGGAGGAATTCCTCGTCGCTCAGATTTTGACCGCTGAAGATCAGGATATGGTGGTCGTTGAGGGCCTGCCTGAGTTTGAGGAGGGTGGCCGGATCGACCGGGAGGCTGGCGTCGATTCCGGATACGAATGCGCCGAGGGCGCCTCCGGTCGGTTCGATTTCGGCGGAATTCGGCAAGTGGCGGAGCGGCGGGTTAGCGCGGTAGAGATCGGGTACGGTGGACATGGGGACTCCAGGATGCGGTTGCGGGTTATTCCCGTGATCTTCCGTTGAAAGGAATATGCCAATAGGTCCTTGCACGCATCCAAAGGGAAAGGAGACCGCGGCTGCGCGGTCAGCAGCATGGGCTGCCGGAATGCTGCTGCCAAGCCAGCAATGGCAAAAAAAGACCCGCAAGAGCGGGTCGTCAAGGAGGAGGAGCAACGCAAATGGATGAGGGGCCTTTAGTCGCAGCAACCCAGTTCGGCTGCCGGCGGTACGTAGCCGTGCTGGCGGGCCGGCACGGGCCGATCCGGTTCCGGCGGCTTGTCGCCGGGCAGCATGCCGTAGACTGCCAGCCGGTGGCGCAAAAGATTACGGCTGATGTCCAGCAGGCGCGCGGTCTGTACCTGATTCTGCTCGCAGTAGTCGTAAGCCGTGCGGATCACGGTTTTCTCGATCAGCTCGAACAGCTTGGGCGGCGAGCGTTCGCACAGCACTTTTAGCGCGTTTTCCAGCGAGGAGGTTGAGATCGAGGGCGTCGGCGTATGGGTTTTCAATCCGGAGAGCTTGAAATCGCCGGCGCGGAGCTGGTCTCCGGGACAGACCAGCAGGGCGCGGTGGATAGCGTTTTCCAACTCGCGGATATTGCCCGGCCAGTCGTAATCCAGCAGGATTTGCTCGGCTTCCGGCGTCAGCATCGCCTCGGTATAGCCTAGGCGCTTGCCGTAGATATTCAGGAAATGGCAGGCCAGGGGCAGGATGTCGCCGGCGCGCTCCCGCAGCGGAATCAGCCGCACGTTCGCCACGTTGAAGCGGTAGTACAGATCGGCCCGGAAGCGGCCCGCCTCCACCGCTTCTTCCAGGTTCACGTTGGTTGCCGCAATGACCCGCACGTCGATCGGCGTGGCCCGGCGCGCGCCTACTCTCACCACTTCACGCTCCTGCAGTACCCGCAGCAGCTTGGCCTGCAGGCCCAAGGGCAGGTCTCCGACCTCATCGAGGAACAGGGTGCCGCCGTGGGCGGTCTCGAACCAGCCTTCCTTGGCGCCCACGGCCCCGGTGAAAGCGCCCTTCTCGTGGCCGAACAGCTCGCTTTCGATCAGCGATTCAGTCAAGGAGGCGCAGTTCAGGGCGCCGAAAGGTCCGTTGCGCCGGTGGCTGAGGGCGTGGATGTGGCGGGCGATCAGTTCCTTGCCGGTGCCGGTTTCGCCGATGATGAGCACAGTGGCGTCGCTGGGTGCGATCCGCTCGACGTGATCCAGCAACCGGCGCGAAGACGGATCCTCGAACACTAGAGCGCTGGCCCGGATGGAAAGCGAGAGCGAACGAGGCTCCTGGAAAGTGAGCACCGGGGAGAGCTGTCCGTCCTTGAGCAGCTCGGTTTGTCGATCGGGGAGAGTGTTTTCCATGGTGGTTCGCTTCGCCTCTGGTGGTGATTGCGGTGGCTCCAGTATGTGCGCCGGCATCGCTTGCGCCGATGTTCCCTCAGCCGGCGTTGTCTAACTTTAACAACTCGTTGTATAAAACCATAAAGAATAAATATGAATATTTTTATTCTCGCATCATGAGTTGTTGATTGCGACGCCGGCATCATGTTGCCGACTCAACACCCATGCTTCCCGGGTGTTGTCTGAACAGCAACGCGAAACGCAGAAAGTTCGGATTGCAGTGCCGAGCCGGGGAGTTCCGGGGCAGATTTTCGAGCTTCCTGCTGCTCTGAAAGCATGTTGCGTACCACGCCTGCTGGCTGAGCAGCTACAAGGTCTGGCAGGCCGCCTTGGCATCGAATGTGCGTTGGCACGAGCGAATGATTCACTCCTGTTCGAACGACTATTCAAGGATGCCCATGAACTTCTTAGCTTATCGGGGCGCGGATCGCCGGCCCCTAGTCCCCGAACTGCTGGTGCTCGGCTTGCTCACGCCGGTGGTCTGGAGCTGCGCGAAAAATACGGTCGCGCCGTCCGACTCGCAGGGGCGGCTGCAAGGCAACGGTTTCAGGGTCAGCCTGCCGCAAGGCGAGGGCTGGATTCTCAAGGAAGAGAAGAGCAGCAGCATCGTATTCGAGAAGAACACCAAGCCTAGGGAAGAGGACCGGGACAAGCGGCCGAAGTTTGTCCATGCCCGGCTGGGTGTGGAATCCTTGCCGGCAGGGAACGCGCAGTCGGCGGATGAGGCCGGATTTCCCGATGCCGCCAAGGTCATCTTGGCCAAACGCTACGACGTGATATCTGACGACTTCGAGGATATCGAGCGCTCCAGCCTGGTGGCGCTGACCGTGGAGCCTTACTCCAAGACGGCGCGCCCTGCGTCAGCTTCAAGGCCAAGCAGATCGAGCCGGCGCCGATCCAGCAATCGGTGGAGCAGATGGTCTACGAATACGTGAACCGCGGCTTCCTGTGCCGCCACCCCCAGGACAAGAGCATTGTGCTCCACGGCTACATCAACGAAACCAATTACCGCAACAACCCGCGACCGCTCGATCCTGAGACCGAGAAACAGGCCGACAAGTTTTTCGAAGATACCGCTTTTACTCCGACGCGCTAGCAGGCCTAAGCCGCGCGGCGCCGCTTTTTCTCGTTCCGTTCGTTCGACCCGCTTCGGCGGGTCTTTTTTTGGACGGAATCTCGGACGACGAAGTCACCGTTCCCGTGAATTGCGGAGAAAGCCTAGTTTCTTTTCCTCAAAAACTTGGCGGTGAGTTTTTTAGCCTTGGCCTTTTTCAGTGCGATCGTGCAGGTAGGCTTTTTACCGCCGCAGGCACCGCCCCAACCCCGGAATTCGTAGCCTTCCTCAGGCACTGCGGTGACGGCGACTTCGGCGCCGGCTTCGAACAAGGCATCGCACTCGGCGCCGCAATCGATGCCGGCAGGCGTGCTGGTGACCCTCCCTTCCCCCTGGCCCGTCTTTTTCACCGTCAGTTCGGCCAAAGTCCGCTCGAACTTGGCTGTGACGGTCTTCGCCTTGTTCAGCTCGACCGTACACGAGGGCACTTCGCCCTGGCAGGCGCCGGACCACCTGGCGAAGCCGAAGCCCGGCTCGGGCACCGCCGTCAGGGTCACGGCACTGTCGATTTCGAATGGAGCCGAGCAGGCTTCGCCGCATTCGATGCCACCGGGTAAGCTGCTCACCGTGCCCTGGCCCGCTTTCGTCACCTTCAGTTTAACGGGGTGGACCGGCGCCGGTGTAGCGGTAGGGGTTGGCGTGGCCGTCGGGCTCGGCGTCGTGGTTGGGGCTGGCGTAGTGGTCGGGTTTGGCGTGGCGGTGGGGGCCGGCGGGGCCAGACGGAACAGGGTGCCGCCGCCTTGTGGGCCGCCGTTTGGGGCCGTGCCGTACAGATATCCGTCCAGGTCCTGAAGCAACCCGGCTTGGGGATTAGCGCCGTTGGCGCCGTCGAAATTCTGCAGCACGGTGTAGCCGCTGCCGTCCGCCGCCAGGGCGTACACCGTGCCTAGGTTCGAACTGCTGCCTTGTGAGGTCGTGCCGTACATCCGGCCGTCGGCGCCTAGGATCAGCCCGGCTTGGGGAGATGAGCCGTTGGCGTTATCGAAACTGTGCAGCACGGTGTAGCCGCTGCCGTCCGCCGCCAAGGCATACACCGTGCCGTAGACGTAGTTAAAGCTGCCGCCCCTAGAGGTCGTGCCGTACAAGCGACCGTCGGCGCCCTGGAGCAACCCGGCTTGGGGATCCGCGCCGGTGGTGCCGTCAAAGTTGTGCAGCACGTTGTAGCCGCTGCCGTTCGTTGCTAGGGCATAGACGGTGCCGCAGCTATACATCCCGCCGCAGCTCGACTTGCCGCGG
>JAQTYA010000144.1 GCA_028688525.1 Methylococcus sp. | reverse complement strand
GGAAATGGCCGGTGAGATTGAGCGTGTTGTAATAGACCTGCGAGCCGATGCCGATGTGTTGGCGGGGAACGAGGAGTTGCTGGTTGTTCGACCGCAGATGAGCGAAATATTCGGGGTCGATCAGCTTTGCGGTGGAGACAACCAGGGGTTGGGTCTTGAATAAACCGGTGTCGGAAAATACCGCATTGAAGCGGTGGAACAGGCTCCAGTCCTCGTTGAAGGCATGGGTCCAGTTCAGTCCTACTAGCGTTTCCTGGATATGTTGGCGGTCGCTGGGCTCGCCGTAATTCCGAGTGATCGGCACCAGAGGAATAAGGCCCGGATGCTGGTAGCTGTTCCAGCCGTTCACCAGCGGCAGGCCTGAATCGACCGTGTTGGCGGATTCGCGGTATTCCAGTTCGAAGTTCATCCGGGTTTGCGGCGTAATATCCCAGCGCAGCACCGGGGCGAAGAACTTACGGTCGTGGGAAACGAATTGCCGGAAAGAGCCGGCTTTCTCGAAGTCGAAGTTGAAGCGGTAGCTGAGCTGCCCAGCGCCGGGTACCGGACCGGTGCTGTCCAGCGTGGTTCGGAATAGGTTCCAGTTGCCGATCTGTTGCATTAGGGCATGGTAGGGTTCCGGCTGCGGTTGTTTGGTGACGATGTTCACCAGTCCGCCGGGCTCGGTGCGGCCGTACAGCACGGCTCCCGGACCTTTGAGCACTTCGATCCGGTCTATGTTGGCGACGTCGCGCTGGCCGTTCCAGAACGAGCCGACCTTGATGGGCACGCCGTCCCGGTAGATGCGGTCGCCGTAATAGAAGCCGCGCAGGTTGAACAGATCGAAATCGCCGTCCACGCCGGAAGGCCGGTTCGTGACCCCGCTGACGTTTTCCAGGGCTTTCCCGACCCGGGTGATCTGCTGGTCTTTCAGAACTTGTTGCGGGACTATTTCGACCGACGCTGGCGTCTCCATGATGGGGGTGTCGGTCTTGGTCGCGGTGACCGCGTCGGACGGGTTGTACGTGCCTTCTTCGAGCGGACTCGGCGCGGCCGTGACTGTCATTTTCTTCAGTGTGTGGGGAGGGTCTGCCGCTGGCGGTTTTTCGGCCTTGATGGCGACGGCGTTGTCGGTGATGAAGCGAAAACCGAGGCCGGCGCCGGCCAGGAGTTTTTCGAGCGCTTGGCGTAGCGCCAGCTTGCCGTGGAAGCCGGCAGTTTTCTTGCCCTGCAGAGCGCTACCGTCCGCGATGATCTGCACCTTGCTCTGGCGGGACAGTTCGTTAAGGGCTGAGGACAGATTCTGGGGGGCGATGTGTAGATCGAGCGGAATCTCCTGAGCCTGGACGGGTTTGACTGCCGCTGCCACGAATATCAGAATCGACAGCGGAAATAGTCGTTTCGGGGATATCCGGATCGTGGCGGGCATCCGGAAACATAGGCAAATAACGCGCCACAAGCAATCAAATGTTCCGGTTTCGAAGACGGCGAGACCTGTTGGCTCTCAGCGCAACAGGGCTGTGGCATCAGGCTTGTGGATTTCTCAGGAGGATCTGTAACGCTGTTTCGATTCTAGCGAGAATCTGCCCGTAGGCTTCGGTCTCGTCCACCCGCAATGGTTTGCCGATTCGTACGCTCACAGGCGCCATCCTGCGCGGCATCAGTCTGTCCGGAGGCAAAATTTTCTCGGTGCCCTCGATCACCAAGGGCACGACCGGCACGCCCATGTCGACCGCGATGGTGCCGGCGCCCCGGCGGAGCGGCTGGATACCCAGTCCGCTCCGGTTCATCTGGCCTTCCGGGAAAATCAGCACGTTCCAGCCGTCGTCCAGTAGGCGGCCGATGAGTTCGAGACCGGGACGGATGTTCTCGTCGGGTCCGCTAGGCAGAGGGAAGGCGTTGAGCGCCAGTTCGCCGACCGGCACGGCCCAGCGGTAGCGGGTGTACAGCACGCCGGTGGCGGCGGCGATGGCGAGGCGGTAGCGGAAGCGGTCGGGGAGGGCGAAGCTGGCGATGGCGGAATCCAGGTAGCTGCGATGGTTGGCCATGAAGATCACTGGGCCTTCCAGCTTCGCCAGGTGCTCCCTGCCATGCACCTGAAGCCGGCAAAACGGTGCAATCCACCACTGCAGAAAAATCTTCTGGGCCAGAGGACGCAGCTTCGAAGCCCAGGGCGACAGCGACCAGCGGGGATAGGCGGCGAGTTTCGGCATCCGGCCCCGGCGCCGTTCCAGCAAGGTTTCAAGGCCGGCCACCGTGGTCTGTGGGCCAATGTCGGTTTCGTCCAGGCAGACGCCGAGATCCTCTTCTATGCGCGCAACGGTTTCGATGCGGAGCAGGGAGTCGAGCCCCAGGTCGGGGACTAGGCGGGTGTCGCTGTTTAGGGCGCCGGCCTCGGCTCCGGCAACTTGAGCCAGTAGGAGCCGAAGCGGAGTCGTCCGTCCGGAGGATGCCGCTTGAGCCGCCGGCTCCCGGTGCAGCCGGCGTAGGACTTCGTCCTTCTTGACCTTGCGGGTGACCGAGCGTGGGAAATCGGCTTCAGGCCATACCGACCAGCTTACGATGTGCTGATGCGGCGCCAGGTGGAGGTTGGCCTCCGCGACGATGGCGGCGGTCCGCGCTTCGTCGCATAGCAGCACGGCATGGATGAGGGTGCGTCCGGCGCTCTCCAGTCCGACGACGGCGCTTTCCGTGACGCCGGCAATGCGGTTGAGTACCGCTTCGATGTCTTCGGGAAAAACGTTCTCCCCTCCCGGCCCCAGAATCATGTAGCGCTTCCTGCCCGAGACGTACAGGAAGCCGTCGGCATCGAAGCGGCCGGCGTCGTCGGTCTTCAGCCAGCCGTCGGCGAAAGCCGCTTCTGTGCGCGTCGGATCGCGGAAATACCCGGCCATGACCATAGGGCCTTTCACCAGGATCTCGCCGTTGGGAGCGATGCGTAGCTCGGCTGTTTGCAGCGGCTTGCCGACCGAGCCGATGCGGTGCGATTGCGAGGTGTTGGCGGCGATCACTGGGCTGGTTTCGGTCAGGCCGTAACCCTGCAGCACTTCGAAGCCCAGCGCCCACCATTTTTCCTCGACGATCGGATCGAGCGGGGCGCCTCCGCAGACTATGGTCCGCAAGGACTTTGAAATCCGAGCCCTGATCTTGCCTCTCAGCAGCGGCCGCAGGAAGCCAGGAATCCTGCCGATGCGAGCTTCCAACCGGTCCATCATGGTTTTGAGCACCTCCGGTACCGCGACCAGGTGGGTGGCGGGCGTGTGCGCCAGGGCTTCGAGTACGCTGCGGGTGGTCGGCGCGGCGAGGTAGCTGACCGAACAGCCCGCGGAGAGGGGGCAGAACAGGCTAGTCATCTGGCCGTAAACGTGGAATAGCGGAACCAGACTCAGCACATGGTCGTCCAGTTCCAGCGGAACGGCGCGGGCAACCGCATCCAGGTCGGACAGCAGGTTGGCATGCGTAAGCATGACGCCCTTGGGGTCGCCCGTGGTGCCCGAGGTATAGATGATCTCGGCGAGGTGCGAGGCGTCGGCAGGAAGCGCGAGCGGACTCGGCTGGACTGGGGCGGGGCGCTCTATATCGAGCCCCGATAAGGGGTGGGCTTCCCAGAGGCAACGGGGTGAAGTTAGAACTGCTTTGGGTTCGGCTAGGGCGGCGAGGCGCTCCAACTGTTCCGGCGGACTTTTCGGGTTGAGCGGAATCGCGGTTGCACCGCGCGCAGCTACGGCGAAAAACGCAGCGACCCAATGGGGCGAGTTCTCGGCGAACAGGATCACCCGGTCGCCAGGCCCTGCGCCCGCCGCGGTTAGAGCCCCTGCCAGCTTTTCCACTCGGGCGCCCAGTTCCCGGTAGGTCCAGCGAACGGTGCGATAGCGCGGCCGGTACTGCACCGCTAAGCGATCGCCGTAGCGGTCGATTTTTTCGTTCAGAAACTTGTTAAGAAGCACGGCCGCTCCTCATTTCCGCTGCTGCAGTGCAAACCGGTTGTCCGGTGTCACGGACCTGACATGAAACGGTAACGCCCTGGAGGCAGAAGCCGAGAATGCGGCATGGTAATTTGGACTGCCAGGGATGAAGGGGATGACCTTCAATCCCGTCGTTTCCTATCCCATGCTCAAGCTGAAATCGACATGAATTTCGATCACGCCGACCGTCCGCTCAAAAAGATTTTCCAAGAACATTTGAACTGTAGTCTCGAATGTGGCCAAGTTCTTGAACGGCTTTTCGCCAACCTCGATACCCCCGATTCGTATATCCGCCAGATTCGGCAGATGGAAGAAAAAGGCGATGCGTTAATGCGCGAAGCCTACGATGAGTTGGAGTCGACACCTTATACCGAATCCGTTTTGCTTACGGAGCAGTTCGCCAAGCATGTTGACGATATCCTCGACGGACTCAACGATACCGCTCGGGTCATCGACATCTTCATGCCCAAGCAGGCGGAGACCGCTGCTAGGGAGTTGCTGTCCATTACCCAGTCCATGGTGGCGCGGTTGTTGGCGGAGCTGGATCAATATCCGGGAAACGCGCTCGAGAGCATCAAACACTGCCGAGAAGAGCTCAAGGCAGCGGAAGCGGGTGCCGATCTGGTCTATCACGAGTGGCGAAAATCGCACCGCCGCTACAGCACCCTGTCTCTGTTGGCCGAGTTCGACTGGACCGAGATTCTAGGAATCCTGGAAAAAACGACCGACGACTGCTACCACGCTGCGCTTTTGCTTGAGCGCATCACCAAACAGCGGTTTCGGGCCGCTGTTTGAACCGTACCGCTCCGCCCCTAGCTGAGAATGCGCCGGTCGGGGGTTAAGAGCGCTCGGGCCGGTGTCGGCAGCGGTCGATCAGTAGCGTCTGCCGCCGCCGCGCCGCGATTCCCCGCCGAATCCGCCACCGCCGCGTTTCTCGGGCGGACGGGCCTCGTTGACCGTCAGACTACGGCCGTCGATTTCCTTGCCGTTGAGGCCGGCGATTGCGGCTTGCGCTTCCTGGTCGCTGCCCATTTCCACGAATCCGAATCCTCTGGATCGGCCGGTTTCCCGATCCATTACCACTTGTGCCAATTTCACCGTGCCGTATGCCGCGAAGGTCCGTTCCAGGTCGACATCGCTCACGCGAAAGTTCAAATTGCCTACATATAGCCTATTGCCCACGAAAAGACTCCCCAATTAGAGGTTTATGCAAACCCGAGTTTCACGATAAAACAAAAACGCCTTCTCCAACAGGGGTAGGACGAAAAAATATCCCCACTCGGTTGGCATTGAGGTTGCCGAATTTCCGGTTCGAATAAGCCGCAACGGTATTTTTAGTGACATCCTTAGCCCGTTCCATTAGAATCCGCTGTGGCGCGTAAACCAATCACCGCGCCACATCCTTCTCTTTCCTCCCTTTTTAGTTCGTCTGCCTCGATTGGTGCCGTCTTATCGCAAGCGGCAGGCCGTCGCAGGACACTTGATCAGATATGTCATCAGAATTGAATTCTGCCGGCCCGGCGTTTGCCGATTTGGGGCTGGCTCAACCCCTTTTGCGCGCAGTTTCCGAAGCGGGCTACGTCAATCCCACCCCCATCCAGGCCCAGGCCATCCCTTTGCTGCTTGCTGGCGGCGATTTGCTCGCCGCCGCTCAGACCGGCACCGGCAAAACCGCTGGCTTCACCTTGCCGATTCTGCACCGGCTGCTCGAAAACCACGCCCCTCGCCGTAGCCGCCGTCCGCGCTGCCTCATTTTGACGCCGACTCGGGAACTCGCGGCGCAGGTTCAGGAATCCGTTCAAACTTACGGCAAGCACGTTCCGCTGAAGTCGACGGTCATGTTCGGCGGCGTGGGGCTCAATCCGCAGATTCGCGCTTTGGAACAAGGGGTCGATATCCTCGTCGCTACGCCGGGCCGGCTGCTCGATCATTGCGGGCAGAAAACCGTCGATCTTTCCGGCGTGGAAATCTTCGTGCTCGATGAGGCGGACCGCATGCTGGACATGGGATTTATCCGCGATATCCGCCGAATTCTGGGGCTGTTGCCGAAGCAGCGGCAGAACATGCTGTTTTCGGCCACTTTCTCGGACGAGATTCGCGAGCTCGCCGATGGCTTGCTGAACAATCCAGGTTACGTCGAGGTGGCACGCCGCAATGCGGCATCCGAACTGGTGGACCAGACCGTCCATCTGGTAGCCCAGGAGCATAAGCGCGATTTGCTCACCCATTTGATCCGCCAGCACGACTGGCGCCAAGTACTGGTCTTTACCCGCACCAAGCATGGGGCGAACCGGCTGGCGGAAAAATTGGCCGAGGACGGCATTCCGGCAGCGGCGATCCACGGCAACAAGAGCCAGGCGGCACGCACCAAGGCGTTGGCGGACTTCAAGGATGGCCGGGTGCCGGTCCTGGTGGCCACGGACATCGCAGCGCGAGGCCTGGATATCGACCAGTTGCCGCATGTGGTGAATTTCGAGCTGCCCAATGTGCCGGAAGACTATGTCCACCGTATCGGCCGTACCGGGCGCGCAGGCAATGCGGGTTCCGCTGTATCGCTGGTGGCCAAGGACGAGCTGAAGCTCCTGGGCGGCATCGAGCGCTTAATCAAGCGCTCGATTCAGCGCGGAACCACCGAAGGTTTTACCCCGCCGCCTCGACGGGAGATCGAGAAAAGACCGGAGCGTCCGCGCGGTACGCCGCCGGTGCGCGATGCGGGGGGGCGGCAAGCGCCGACAGGGCAGCCGAAACCTAGGGCTGGGCTGGGCCCCCGCAATGCTTCCCGGCACTCGGCGAAACCACAGCAGCGCCAGGGCAATGGCCGCTCGCGCAGCCAGGGCGGCGGGCGGGGCTGATCGTTCCTCAAGACCGAACAAGGGGCTGCAGGCGCAAGCCCCCTTTCTGCTCTAGCTCGTTTCGCTCAACAGTTTGTCGCCTCGTATTCCATTGCTCCGGGAAGGGTCTCGGGGATAGTCTTAAAGCCGACCCTGGCTCATCGTGACGATATCGTACAACGTACGCAGATATCCGGTGCCGGAAAGTGCGATTTGAAGAGTGTGTCGTACCGCCTTCACCGCGATGCCTAGGGCTGTTGCAAGCAGCGTACGCGGAGGAAATGTCATGATCTTAAGCAATCTTTCGTCGCATCTGAAATTTCCCCAGATCGACAGCTTGGGGATCGGGCTGTCTGTCGAGGATGTTCTGTCCGGGGTGATCCTATTCACCTTGGTTTCCCTGATGGTGCTGGAAATCCGGTTC